>NZ_CP059903.1:631000-946500 GCF_014127485.1 Nocardioides dongkuii | reverse complement strand
CGGGAGCTGCACGCGGAGTGCGACGGCGTCCGCGAGCTCGAGAAGGGGCTGCAGCAGTTCACGGGCATCGGACCGGTGGGCGCGGCGATCTTCCTCCGCGAGGTGCAGGGCGTCTGGCCCGACGTCGCACCGTACGTCGACCGGCTCGCCGCGAAGGGCGCCGAGCGCGTCGGCCTGCCCACTGCACCGGCCGAGCTCGCCGACCTCGTGGCGCCGCCGGACCTCCCCCGGCTCGTCGCCGCCTGCGTGCGCGCTGCGCGGAGCAAGGAGGTGGCCGACGCCGTCCTGTGTCAACAGTAGGTAACGGTTGATTCGCGGTCAGCGACACCGACGACCGAAGAGTCTCCGGATACCGGGTCAGCCAGGCCCCCGACCTCCGGGGCACCGCGGTCGATCCGCCCCCGGCGACTCAGGGCCCAGCACCAGGTGACCTACGCGAAACATGCCCGGGTTCTGATCCCCCTGCGGCCGCCGCAGGGGCGCCGCCAGCTCCCTCCCCCCGAAGGACACCATGTCGCTCTCCTCCGCGCGCCGGTCCCGGTCGCGCTCCCGCCTCGTCCGCGTCGTCGGCTCCGCCGCCGTCGCCGCGTCGCTCACGACCAGCGCGCTGCTCGCACCCACGGCGGTCGCCGCCGCCCCCAGCAGCGTCTCCCCCAAGACCCTGCCCGGTGGCCTCGACCTCGCCACGGCGAGCATCGAGGACCTTCAGGCCGGGCTCACCGCGGGCACGTTCACCTCGGTCGACCTGGTCAAGGCCTACCTGGCCCGCATCGACGCGATCAACTACGACGGCCCCCGCCTGAACGCCGTACGCCAGCTCTCGAGCACCGCCCTCGCCCAGGCCGAGGCCGCCGACAAGGCCCGCGCGGCCGGCAAGGCGGACGGCCCGCTCTTCGGCATCCCGATCCTGCTCAAGGACAACATCGACGTGGCCGGGATGCCCACGACGGCCGGCAACGTGGCGCTCGCCAACTCCTACCCCGCCGCCGACGCGCCGCTGACCGCGTCGCTCGAGGAGGCCGGGGCGATCGTCCTCGGCAAGCTCAACCTCACCGAGTTCGCCAACTACATGACCAGCGGCATGCCCTCCGGCTACAGCTCGCTCGGCGGCCAGGTGCTCAACGCCTACGACCTCTCGCAGACGCCGAGCGGGTCGAGCGCCGGGTCCGGCGTGGCCGCGTCCACGGCGATGGCCGCGGGCACCGTCGGCACCGAGACCTCCGGCTCGATCCTCAGCCCGGCCAACGCCAACTCGCTGGTCGGCATCAAGCCGACCGTCGGGCTGATCAGCCGGACCGGCGTCATCCCGATCTCGGCGTCCCAGGACACCGCCGGGCCGATGACCCGCTCGGTGTACGACGCGGCCGCGATCCTCACCGGCCTCACGACCGGCGCCGACCCCGAGGACCCGGCCACCCAGGACGGCATCTCGGCGACCTTCGACGACGTCGACTACACCGCGAGCATCGACGCGGACGCCCTCGACGGCGTGCGGCTGGGCTACCTGACCTCCACCAACGAGACCTACCTCGCCGCGCTCGACGTGCTCCGGGCCCAGGGCGCCGAGCTGGTCCAGGTCAACGCGCCGACCAACACCACCGCGCCCGGCATCCTCACCTACGAGTTCAAGCGCGACCTGAACGCCTACCTCTCGCGGCTGCCCGCGAACGCGCCGAGGAAGTCGCTCGCCGAGATCATCGAGTACAACAAGGCGCACGCCGGCGTGGCACTCAAGTTCGGCCAGACGCTGCTGACCGACTCCGAGGCGGTCAACCTGTCCGACCCCGCCACCGCCACGGCGTACGAGTCCGCCCGTGCCCAGGGCATCACCGAGACCCGCGCCGGCATCGACGCGGTGCTGGAGCAGAACAACATCGAGGCGATCGTCAGCAGCGCGGGTACGACGGGCATCGGCGCGCGCGCCGGCTACCCCTCGATCACGCTCCCGGCCGGCTACACCCCCGCCAACCGACGCCCCGTGGCGATCACCTTCCTCGGCACGGCGTACACCGAGGAAAGCCTGATCGGCTTCGCCGCCGACTACGAGGCCGCGGCGGACGTGTGGAAGTCGCCGGAGGAGATCAACCCGACCGCCTTCGCCTGCACCCCGCTCGCCGACCCCGACACCGCCGAGACGTGCGACCAGCCGACCGAGGAGCCGACGGACGCCATCAGCGTGACGCTCGCCGACCTGGTGCGGGACCGGATCAAGCAGGGTCAGCGCGCCAAGGTCCGGGTCGCCGTCGCCGCCGGCACGACCGTGCCCACCGGCAAGGTGAAGGTCTCCACCACCAGGGGCCGCACGCTCGGCTCGGTCACCCTCACCAAGGCCGGCCGCGGCGTGGTGAAGCTGAAGAAGCTCGGCGTCGGCAAGCACAAGCTCGTCGTCCGCTACCTCGGCAGCGACACGGTCGCTGCGTCCCGCGACACGGCGACGCTGAAGGTGGTGCGCAAGCGCCGCTGATCGATCCACACCGCCACGGGGCGGCGGCCGACCTCGGCCGCCGCCCCGTTCCCCGTCCCGCGCCAGGACCCTCGGGCACACTGTCGTCCCGTGAAGCGCGAGTACGTCGTCACGGTCCCCGAGGCCGAGACAGCACGGCTCCGGGCGTTCGACAACAAGGTCGACGGCGCGATGCCGTGGCCCCTGGGCGCGAACCGCACCTTCCGGCGGAAGAACGCGACGACGTTCGTGGTCAAGGAGTACGCCGGCTCCGGGTTCGCCGGCAGCGCCATGCTGATGACGCTCGGGACGGCGACCCTGATGGAGGGCGACCAGGTGCTCGTCACCGTCGCGACGAAGGGGCAGGGGATGGGCCACCTCCTCATCGGCGGCGGCGTGCTGCTCGTCTGCCTCACGCCGCGCGACGGTCTCCCTGCCCTCCTGATGGGAGCGGTCCTCGTCCTGGCCGGCTGGTTCCTGTTCGCCCAGCGCCCGGGGCTCGCGGACGACCTCGACGAGGTCGAGAAGGTGCTGCGCTCCGAGATCCCCGGCCACTGGCAGCCGGTCGGCGCGGGCACCGGGCCGGACACGGCGCCTGTCGGCCCGCCCGCCACCGCCTTCGAGACCGCCAACCGGCTGACCAACTTCCTCCACGGGGACGACCTCGACAGCGTGCCGCCCCTCCCCGTCGGATGGTCAGTGGCCGACCTCGTCCGCCCCGCCTCGGTGGCTGTCCGGGACGGGGTCCTCGAGGTACGGCGGGGGCGGCGGGTCGTCGCCACGTTCCCCGCGCACACGATCGCCGCCGTCGCGCAGGTCCGGTGGGTGCCGGACCTCGTCAACCTGCGCCACGCGGTGGAGACCTGGGTCGTGGACCACGACGGCCGACCGATGGCGGTGATCGGCTGGGACACCCGGAGCGAGCGGGAGGCACGGGCCGCCGGGCTGCCCGTACGGCGCTTCGCCCACGGCATCGACCGCGACGTGGTGCCGCGCGTGTGGCCGGACCGGCCCACCTATCCCGTCGACGTGCACGTCCAGCCGGTCGGCCGGCGGCCCTGACCCGGTACGTCGGTCAGCCGCGGCGTACGTCCGAGGACGGCGGGGGGCCGCGGTTACCATCGCCCATGCCCACTCGCCCCCTGCGCAGCGCAGCGCTCGCCACCGTCCTCACTGTCCTGAGCACGATGCTCCTCCTCGGCGTCACGAGCTCCGCCCCGGCGGCCGCCGGCTGGACCTCGGACACCACGATCCACGACGCGAAGCTCCAGGTCTGCCGCACCACCGTGAAGGGCACTGCGTACCTCCGGCTCCGGCTCGACAACCGGGCCGGCAAGCACGCGCACCGCGGAGGCGTCTACCGCCGCACGGGCGGGGCGACGAGCCGCGAGGTCCGGGCCGCCGCGGGCCGGATCTCGGCCGTCAAGAAGATCAAGATCACCAAGAACGCGCGATTCGACACCTACGTCGGCGAGATCGGCGGAGCAGCCGCCGGAGGTGTCATCGGTTCCTACGGCCGCTGCTGACACTGGTCCCGCCCGTCGGCCTCCAGGAGCCGCAGCCAGATCTCGCTCATCGTGGGGTAGGCGGGGACCGCGTGCCAGAGGCGGTCCAGCGGGACCTCCGCCGCGATGGCGATCGTGGCGGCGTGCAGCAGCTCGCCGACGTCGGGACCGACCACGGTGAACCCGACCAGGACGCCGCGGTTCGCATCGACGACCATCCGGGCGCGGCCCCGGTAGCCGTCCGCGTGCAGCGCCGCGCCGGCCACCGCGCCGAGGTCGTGGTCGACGACCCGGGTGGCGATGCCGGCGGCCACCGCGGCCTCGGCGGTCAGGCCGACGGCAGCGACCTCGGGGTCGGTGAAGACGACCTGCGTGACGGCCCGCTCGTCGGCGGTCACCGCGTGGCGTCCCCACGGGCCCGTGTCGGGCTCCTGCCCGTGGGCGCGCGCGGCGATCGCGTCGCCGAGCGCACGGCCCTGGTACTTGCCGTGATGGGTCAGCAGCGCTCGGCGGTTGACGTCTCCGGCGGCGTACAGCCAGCCGTCGCCGGTACGGCGGCCTGAGCCGTCCATGACGGCGAGCGTCTCGTCGACCGTCAGCCAGTCCCCCGGAGTCAGACCGACGCTGTCCAGCCCCAGGTCGTGGGTGTTCGGGGTCCGGCCCGCGGCGACCAGGACCTCCTCGGCCTCGACCAGCGCGCCGTCGGAGAGGGTGAGGTGTACGACGCCCGAGGCGTCGCGGCGTACGTCGGTTGCCCCCACGCCCAGGTGCAGCGCGGCTCCGGCCGCCCGGAGCGCATCGGCGACGTGCTCGGAGGCGAAGCCCTCCACGCCGGGGAGCAGACGGGTCTGCGAGACGAGCGTGACCTGCGACCCGAGCGCCGTGAACGCAGTGGCCATCTCGGACCCGACCACGCCGCCGCCGATGATCGCCAAGCTCTCGGGCACCCGCCGCGCGGCTGCCGCCTCCCTGCTCGTCCACGGCGCTGCCTCCGCCAGTCCCGGGACGGGCGGCACCAGGGCGCGGGAGCCGGTGGCGACGACGACCGCGTGGCGCGCCTGCAGGACGGTGGTCGTGCCGTCCGCACCGGTGACCGTCACGGCTCGCGGCCCGGTGAGGCGCCCGTGGCCCCGGACCAGGCCGATCCCGGCTTCGTCGAGCCAGTCGACCTGCCCGGCGTCGTTCCAGTCCGAGGCGAACCGGTCCCGTCGGCGCAGCACGGCGCCGGCGTCGAGGTCCCCGGTGACTGCCCCGGCGGCCGCCGGCAGAGCGCGGACCGCTCGCAGCGCGGCGGCGTCGCGAAGCAGTGCCTTGGTCGGCATGCAGGCCCAGTAGGAGCACTCGCCACCGACGAGCTCGCGCTCCACGACCACCGCGCTCAGTCCGGCCTGCACCACCCGGTCGGCCACGTTCTCGCCGACCGGCCCGCCGCCGATGACCACCACGTCGACGGCGTCGGTGGCCTCCGTGCCGGTCACCGGTCGGCCTTCACGGCCGCACGGTGCAGGCGGACCGCCGAGACGAGGAAGAAGATGCCGCCCAGCGTCGCGTAGCCGGCGAGACTGGTGAGCGACGCGTCCGCGCCGTCAGCCATCAGCACGAAGCCGGCGCCCGCGAGGACGGAGATCCCACCACTGAGGATCATCGCGAGCTGGCCGCCGAGCCGCTGGCGCCGGATCGCGACGACCAGCTGGACGATGCCCGCGGTGATCGCCCAGGCGCCCCATACGCGCAGGACGTCCGGGATGCCGGAGGTGGCGGCGACGGCCAGGCCGGCCACCGTGAGCAGGCTCAGCGCCAGGTTGATGAGGAGCGGCACCCGCTGCCGCGCGGCAGCCGAGCGGAGGTCGAACACGGCGGCCGCCGCGTCGAACAGGGGGTAGACCAGCAGCAGGGTCACGCTGGCCGGACCGAGCGACGAGGCGGTGGCGGCGAGCAGCCCCGCCCAGACGACGGCGAAGGCGAAGCGGCCGTAGTACAGCCGCCGGAGGCTGACCGCCTCGTCCTCGGGCTGGTCCGCGGTGGTGTGGGGGTGACTGGTGACGGCGGGAGTGGACATGGACTTCCTCTTTCGATGATTCACGGGTAGATAGACCGATCGGTCTCTTTCAGAGTGAACCCCCTCCGAGGACTTGTCAAGACCGATCGTTCTGTCTGCTAGCGTCGGAAGCAGAAACTCCACGAAGGGCGGAACCACATGTCGGAGGCGCGAGCCCGACTGCTCAGCACGGCGAGCCGGCTCTTCTACGCCGAGGGGCTCCACTCGGTCGGCATCGACCGCATCATCGCCACGGCCGGCGTCACCCGGGCCACGCTCTACCGCCACTTCCCGAGCAAGGACGACCTCGTCGTCGCCTACCTCACCCAGGCCGACGAGGCGATCCGCGCCCGGGTGGACGCCGCGCGGGCCGAGGGCATCTCCACCGACGACGTCGTACGCACGATCGGCCGGTCGATCGCCGACGACATCCAGGGGCCGACCTTCCGGGGGTGCGCGTTCCTCAACGCCGCCGCCGAGTACCCCGACCCGGACCACCCGGTCCACCGCGCCGTCCTCGAGCACCGGGCCTGGTTCCTGGACACGATGACCCAGCTGTTCGGCGAGACCGGGAAGCCCGACGCCGAACCCGCCGCCCGGCACTTCATCATGTTGCGCGATGGCGCCATGACGGCCGGCAGCCTGACCGACCCCGCCCCCATCGTCGAGACGTTCCTGCGCGGGATCGAGGGGCTGCTCACCTACCGCAGTCGGGACCAGCAGCCCGGGACCTGACGACAGGCGGATCAGCCCGGACCAGCACCGACTCGCTGGTCAGGTCAGGCCCGGGCGGCGCCGATCCCCAGCAGCGCGGCGAGCCCCAGGGCGCTGCGCGGGGCGTACGCCCCGCGCCACAGGCCACCGTGCGCCGCGGCGTACGCCTCGTCCTGCCAGGGGTGGTCGTGGCGCGGGCCGCCGCCGGTGTGCAGGTCGTGGACGAGGAGCGCCGCCATCAGGACGTTGGAGGTCGAGGGGTCGAAGACCTCGACCCCGAACCGGTGGGCGCCGGCGTACGCCGCGGCGAGGGCGCGGTTCTTGACCACCGACCGGGTGCGGGTGGGCGGGGCGACGTTCATCGACACGGTCGCACCCTCATGGCGCGCGACCATCGAGCGCCAGCGCTGCAGTCGCTTGGCGAGCGCGTAGTTGGGACCCTGCTGCGGGACGAGCGAGTCGTTGAGGCCGGGGTCGGAGTCGGCGGCGTACGCGCGGCGCAGCAGCCGGCCACCCGAGGCGGCGCGGAGGGGCCGGCCGATCGTCTTCGACATCGCGGACCGGGACTCGTAGCGCTCGGTGGCCTGCTCCACCGCGTCGCGCGGGACGGCGAAGACGTCGGTCGGGGTGGCGAGGAACGCCAGCGCGACGTCGTCGCGGGTGGCCAGCAGTCGGCGGCTCAGCTCGTCGACGGCCGTGCTGACGCGGACGTTGGTGGCGCCGTCGGCGTACACGTAGTTGCCGAGCACCAGCGTGCCCGGCTGGGCGGTGAGCCACTCGGCGAGCGCCGGTACGTCGGCGAGCAGGTCGGCGCCGGGGACGCTGTCGGCCACCGGCGCGACCACGGTGCCGGCGCCGGTGCGGCCGGTCTCGGCGACGCGGTCCCAGAGGCCGCTCCTCGGCAGGTCGACGGCGGCGACCCGCGCGCCCCAGCGGGTCAGCGCCTGCAGCGGTCCCATCTCCGAAGCCGCGCCGATGACCGCGACGGTGTGGCCCTCGAGCCGCAGCCACCCGGGGTTGTCCACCACGGTCCCGACGGCGTCCGCCACGGACGGCTCGACGACACCGGCCCCGACCCAGCGGTCGACCTGACGGCGGAGGTCGTCGCCGCGCAGCCGGTCCCCGCGGTAGGGCACCACGAGCTCCTCGACCCGCTCCCCCGCGCCGGTCACCTCGACCTGGTCGAAGCCCTCGGTCCCACCAGGCCACGCGGACAGCGGTGCCTCGCCGGCATCGCCGAGCACCCGCATCCGTCCGTGCAGCGAGTCCAGCCCGGCCCGCGCGACGGCGAGGGCGTCCTCGGGTGAACCGAGGCCGGCCTCGACGAGCCGGCGGAAGTAGAGCAGGTACTCCCCGCGCCAGGCCGTCTCCCGCTCGGCCGCCCGCGCGCCCACCTCGTCGACCGGCCGCAGCGCGTCGGCGACCACTGCTCGCCCCAGCGCCGTCGTGCTGCGGCGACCTTCCTCGTCGCTCGGGAACACCAGTCCGTGCTGTTCGTCAACCATCCGGCCATCCTGCCCCGGCTCAGCAGCTGATGTCGGGGTAGGGCTGGGTGGCGTAGGCGAGCTTCGCGCCGTAGTCGAGCTGCATGCCCAGCGGCTCGTCCCAGTCCCGCTCGAACATCGCGATCCAGAGCGTGAGCGTGAGGAACGGGTGGGCGCCCATCTCGAAGAGCGCGACGTGGTCGTGGGTGGCCAGCGCCTGACGCTCCTCGTCGGTGAACGAGAGCCACGTCGACCTCTCGGCGTCGGTGCAGTTGAGGATGCGGTTGGCCTCCTCGGCCTCCCACCAGGCGACGGTGCCGGCGGGGTCCTCGCGGTAGCGCTCGGTGAGCGAGGTGTCGCGGTCGACGGTGAACAGGAACTTGTTGAGGAGGTACTTGCTCATCACAGAGCTCCGTTCGAGGTCAGCGGCAGGCCGGGCACCAGGCTCGGGTCCGGGTACCAGGTGAAGTAGGCCTCCATCGTGTGGAAGAGATCGAGGTTGTCGGCGTAGTCGGCCTTGGCGTAGCCCGCGATCCCCATCATCAGCATGAAGTCCATGAAGCCGTGGGTGGCGTTGCCCGGCGCGTGCAGGCTCTCGAGGGTGACGTTCGAGAGGACGCCGTCGATGTCGCCGTTCTTGATCCAGTCGACCGCCTGGGCGTCGAAGTCCGGGTCCGGACCGTGCGGGCCGAACTGGCGCGGCCCGCCGAGCTCGAGGGAGAGGTGACCGGAGCCGATGACCGCCACCCGCATCTCGCTCGGCCAGGCGTCGATGATCTCGCGGATCGTCGTGCCCAGCTGGACGAAGCGCTCGGGCCGCGGCAGCGGCGGGGCGAAGATGTTGGTGTAGATCGGCACGATCGGCAGGTCGTTCTGCGGCCGGACCGTGAGGATCGGGCAGGTGATCGAGTGGTCGACCCGCAGCTCGTGGGAGAACGCGAGGTCGAAGCCGCGGTCGATCCCCTCACGGAGCAGGTACGCCGAGAGCTCCTCGTGGCCCTGGAAGAAGAGCTTCGGCATGCCGAACTCGCGGATCTCGTTCTCCCAGTTGCCGTCGTAGAACGGCGCCTTGCCGACGAGGAACTGCGGCATGTTGTCCAGCCACAGCTGGTGGAAGTGGTCGGAGCCGACCATCACCAGCACGTCGGGCTGCGCCCGGGTGAGCGTCTCGCGGTAGGCCTCCACCTTGCGGACCCAGTCGGCCGCGAACGGCGGCGCCTGGTCGGCCGGCAGCTGGCTGGTCTGGTAGTAGAACGGGTGGTGGGTCGTGGCCAGGATCGCGACCAGCTTCGCCATCAGGGGGTCCTTCCGTCGGGCCCTGCGGCGGGCCGGGTCTGGTTCGTACGGATGTCCGCATCCCGGCGATATGACCCTGCGGAGTGTTCGACGAGCGTCCGCTGTGCGAGCATCGGCTCATGGCTGGCCGTGGATCGGGACCCGACTTCGTCGAGGCGCTCGCGCGGGGGCTCGACGTGCTCACCTGCTTCGACGCCGCGCACCCCGAGATGACGCTGGCCGAGATCGCCACTGCGACCGGGTTGGCCCGGCCCACTGCACGCCGGCTGCTGCTCACCCTCGAGGAGCTCGGCTACGTCCGGGCGAGCGGCAGCCGCTTCGCCCTGACCCCCCGCGTCCTGCGTCTCGGGGCGGCGTACGCCGCGTCCCTGGGGCTGTGGGACATGGCCCGGCCGCACCTCGAGGCGCTCGTCGCCAGGACCGGTGAGTCGTCCTCGATGACCCAGCTCGACGGCTCCGACATCGTCTACGTCGCGCGGGTCGCGGTGCCGAAGATCATCTCGCTGCGCGTCGACATCGGCACCCGCTTCCCGGCGGTGCCGACCTCGCAGGGCAAGGTGCTGCTGGCCGCGCTGGACGCCGACGCGCGCGCCGCCGTCCTCGCCGAGCCGACCCGCTCGGGCCTGCCGGACCCGGCGTACGACACCGCCGAGCTCGAGGCCGAGCTCCGCGCCGTCCGCGCCCGCGGCTGGGCGCTTGCCGACGAGGAGCTGGCCCGCGGCATCCGCTCGATCGCCGTGCCGGTGCGCGACGGCGACGGCGCGGTCCGTGCCGCCATGAACGTCACGGTGCACGCCGCGGAGACGAGTGTGGAGACGCTCACCGGGGAGTACCTCCCCTGGCTGATGCAGACCGCCGGCGAGGTCGCCGCCGACTGGGCGCTGTGGCAGGCCCGCCCCCAGGTCGGGGGCTGACCGGAGTCCCTCGGTGGGCACGGCTCAGCGGGTGTGCGTCGAGGAGTCGGCGTACTCGGTGTAGGTGTAGGGATTGTCCAGCACCTTCGACTCCGGGATGTCCGGGCTCATGCCGGCCGCCCACGCGGACTCGCCGAGGGCGTCCTGCAGGTGGGAGACGGTCTCCTCGACCACCCGGCGCGCCTTGGCGAGGTCCGCGCCGACGAGCTTGTGCTCGTGCTTCACGACCCGCCCGTTCACCAGGACCGTGTGGACGTCGCCGCGCTGGGCCTGCATCACCACGTGGCCGTAGGGGTTGAGCACCGGGAACATCACCGGCGAGTCGTCGTTCTTGATGAGCACGACGTCGGCCTTCTTGCCCGGCTCGAGGCTGCCCACCACGTCGTCGAGGCCGAGGGCGCGGGCGCCGCCGCGGGTCGCCCACTCCACGACGTCCGCGGTACGGACGGGCAGGTGGGTGACGGTCTCGTTCTTGGCGTGCGCCTCGTGGTGCTCGCGGGTGCGGTCGGCGCTGAGGGTGGACCGCATCGCGGAGAAGATGTCGCCGCTCATCCAGACGCTGGTGTCCATCGACAGCGAGATCGGGATGCCGTGCCGACGCAGCGACCAGCTCGAGGGGTAGCCCTGGCCGCAGCTGGCCTCACTCTCGGCCGACACCGACGCGTGCCCGCCGGTGGCCGCGATCCGTTGGTAGGAGTCGTCGCTCAGGGTGGCGGCGTGGACGTAGACCGTCTCGGGCCTCATGAAGCCGTGCTCGTGCATCAGCCGGATGCCGTCGTCGTTCGTCGCGCCCCACACGCCGGCGTGGGTGGTCACCGGGACGTCGAGCTCTCGGGCGACCTCGAAGGCCGCCTGCTCCGGGAACTCCGGGTCGCCGGTGACGTCGAAGGCCATCTGGAAGCCGAGCATGTCGGTGCGCGTCATCCGACGCTCGACGAAGTCGCGGAACTCCGGGGTCGCCGACCACTCCCAGGGACCGGCCTGGATGTTGCCGTACGCCATGACGAACCGACCGGGCACCTCCTCCAGCGCGTCGACCGCGGCGTCGGCGTGGTCGACGGTGTGCAGGTTGTGCGACCAGTCGACGCTGGTGGTGACGCCGGCCTCGAGGGCCTCCAGCCCGCTGAGCAGGTTGCCCGCGTAGATGTCCTGGGGTCGGAACTTCTTCCCGTGCTCGAGGTAGTTCCACACGAAGTACTGCGTCAGCGTCCAGTCCGCGCCGTACCCGCGCACCGCGGTCTGCCACATGTGTCGGTGGGTGTCGACCATGCCCGGCATCACGATGCCGCCGGAGGCGTCTACCTCGACGGTCCCCTCGGGCACCTGCAGCGCCGGGCCGACCGCCTCGATCGTGTCGCCGACGACGAGCACGTCGGCGTCGGTCAGCACGGTGCGCCGGTCGTCCATGGTCAGGACGGTGCCGCCGCGGAGCACCACGGCGGGCGCACCGGCGAGGTCGGTGGCGTGGGGCGTAGGCGTGGACATCGCAACCTCCGGCGTTCCGGGCGTGACGGACAGATGTCCGTTTTCGCGTCAGCCTCGGGTAACGCCGGTCACATGTCAAGAGCCTTCCTGGCGCTCGTCGGCCGCCTCCGGCGGTCTCTTTTCGCCACTCTTGACATCAGCGACGAGACTCGGGGAGATTAGCGGACAATTGTCCGCGAAATGCTGGGAGAGTCTGTGACCATCGACCAGGCACCGACGCCGAGCCCCGGGTCCCCCGCACCGGACGGCCCCCTCGCCGGGGTGCTCGTCGCCGACTTCTCCCGGGTGCTCGCCGGCCCGTACGCAACGATGCTGCTGGCCGACCTGGGCGCCGAGGTGGTCAAGGTCGAGAGCCCGGCCGGCGACGACACCCGGCACTGGGTGCCGCCGCGCCGCGGCGACACCGGCACCTACTACCTCGCGATCAACCGCGGGAAGCGCTCGATCGTCCTGGACCTCAAGGACGACGAGGACCTCGAGGTGGCCCACGAGCTGTCCCGCCGGGCCGACGTGTTCATCCACAACTTCAAGCCGGGTGGCCTGGACCGCTTCGGGCTCGGGTACGACGACGTGGCCGGCCGGAACCCGGCCAGCGTCTACTGCTCGATCAGCGGCTTCGGCTCGACCGGCGGCGCGCACCTGCCCGGCTACGACCTCCTGGTCCAGGCGATGTCCGGGCTGATGAGCCTCACCGGCGACCCCGACGGCGAGCCCTACCGCGCCGGCATCTCCGTCTTCGACGTGATGACCGGGCTGCAGTCGGTCATCGGCATCCTCGCCGCACTGCGGCACCGCGACGCGACCGGCGCCGGCCAGCACGTCGAGACCAACCTGCTCTCGACCGCGATGTCCACGCTGGTCAACCAGACCTCGGCGTACGTCGCCGGCGACATGGTGCCGTCCCGGATGGGCAACGCCCACCTCAGCCTCTTCCCCTACGAGCCGCTGGCCACCGGCGACGGCGACCTGGTGATCGCGGCCGGGAACGACGGCCAGTTCCGCAAGCTGGTCCAGGCGATGGGTGTGCCCGAGCTCGCCGAGGACGAGCGGTTCCGGACCGTCGGGCTGCGCAACGACCACCGCGAGGAGCTGCGGCCGCTGCTGCTCGAGCGGCTCGCGACCCGGTCGGCCCAGGGCTGGTTCACCGAGCTGAGCGCGGCCGGCGTGCCGTGCGGGCCGATCAACGACGTCCGCGGCGGCGTCGAGCTGGCCACCTCGCTCGGCCTCGAGCCGGTCGTCGAGGTCGGCGGGGTGCCGACCGTCCGCAACCCGATCCGGTTCAGCGCGACGCCGGCCCGCTACGACCTGCCGCCCCCCGCGCTGGACAGCCACGGCGAGGAGGTACGGCGGTGGCTCGGGTTCGGCCCGCACGCGCACGCCGAGGCCGCTCCGACCGAGCCGGCCACCCCGTCCGCGTGAGCCTGCGCATCACCCGAAGGAACCGACCACGATGAGCGACCACCCGACGTACCCCACCTCCCTGGGCGTCTCCGACCTGCACACGATCTCGCTGCTGGGCCAGGACCTCTCCGCGGACCTCATCGGGAAGGTGAGCTTCGGGCACCTGGCCTACCGGCTGATCACGCTCGAGGAGCCCACGCCCCAGCAGGCCCGCGTCTTCGAGGCCGTCCTCGTCGCGCTCGCCGACCACGGCTTCACCCCCACCGCGATCTCGGCGCGGATGACGTTCCTCAGCGCACCCGAGTCGATCCAGGGCGCGCTGGCCTCGGGACTGCTCGGCGGCGGCTCGCGGTTCCTCGGCGTCAGCGAGGACACCGGGCGGTTCCTGGCCGACGCGCTCGCGCAGGCCGACGAGCTGCCCACCACGCCCGAGGGCTGGGACGCGCTGGCCGCCGACGCCGTACGGCGTCAGCGGGCGGCCGGGAAGTTCGTCCCCGGGCTGGGCCACCACCTCCACAAGGAGGGCGACCCGCGCATCCCCGCGCTCTACGCGATCGCGCGCGAGGAGGGCCAGCTCGGGCCGCACCTCGCGCTCTTCGAGGCCGTCGGCCGGGTCGCGCCGGAGGTCACGGGCAAGGCGCTGCCGCTCAACGGGGCCGGCGCCTGCGGGGCCGCCCTCGCCGACATCGGGATCCCGATCGAGCTGCTGCGCGGGGTCGTGCTGCTGGCCCGGTGCGCGGGGCTGCTGGGCCACATCGCCGAGGAGGTCCGCGGCCACCACGTGGCCGCGGCGGTGTTCGCCGACGTCGAGCGCCACGCCGTGTACGTCGACCCCGCCGACCGCATGGACGACTGATGCGGGCGGCCCACCTGCACGCCTGCGGCGAGCCGCCGCGGGCGGTCGACGTCGCCGACCCGGTGCCGGGTGACGGGCAGGCCCTGGTCGCGGTCACGGCCGCACCGATCACCCCGCTGGACCTGCTGTGCGCGAGCGGCACGTCGTACTTCGGGGAGCCGGCGACGCCGTACGTGCCCGGCGTGCAGGGCGTCGGCACCGTGCTGGAGTCGACGTCGTACGCGGTGGGGACGCGCGTGTGGTTCCCGACCTCCGCGGGCATGGCGCCCGGCGACGGAGCGATGGCCGAGCGTGCGGTCGTGGCGGACGACGAGCTGGTTCCGCTCACCGGATCGGTCGACGACGTGCACCTCGCTGCCCTGGGTCTCTCGGCGATCGCGGCGTGGACCGCGCTGACGCTCAGCGGTGGGCTGACCCCGGGCGACCGGGTGCTGGTGCTCGGCTCCAGCGGGATCGTCGGCCGGGTCGGCCTGCAGGCCGCCCGTCTCCACGGCGCCGCAGCCGTCTTCGGCGCCGCCCTCGAGCCCGGCGCCGGCGACGAGGCGACCGCGCTCGGGGCGGACGGCTTCGTCCAGCTGCGCCGCGACGAGGACGTCGCCTCGCTCGCCCGGCGGATGCGGGACGTCGTCGGCGAGGTCGACCTCGTCCTCGACCCGTTGTGCGGGGTGCCCGCCTCAGCCGCGCTGCTGTGCCTGGCCCCGCGGGGGCGGCTGGTCAACCTCGGCGGCAGCGCCGGCGACGCCGCGACGTTCAGCTCCGCGCACCTGCGCAGCGGCGCCCGCCGCGTGATCGGCTACACCAACAACGACCTGTCCGCGGCTGAGCGGCACGCGGCGATGGCCGCCATCGAGGAGCACGCCGCTGCCGGCCGGCTCAGCGTGCCGTACGAGGTGTTCCCGCTCGACCGTGCCGACGAAGCCTGGGCCCACCAGCAGCGGGGCGAGGTGCGTGGTCGCGCCGTCGTCGCTCCCTGAGGTCGCTCGGCACGCTGCTGAGCAGGAAGGTAAAGAGTTCGGCTGCCGACCCTGGGATTACGTGAGAGCTTCTGGGGGTGACCAGCGAGCCCTTGGCCCTCGGGCTCCACGAGCACCTCCTCACCGAGGGACTGACCGCCACACTCGCCCAGACGCCTCATCTGCGCTCCGACATCGCGCGAGTGGACCCGGCGGACCAGCCGCACGTGCTGGCGCGGCACGTCTACGAGCTCACCGTCCGAGCACTGGAGGACGAAGGCGATCCGGCGCGGCGCTTGGCCCTGGTCAACGACCTGACCGCACGGCTGGACCACGGCGGCCAGACCGTCACGACGCCCACGTCGCAGCTCCACCGGCTCGAGCGAGCCGCTGGTCCCGGGGTGGTGGCCTTCGAGCCGGTCCGCCCCATGACTCCGCTCGCCGCCGCGGCGCTGCTTACCAACAGCGCGGGCGAGCCCAACCTGGCGGCAGAGCTCCGGGCCGAGATCGACACCTCCGACCAGGTCGACCTCCTGTGTGCCTTCGTGAAGTGGCACGGCCTCCGCCTTCTCGAGCCCGAGCTGGCGCGGCTGCGTCGCCGAGATGCGCCCCTCCGCGTCATCACCACCACGTACATGGGCGCCACCGAGCGAGCGGCCCTGGATCGTCTGGTGCGGGAGTTCGGCGCCGAGGTGCGCATCCAGTACGACGCCGCGCGCACCCGACTTCACGCGAAGGCCTGGATGTTCCGGCGCGCGACCCGCTTCGACACGGCGTACGTCGGGTCCTCGAACCTTTCCCGCGCCGCACTACTCGACGGCGTCGAGTGGAACGTACGGCTCTCCCGCGTGGCGACACCCGCCCTGCTGGAGAAGTTCCGCGCCACCTTCGACAGCTACTGGGCCGAGTCGAGCTTCGAGTCCTACGACCCCGACCGCGACCGCGACCGGCTCGACGACGCGCTCGCCGAGGCCTCGGGGCGGCGCCAGCACGACCGGGTCACGGTGAGCCTGTCCGGACTGGAGGTCCGGCCGTACCCCTACCAGCAGCAGATGCTCGACGCCCTGGCCGCCGAGCGCACCGAGCACGACCGGCACCGCAACCTCCTGGTCGCCGCGACCGGCACCGGCAAGACGGTCGTCGCCGCGCTCGACTACCGCCGGCTCTGCGGCGACACCCCCGGCGAGCGTCCGCGCCTGCTCTTCGTCGCCCACCGCAAGGAGATCCTCCAGCAGTCGCTCCGGACCTACCGCGAGGTGCTCAACGACGCCTCGTTCGGCGAGCTGTACGTCGACGGCGCCCGGCCCGAGCGCTGGGACCACGTCTTCGCGAGCGTGCAGGCCCTGTCGTCGTACGGCGCCGCGAACATCCCTGCGGACGCGTACGACGTGGTGGTCGTCGACGAGTTCCACCACGCCGAGGCGCCGACGTACCGGGTCCTGCTCAAACACCTGCTGCCGACCGAGCTCCTAGGGTTAACCGCCACGCCTGAGCGATCCGACGGCGTCGACGTACGCCACGAGTTCTTCGACGGCCGGACGGCGGCGGAGCTGCGGCTCTGGGACGCGCTCGGCGCCGACCTGCTCTGTCCGTTCCACTACTTCGCGATCGCGGACGGCACAGACCTGCGGCGCATTGCGTGGTCCCGGGGGCGGTACGACGAGTCCCAGCTGTCCAACGTCTACACCGGCAACCACCGCCGGGCCGCGATCGTGCTGCAGCAGCTGCGCGACAAGGTCATCGACGTCGGCGCGATGCGGGCGCTCGGGTTCTGCGTCAGCGTCACGCACGCGGAGTTCATGGCCGAGATCTTCCGGGCGGCTGGAATCCCCGCGCTGGCGGTCAGCGGCAACACGTCGGCGCTGGATCGGGAGCGTGCGCTGCTCGACCTGCGAGCTCGGCGGGTCAACGTGCTGTTCGCGGCCGATCTGTTCAACGAAGGTCTCGACCTGCCCGAGGTCGACACGGCGCTGTTCCTGCGGCCGACCGAGAGCGCGACCCTGTTCCTGCAGCAGCTCGGGCGCGGGTTGCGTCGTACTCCCGACAAGGCGGTGCTCACGGTGCTCGACTTCGTCGGCCACCACCGCCGAGAGTTCCGCTTCGACCGCAAGCTGCGTGCGCTCACCGGGGACACGCGCCGCGGACTGGAGCGGGCCGTGGAACAGGGCTTTCCGTTCCTGCCCGCCGGGTCGCAGATCGTGATGGACCGGCAGGCGCAGGAGCTCGTGCTCGAGAACATCCGCGCCCAGGTCGCGCAGCGCTGGAAGGACATCACCCGCGAGCTGCGGTCGTACGGCGACCTCGACCTGCCAACCTTCCTCCACGAGTCCGGCGTCGAGCTGCCCGACATCCTGCGCCGCGGACAGAAGTCATGGACGCAGCTCCGCCGGGATGCCGGCCTCCCGACGCCCGCAGGCTCGGAGCACGAGGCCCAGCTGCTGAAGCGCATCCGCGCCTTCGCGCACGTCGACGATCGGCTCCGCGCCGACGGCTACCAGCACCTTCTCGAGTCCGACGCCCGCTACGACGACCTGTCCCCCACCGAGCAGCGGCTCGCGCGGATGGTGTTCTTCTCGACGTTCCCCAGCGGCGGCGGCTTCGCGTCGTACGACGAGGGCCTGGCCGCACTCCGCGCCGAGCGCGCGGTCACGGACGAGCTCGGCGCCGTGGTCGACCTGGCCTTCGAGTCGACCCGGCACAACACGGTGCGGCTCGACGGGCCGCTCGCCGACGTCCCGCTTCGCGTGCACGCGGCGTACCAGCGCGAGGAGATCCTCGCCGCGCTCGACTACGCGAACCTCGAGCGGAAGCCGACCAGCATGATGCAGGGCGTCGTCTACTCCGAGGCGCTGAACGTCGATGCCTTCTTCGTGACGCTGAAGAAGTCCGAGGCCGACTTCTCGCCGACCACGATGTACCGCGACTACCCGATCAGCCCGACGCTGTTCCACTGGGAGTCACAGAGCACGACATCGCTCGCGTCGCCGACCGGCCAGCGCTACGTCACCGGCACCAGCACCGTGATGCTCTTCTGCCGGGTCGAGCAGAAGGGCGAGTACGACACCGCGCCGTACGTCTTCCTCGGGCCGGCGTCGTACGTCGAGCACGTCGGCGAGCGGCCGATCGCCATCACCTGGGAGCTGGCGCACGCGATGCCGACTGAGCTGTACGCGAACGCATCGGTCGTCTCGGTCTAGCGCTGGCCTCGACGCGATCAGACCCGACCTCTGGCTCAGCCATGCCAGCCGGTGGCAGTCAGCGCAAGATCACGCCCATCGCTTTGGAGAACAGCTAGCAACAGCTTGTCGAGGTGATGCGTCGATCAGACGCCGGTACAGCGGAGAACGGGCTCCCCGATTCCCGGGAACGCTTCGATGTCGTCCCGCCCGGTCGTGCCGCCGGGGGTGGTGTCCGACAGGCGGATGCCGAAGCGGTAGGGCTTGGTCGGCAGCGGAACCGTGACGGGCAGGTCCATGCCGGGGGTGAGCGTCGGTGAGGAGTAGACGGTGGCGTCGTCGGCGGTGAATTCGACGGTGCCGGAGGACCCGTCTGCAGAGCCATCGTCCACACCCAAGACGCCCCTGAATGCGTTGCAGTGCCGTCCGGACGTGAACCTCGATTCCCACGTGCCGGTGTGGGAGTAGTAGGCGGCTCCCCAACCGGCGTACGCGTGCCCGTTGATGGTGGTGGTGCCAAAGGCCGTGCCATAGGGCTCAGACACGTAGTAGGGCGTGTACTCCTTGAGCGGGATCCAGCGCCACACGAACACGGTCGCGGGTTTCGAGGTGACCGGCCTAGCCTTCTTGTAGGTCACAGTCACCCGGTACTTCTCGCTGTTGTGCTCGACGGCGACGGCAGTGAACTTGACCTTGCGTCGGGCTTTCACCTTGGCTGCTCGGACCGTGTCCCAGGCGGGCTCCTGGAAGCTGTAGTTCGGGGGGTTGAACTTCTGCAGCGTCACCTTGCGTGCTCGCCGAGGCGACTTGATGGTCGCAGTCAGCGTGTACCGGCTGCCCTCATCGACCTGACGCGCCGCCGACGTCAGCGCCGCTCCGCGCTTGATGCCGGCACGTTCAATCGCCGATGTCGCGGAGGAATCGTCGGGCTGCGTGGCATTAGTGGCGGCCGCTGCCGCGGTGCCTGTCGGCACCAGGATCAGGGCGAGCGCAGCGGCGCGGATTCGGCGGTTCATCTAAACCTCATCATGAGCGGTGGGGCGGTTGTCGTACCCATCGGCTAGCAGAGGCTGCTTCTTAACGTGGAATGACAGCCTCCAGCATCCCCGGCACGAGACATACCGCCACGGCGAGAGGAGGGACCGCGCGGCGAAAGCGAAGTCTTGGTGCATACGGAAACCCGTGTACACCCATGTAACGGAGCAAGACCCCGGAGCATGTTGCTCCGGGGCCTTCCTCGTGGTTGTCAACCTGACGTCAACTGGTCAATCTTCCGCGCTCCGCACTTGTCGTCGCGTCGTCGCAGTTGTCGTCCCGTCACTCATCTGAGTGTCGTCCGACACTGCGCAACTGTCGGACGACAGTCGGATGACAGGTAGGACGACAGTTTGGGTCGGGTCGGGTCGGGCTGTCGGGTGAAGGTCGCGTCCGTGTGCCCTGTCCTTCCCCGACCTAGGCAGTGATCTCGTTGAGCGAGTCAGCGATGGCTGCGAACGCGTCGAGCGTCTCGGCTGGCACCTTTGACGGGTCGCTCATGATCGTGTCTGCGAGTTCGCGTGCGACCTTCCACTTCTCGAAGTCGCCGAGGGACTTGCGCTCGAACAGCGCCTCGAACCGGTCCACGATGTTGGGGATGGCCTTCTCATCTGCGTTGAAGCGGAAGTCCTTCGCGCCGTAGGCACGCTTCACGGCGTCGATGTAATAGTCATCGGTGAACAGGTCTTCGATCTCGCCGGTGGTGTTGTTGTCGTGGGTGTGGTCGCCGACAAAGAGCACGCGGTTGTCGAAGCCGAGGACCCGCTCCAACTTCCTGCCTTCGCGGCGACCCGGCTCGTCGCCGTCGAGGAGTGCTGCGACCTGAACTTCGTGTCCTACGAGCATGCTTGCGAGTGGTACGACGCGGCCCGCGCCGCCACCGGGAGCGATAATCACGCCATCGGCGAGACCGGTCCGTCCGGTCGGCTTCATCGCCGCATCGAGGGCCTTGATGATCCAGTAGTCAGTGATGCCTTCGACGAGAACCTGATGCCTGGAGATGAATAGCGACTGGGCCAGTTGGTAGCCGAGAGCAGCCTGCAGAGGGAAGAGGGCGTCTTTGTCCTTGGGCCAGACGTCGTCGGAGACCTTCGTGGACCCAGTCGTCTTGTCTTCGTAGACCGGGCGGATCTCTTCGAGGTGCTCGCCGTCGATCATGAACGGAGAGTGAGTCGAGTAGATGACTTGGTTGTCTGCCGACACCTTCCTCAGGAACTCGATGATCTTGGCCTGCGCGGTGCCGTGCAGCGAGTTACCGGGCTCGTCGAGGAGCAGGATGCTGTTCTTGTGGCTGTCGACTGCCTCAACGAGAAAGATGAGAAAGAACGAGAAAAAATACTGCATGCCTTGGCTGCGTTGGTCGAGTTCAATCTCGGACGGGTCGAGATCGTCGGAGACCCAGACACGGAAGAAGTCGCCGTCGATGCCGTAGCGGAACTTGTGGCGGCGTTGTAGCCACCATGCTCCGAACTTCTCGGTCATTGCTTGTCCGGCGGACGAGGTGCGGATGGCTCGTTCATCTGTGCGGCGGCGCGCCTCGTCTTGATCTGTAACCTGCCCTGCGTTCAACTCGTTAAGTCGTGCGGGATCGAGGTCCACGTGCTTGAAGAGCGCGCGCGTCGTTCGCACGCGAGGAGCGTGGGGCGTCTGCTTCATCTGTGAGATGAAGGTGGGGATGTGAACAGCACTTTCGAGCACGTCGTAATGGTCGAAGTAGATGAACTGCGGCATGTTCTCTACGACCCAGTTGCGCGCCTCGCCTAACTTGGCTCGCTGCCGTGCCTCGTCTCGGAGGGGCCGGAGGACCGCCAGCAGGTCGCCGAGGGCCGCGCGGTGCCATTGCTCGGTCAGCTGGCCTGCGACGGCGGCGTACATGGCGTCAAGGGCGGCGACTGGCACTGCGCCACTTGCAGGCACTTGCTCGGCGTGCGGCGAGAGCGCTTGGGTGAGTGCCTCCTTGAGAGGGCCGTATTCTTCTCCGTGCCCGTCTGGCGCGACTGACTCAGCGAAGTCCGCCATGGCTTTCTCGATCAGTGGTTTCGTCTTGCTTCCAAGCAGGAAGTCGTTGCCCGGTGCTGGGCTGAAGTTCACCCAACGCTTGTTGTCGTATTTGCGACCGACCTCCGCAGAAGTGACCTCGCTCAGCAGTGGGCTCAGCGCTGCGAGTGCCGTGCGGTCCGCCTCGTCGAACTCGAATCGACCGGATGCGACTGTGGTCCCCTTGTCGTACTCATCGGAGAATCGGCGACGTGGGTACTCCTTTAGGCCGTCGTACTCTTCGCCATCCGACGGGTTCAATTTCGAGAGACCGCGCAGGACCGCAGACTTTCCGGCCTCGTTCTTGCCGACAAGGACGGTCAGGTCCCGACAATCGACCCACCCGATGTCCTCGATCCTCTTATAGTCCTGAACTCGGAAGGCAACTAGTCGCATCGGTGTTACACCCTGCTCTCATCGGCTTGCTTGTTGTTGAGATGACCGTAGCGAGGTCACCGACAGTCGTGGTTGTCATCGGCAGGATGGGGCCGTCCCGACACGGCGTCTCGCGGCGGCGCGCTGCAGGCGCGTCGCTAGCGTGCGAGTCACCGCGCGGTGGGTGCTGCCGTCGCGCGATGGCGTGGCTAATAGATAACGCGGTGCAGAAACTTGATAGCAGATTCGACGCGCTGACGCATCGCCACCAGTTGCCGCACGGTGTACTTCCCTGCCTCACCGTGCGTGCCCCCGTTGAATGCCTTGAACAGTGCAATGACGTCGTCGAGGTCGGCTTCGACGAAGTCCTCGAACTCCTGCTCGACGATGCCCTTGCGGGCCAATAGGAAGCGAACCTTGGCTCGACGCGAAGGTGTGCCATTTGGTGTGAGTTCGCAGTCGGGGTTGTTGGCGAGCACTTCCCGGTCTCCCGCCGAAGACTCAAGCATGAGGGTGAGGACCTCGCGAGCGCTGGTGCAGAAGTGTCGCGCTGCGTCGGGATTCGCAGGGTTCAAGGCGAACAGCGCCCCCTGCCAGCGCTTCACCAAGTCGTCCGAGAACGTTCCGAGTTCCTCCGCCAGACTCGGAACGCGTAGGGACGGGTCGTCGCCGACGTCGGGCGACGTGTCTAGCAGTGCGTTGAGCACGCCGACGCTGTTTGCAGCCTCACCCTCGCCTAGTTCGGCGAGGTCTACCCCCGACTGTGTTGACCCCTGCTCCTCGACCAAGGTGTCGACACGTTCAAACGAACGGGTCAGTGACTGCACTGAGGTCCGATAGGTGACGTGAACAGTGGTCGGCTGAGACTCCAAACGGCGGAGTTCGCGCTGGAGGCGTTGCCGGTTCGCGCGGACCCGGTTGTTGTGCGCCCGGACCTCACGGTTGTAGCCATCTACCGCGCGCTTCACCTTGCGGTTGTGTTCGTTCACCTTTCGGTTGTACTCATTGACGGCCTGACGTTGCTTCGCATTCGCTCGGCGGACCATCGCGTTGTACTGCGCCGGGGTTACTCGTCGAGGTGACATGTCGCCGCGCTCCTACTTCTTGTCGCGGGGTGGGTTGGGGTCGTTGCCGGGTGCCACCGTGTCCGAGTTCCGGATTTTGCCGTCGCGTCCGTGGATGCGGACTTCGCCTCCTCCGGCGTTGTGAACGATTTCTTTGGCTCGGGCGATTGCTTCCTTCTGGGTGTCGGCGTGGGCGCTGGACCGGGATGCGCCGGGCTTTTCGACGTTCCAGCCTCCGTCCTTGCCGGGGACGACGTGGCGTCGGTTGTCGTTGCTCATTGATGTCTCCTGCTATCGGGTTGGTTGTGTACTTGGAAGGTAAGTCGGCTCACCGACAGTTCTTGGGGTTGCCGCAGGCTCACCGGGGCCCGGTGAGTTGATTCGTTCCTAACGAGTGCTCGTCGGCGGCATCCAGCGAAACGGGGCGCGGGTCGATACGGCGTGTCGCGGCAGCGCGGGTGCGGGCTCTCGTTAGCGTGCGGATGTCCGCCGGTAAGGCGGGGTCCGGGTATTCCGGCGGGCATGCAGGCTCCCCAAGGCCATCGGCGTGGGGAAGGAACGCCTGTGCTGTGCGACGCGGTTGCGTCGCCACTTGCTAGATCAACATTTCCGGCGGTCGATTTGCTGCGACACGCCCGAAAACGCTGTTAGTCGTCGCTGTGGGGAGGCGCGTTGGGCGTCTCGGGAGCGTTGGCGGCTTGGGTTTCCTAGATGGCGTTGGTGTGCGCGATAGCGGGATGGGTCGGGGGCGTGCGCCTGTTCGTGCTGCCGCGAGTGCTTCGTTCAGGGTGCAGCCGAGGAGCATTTCGGCTGTCTCCGGTGCGATACGTCGTGTCTCTTCGACTTCGAACGGCCCGGGTCCGACTCGGTCGATGGAGGCTTCGATGCGCTTCTTGGTGAAGTGCCCCCCGGTTCCCGGACGGTCAGGGTTGGGTGGATGTGATCATGCTGCGGTCTCGGCGTGGGGTCCAGCAGGGCTGGTCAGGGCGGCTTGGGTCTCGTAGTCGGCGGGGCTGAGGTTGCCCAGCGTCGAGTGCCGTCGGGTCGGGTTGTAGAAGCCTTCGACGAAGGCGAAGATCGCGTTCGCCAGGCTCTCGCGGGTTGGCCAGGTCGAGCGGTCCAGCAGCTCGGTCTGCAAGGTGGCGAAGAAGCTCTCGGCCACGGAGTTGTCGAAGCAGTCGCCGATGGATCCCATCGATCCGAGCAGCCCCGCTTCGCGGAGCCGGTGTCCGAAGGCCCAGCTGGTGTAGGTCGACCCGTGGTCGCTGTGATGGATCGCGCCAGGGTCGGGGTGCCGGTTCCCGATCGCCATCTGCAACGCGTCGACCACGAGCTCGATGCGGATGTGGTCGGCCATCGACCAGCCCACGACCCGGCGGCTGAAGCAGTCGATGACCACCGCGAGGTAGAACCAGCCCTCGCTGGTGCGGTGCTGGGTCACGTCGGCGACGTAGAGCCGGTCGGGCTCGGTGGGGTTGAACCGCCGCTCGACCAGGTCATCGGACGGTGTCGCGGCCTGGTCACGACGGGTGCACCCGCGAAGCCGGCGACGGTGCACGCCCTGCACACCGGTGTGGCGCATCAGCCGCTCCACCCGGCCGTGGCTGACCCGGACGCCGCGTCCCAGGACAAGCTCGGCGTGCACGCGGCGGTGGCCGTAGGTGCCGTAGGAGGCGGTGTGGACCTGGCGGATGGTCTCCATCAGGTGCGCCTGCTCCCAGGCCCGCGTGCTGGCGGGCCGACGGCGCCATTCGTAGTAGCCCGAGGTCGAGACGTTCAGGACCCGGCAGGTCACCGCGACGGGAACCCCGTCGGCGGCGAGCTCGCAGACCACCGGGTAGATCATTTTGGGAGGACGTTCTCCCGGGCGAAGTAGGCGGACGCGCGCTTGAGGATCTCGACTTCCATCTCAAGGACGCGCTTGTCGCGACGCAGCTGGACCAGCTCCGCGCGCTCGTCGGTGGACAGGCCTTCCTGCTTGCCCTCCTCGACGTCGGCCTGCTTCATCCAGCGCCGCAGACCGGACTCAGCGATGCCGAGATCTTTCGCGATCTGCGCGATCGGCTTCTCCCGCAGCCGGGCCAACTCGACCGCTCGGCGACGGAACTCAGGACTCTTTGCTGCCGGCATACGGACTCCTCTCCGGCGACCATCGTCGCCTCACTCAAGGTGTCCGGGCTACCGGGGGCACTTCAACAAGCCACTCAAGCGGGCTGAGACCGTCCAGTTCAGGGCTGCGAGTGTGAAGCAATACCGCCACCGCCCACGGGTCGTGCCGGCGAAGCAACCGGAAGACCGGCGCAACAGCAGGCTTCACCTCAGCAGCGCCGTCACTTCGACGATGGAACTGCCACACCGGGTACACCGACACCGCATCGGCAGTCACCAGCCGAAGGACCTCACCGACAACACACCGGTCGTCCAGCGCGGCCCGGGTGACATCGAGCGCCGCGCAGACCTTCGCCTCTGACCAAAACGGACCAACGACCGCAGACAACTCGTTCGGTCCGCCGCCCTCACCGTCACCCATGCTCCCCTCCCCTCCCGTCGACCGTACCGCCACGGCGAGAAGAGGGACCGCGCGGCGAAAGCGAAGTCTTCGTGCGCACGGAAACCCGCGTAGACCCCTGGAACGGAGAAAGGCCCCGGAGCATGTCGCTCCGGGGCGTTTCTCGTCGTCAACCTGACGTCAACTGGTCAATCTTCTCGCGCTCCGCACTTGTCGTCGCCGTTGTCGTCGCACTTGTCGTCCGGTCACTCATCTGAGTGTCGTCCGACACAACCTGACAATCAGCTGCAGCCGGAGGTGCTGCCGCAGCCCTCGCAGACGTAGCAGGAGCCGGCGGGTCGCATCTTGGTGCCGCACGTGAAGCAGAGCGGGGAGTCGACGGCGGTGCCGCTGAACTTCTCCAGGAGCTCGGCCGTGGTGTGGGCCTCCCGCACGGGCTTGGCCGGGACCTCGCGCTGGTCGGAGCCCTTGCTGTCGTGGGTCACGGCGACCTCGGGGGTCTCCGTTGCCTCGTCGGCTGCGGGGGTCTCGACATCGCTCGCTGCGCTCGCAGCTCGACCACCGAAGTCGGCGTCTGCTCGACCACCGAGGTCCGCGCTGTCGTCGATGAGCTCGGCGGCGGCGCCGGTCTCCTCGACGGGCTCGTAGGAACCGGTCTCGAGGTGGCGCTGGCGCTCCTCGGCGGAGTAGATGCCGAGGGCGGAGCGGTCCTCGAAGGACAGGTAGTCCAGCGCCAGGCGGCGGAAGATGTAGTCCATGATCGACTGCGCCATCCGGACGTCGGCGTCGTCGGTGAGGCCGGCCGGCTCGAAGCGGAGGTTGGTGAACTTCGAGACGTAGGTCTCCAGCGGCACGCCGTACTGGAGGCCGATGCTGACCGCGATCGAGAACGCGTCCATCACGCCGGCCAGGGTCGAGCCCTGCTTGCCGAGCTTGAGGAAGATCTCGCCCAGCTCGCCGTCGTCGTGGGCACCCGAGGTCATGTAGCCCTCGGCGCCGCCGACGGTAAACGACGTGGTGCGCGAGACGCGGGACTTCGGCAGCCGCTTGCGGGTCGGCGCGTAGACGACCTTCTCGACGACCTTGGTCTCGACGGGCTCCACGGACTTGGCGGAGACGTTGGAGTCGGTGCCCTTGTTCTCGCCCTTGCCCGAGGACATCGGCTGGCCGACCTTGCAGTTGTCGCGGTAGATCGCCGTGGCCTTGAGGCCGAGCTTCCACGACTGCAGGTAGACGTCCTCGATCTCCTCGACCGTGGCGGTCTCGGGGAGGTTGACGGTCTTGGAGATCGCGCCGGAGAGGAACGGCTGGGCCGCCGCCATCATCCGCACGTGGCCCATCGGCTTGAGCGAGCGGGCGCCCATCGCGGTGTCGAAGACCTCGTAGTGCTCCTGGCGCAGGCCGGGGGCGTCGATGACGTGGCCGTGCTCGCCGATGTAGGCGACGATCGCCTCGACCTGCTCGGGCTGGTAGCCGAGCTTGCGCAGCGCGCGCGGGATGGTCTGGTTGACGATCTGCATCGAGCCGCCGCCGACGAGCTTCTTGAACTTCACCAGCGAGAAGTCGGGCTCGATGCCGGTGGTGTCGCAGTCCATCATGAAGCCGATGGTGCCGGTGGGCGCGAGCACCGAGGCCTGCGCGTTGCGGAAGCCGTTGGTCGCGCCGAGCGCCACCACGTCGGCCCACGCCTGGGTGGCCAGCTTGTGCACCTGGCTGTCGGCGATCGAGAGCGTGCGGACGGTGTCGTTGGCCGCCTGGTGCTTGCGCATCACCCGCTGGTGGGCCTCGGCGTTGCGGGCGTAGCCGGCGTACGGGCCGACGATCGCGGCGAGTTCGGCCGAGCGCTTGTACGACGTGCCGGTCATCAGCGAGGTGATGGTCGCGGCCATCGCGCGGCCACCCTCGGAGTCGTAGCCCAGGCCCATCGCCATCAGCAGCGCGCCCAGGTTGGCGTACCCGATGCCGAGCTGGCGGTAGTCGCGAGTGGTGTCGCCAATCGACTCGGTCGGGAAGTCGGCGAAGCAGATGGAGATGTCCATCGCGGTGATGATGAACTCCACCGCCTTCGCGAACAGCGGCGCGTCGAAGGTGTCGTCGTCCTTGAGGAACTTCAGCAGGTTCAGCGAGGCGAGGTTGCACGAGGAGTTGTCGAGCGACATGTACTCCGAGCACGGGTTGGACGCGGTGATCCGGCCGGTCTCGGGGTTGGTGTGCCAGTCGTTGATGGTGTCGTCGTACTGGAGGCCCGGGTCGGCGCACTCCCACGCGGCCTCGGCGATCTTGCGGAACAGGTTGCGAGCGTCGACGCGCTCGATGACCTCGCCGGTGGTGCGGGCCCGCAGGCCGAAGTCGGTGCCGTCCTCGACCGCGCGCATGAACTCGTCGCTGACGCGGACGGAGTTGTTGGCGTTCTGGTACTGGACCGAGGTGATGTCGCGGCCGCCGAGGTCCATGTCGAACCCGGCGTCGCGCAGCGCGCGGATCTTGTCCTCCTCGCGCGCCTTGGTCTCGACGAACTCCATGATGTCGGGGTGGTCGACGTCCAGGACGACCATCTTCGCCGCGCGACGAGTGGCGCCACCGGAC
This sequence comes from Nocardioides dongkuii, assembly GCF_014127485.1. Taxonomy (NCBI): domain Bacteria; kingdom Bacillati; phylum Actinomycetota; class Actinomycetes; order Propionibacteriales; family Nocardioidaceae; genus Nocardioides; species Nocardioides dongkuii. The sequence goes on along the minus strand of NZ_CP059903.1, from coordinate 918,629 downwards.
TTGATGGTGCCGGCGGACGCGTCGGCGCCGCGCATGAAGGAGACCGGGCCGCTCGCCGTACCGCCGGAGGAGCGGAGCAGCTCCTTGGAGGAGCGGATCCGGGAGATGTTCAGGCCGGCACCGGAACCGCCCTTGAAGATGAAGCCCTCCTCCTTGTACCAGTTCAGGATCGAGTCCATCGAGTCGTCGACCGAGAGGATGAAGCAGGCCGAGACCTGCTGGGGCGACTCGGTGCCGACGTTGAACCACACGGGGCTGTTGAACGAGAAGTACTGGTGCACCAGGAGCCAGGTGAGCTCGTGCTCGAAGACCTCGACGTCGGCCTCGTCGGCGAAGTAGCCGTGCTCGCGGCCGGCCTTGGTGTAGGTCTTCACGACCCGGTCGACGAGCTGCTTGAGGCTCCACTCGCGGGTGTCGGTGCCGACGGCGCCGCGGAAGTACTTGGTGGTGACGATCGTGGAGGCGTTGACCGACCAGAAGTCGGGGAACTCCACGCCGCGCTGCTCGAAGACCGACTCGCCGGTCTTCCAGTTCGTCTGGACGACGTCGCGCCGCTCCCACGTGATCTCGTCGTAGGGGTGCACGCCCTCGGTGCTGAACACGCGCTCGAGGGTCAGGCCCTTCCCCTTGGCGAAGCCGCTCGTGGCAGCCCCGCTCACCGTCTCGGTCATGCCGTCTCCTCAGTTCCCGTGGTGCGTCAGTCGTTCTTCGTTCAGGTCGATGGTCGTCGAGGCCACCGACAGTCCTGCGTCGTTGCTGGTCCTGCTGGCTTTCAGGTGGTGCGCCCGGCACGCAGCTTCCCCACTACGTGCCGGGCGGTCTGGGGTCAGCCCGTGGGCTGGGGCTCCGCGACGCCGTCCGCGACTGGTGCGCGGTCGGCACGGAGCATCGCGATCTCGTCCTCGAAGTCGTCGGCGCTCTGGAAGGCGCGGTAGACCGAGGCGAACCGCAGGTAGGCGACCTCGTCGAGCTCGCGGAGCGGCCCGAGGATCGCCATGCCGACCTCGTGGGCCGGGATCTCGGCGGCCCCGGAGAGCCGCAGCGCGTCCTCGACCGCCTGCCCGAGGCAGGCCAGCTGGTCCTCGGTGACCGGGCGGCCCTTGCAGGCCTTCCGGACGCCGGCGATCGCCTTGTCGCGGGTGAACGGCTCGGTGGCGCCGGAGCGCTTGAGCACGGTCAACTGCATCATCTCGACGGTCGTGAACCGCTTGGCGCAGGACGAGCAGGTGCGCCGGCGGCGGATCGAGCCGCCGTCGTCGGCGACCCGGGAGTCGAGCACCCGGGTGTCGGTGCCGCGGCAGTAGGGACAGTGCATTCCGGGCCTCCTTCCGGGCGCGCCGAAGACACCCCGGAGGGGGCGTCTAGGTTGTGGATAACTAGCGTCCTGCTGTGTAGAACAAGCCTCCACCTGTGAGTCTTCCGCATCTGACTGTGCACTAGATGTGGATAACTACACCGATGTAAGTACTAGATATGGGGAACCGTACGCCTGCTGGCGACCAGGTGCAAGCGGTTCGGCGTGTTGCGCCGGGACCGGTCCGGACGGGTCGGAAAACCGCAGGTCAGGGGCTCGTACGACGCCCGCCGGCGTCCGACGCGTGACGCGCCTCCCGGGCGGGAAAGGTGGGACATGGACCAGTACCGCGGCCTGCTGGGCCTGGTACTCCTCGTCCTCGTGGCGGTCGCCTTCTCGACCCACCGCCGCGGCATCTCGTGGCGCACGGTGGGGGCGGCGTTCGCCTTCCAGGTCGGCTTCGCGCTGCTCGTGCTGCGGTGGGGACCGGGTGAGGACGCGCTGTCCTGGGTCTCCGACCGCGTCCAGTCGCTGATCGAGTACGCCGAGGAGGGCACCGAGTTCGTCTTCGGGCCGCTGGCCGCGGTCGGCGAGGAGGGCGAGGCGATCTTCGCGCTCCAGGTGCTGCCGGTGATCATCTTCCTCGGCGCGCTGATCGGGCTGCTGTTCTACCTGCGGGTCGTGCAGTGGACGACGTACGTGCTCGGCGGGGCGCTGGCCCGGCTGCTCGGCGTCAGCCGGGTCGAGTCGATGTTCGCCAGCGTGGTGGTCTTCCTCGGCATGAGCGAGGCGCCGCTGATGGTGGCGCCCTACCTCCGCTCGCTGCGCCGCGGGCAGGTCTTCACGCTGATGTCGTGCGGGTTCGCGGCGGCGGCCGGATCCACGCTGGTCGGCTACTCGCTGCTGGGCGCGCCGCTGGAGTACCTGCTCGCCGCCACCGTCATGAACGCGCCCGCCGCGCTGCTGATGGCCAAGATCATGTGGCCCGACAGCACGCCCGAGGACGACGACCCGACGCTCGAGCGGCCCGAGGCGGGCGCCGAGCTCGACGTACGCCGGGTGCGGGACGAGGAGTCCACCAACGTCATCGACGCGCTCGGCCGCGGCGCGCTGGCCGGCGGGCGGATCGCGGTGACCGTCGGCGGGCTGCTGATCGCCTTCATCGCGCTGATCTCCCTCGCCAACGGCATCCTCGGCGCGGTCGGCGGCTGGTTCGGGGCCGACGACCTCACCTTCGAGAAGATCCTCGGCTGGGCGCTGGCGCCGCTGACGTGGCTGCTCGGCGTGCCGTGGTCGGAGGCGGTGGACGCGGGGTCGTGGATCGGGGAGAAGACGGTGCTCAACGAGTTCGTGGCGTACGCCTCGTTCGGCCCCGAGGTCGACACCCTCTCCCCCGTGACCGTCGCGGTGGTGACCTTCGCGCTGGCCGGGTTCGCGAACTTCTCCTCCATCGCCATCCAGATCGGCACGCTCGGCTCGCTGGTCCCCGAGCGGCGCGCGATGGTCGCACAGCTCGGGCTGCGGGCGCTGCTCGCCGGCAGCCTGGCCAACCTCGCGAACGCCGCGATCGCGGGCCTGGTGGTGGGCTTCTAGGTCTACTCGGCGGGCGAGATGCCGCTCAGCGCGGCGAGGTCGCGCCACCAGGACAGCCGGTTGGGGCGGCCGTCGTAGTCCTTGCGCTGGTTGGCGCCGCTGGTGCCCGGCAGCACGAAGACCTGGGCCGGCCCGACGTACCAGTCCTGGACGCCGAGGCTCGGGCGGCCGCGGTGGCCCAGGGCGCGGTAGGCCCACTGCGCGGTGCCCTTGCCGGTGAACGCGAGCCACTCCGGCTGCCAGCGCTCGACGTCGGCGACCAGCGCGTCGATCTCGACCCAGGCCGGGTCCCAGTGGCCGACGAGGTCGGTGAGCCCGTGGCCGAGCTCGGCGACCAGCCGGTCCTCGTCGGGGCGCAGCCGGCGCGGGGAGAAGCCGCTGAGGTGGAAGGACTCCCAGAAGCTGTTGCCCGGGGAGGCGTAGTAGTGGTCGCGGGTCTTGATCGACTCGGCGCCGGCCATGCCGCAGAAGACCACGACCGGCTCAGGCGCCACGATGGCGGGCAGCACCTCCACGGCTCAGTGGACCGCCTCGCGCTCGAGCTCCACCCAGACGACGGTGCCGACGGTGTCGCGCTCGGTGCCCCAGCGGCGGGCCAGGGCGGCGACCAGCTGCAGCCCGCGGCCGTGCACGCGCATCGGGTCCGCTCCACGGGGCGCGGGCGCGGCCCGGGTCTGGGACCGGCCGCCGCGGTCGCGGACCACGAGCGTCAGCGCGTCCATGGTGAGGCTGACCCGCAGCTCCGAGGGCGTCCCGGTGTGCATGACGGCGTTGGTGACCAGCTCGGAGACGCACAGCTGTGCGGTCTCGCTCAGCTCGGCGTCGACGTCCCAGGAGGCGAGCTCGCGGCGCAGGAACCGACGCGCCTCGCGGGCCGCCCGCGGGTCACCGGTGACGACGGTCGTCGCGACCCGCGCCCCCTCCGGCGGGGTGATCAGGTCGTGGCGCACCTCGTCGGGCGCCTCGGGCCGCAGCGCGGTGAGCTCCTCGGCGGTACGGCGCGCGATCGCGGCGAGCTGGCCGGCCTGCCCGTCGTCGAAGGCCTGTCGCTCGGCGTAGTAGACGAGCAGCCCGCCGATCGCGCTGGACGGGCCGGGCAGCGGCACCACCGCGACCGCGACCACGCTCTCGTCGCGCTGGCGCTGCGCGAACTCGGCGTACCTGCGCTCGAGGTCGTCGATCGCCACCAGGAGCGCCCGGCCGGTGCGCACGACGTTGGTGAGCGGGACGTCGTCGTAGGCGTCGATGTGGTCCCACGCGAGCTCGCGGGCGTCGAGGTGGTCGGTGGAGGTGAACTTGAGCCGTCGTCCGCCGCCCTCGGCCAACGCGATCGCGGCGCGTCGCGCACTGGTGAGCGCGGCGAGCTCCACCAGGACCCGGCGCGCGACGTTCTCGACGCCGTCCACGCTGCGGGTCGCGCCCGCACCCCCCACGTCCTCCACGGCGTCAGCCTAGTCCTGCGAGTCCTTCGCTGTCGGGTAGGCGCATCGGACACAATGGCGGCCGTGGCCAGCCAGGGGAAGCGTGCGGGATCGCGACGAGCGGCGCCCAAGCCCCGAACGTTCCGTCCGGAGCTCTTGGCGCTCGCCGTCGGAGTGACGTTGGCGGTCGTCGCGTGGGGCTACCTGGTGTACGCCGCGATCGACTTCGGAGCCTCCGCGCGCGGAGGCGAGACGCAGGCGTGGTGGTTCCTCGGGCTCGCGTCGGCCGGTGCGATCGCGTGCCTGTTCATCGGGCTGATGCTGGTCGCGCGACTGCTGCGCGGGCTGGGGATCACCTCTCCCCCGCCGCCGCGGGCGTCGGTCGGGACGACCGGACCCGACGTCCTGGGCGCCCCGGAGGACCTGCCGCGTCCGCCCGGCGGGCGGCGCGCCGCGCGCTGAGCGGGGTGGTCGAGCAGGGAAGGCGCCCCGCGCCTGACCGTTGTCGAGACTGTGAGTCTTTCCTTGCAGCCCTGATCACTGATGGGCTGTGGGTACGACGGCCGCGGGTGTGACCCCTGTCGAGACTGGCCCTGCGAGTCCTTGGGGACTTAGAGGTGCCTTCCTCGGGACTTGTCCGCTCGTGGTCGTCGGCCCCGGCCCAGGTCGGAGGAGCTGGCCTGATCAGGAGCTTGACCGCCTGGCGTTAGCGGCGCCCGACGTGTCTCATCACAGTCCTGCCGATTCTCCGTCCCGGACCGGAACCACGTCCCCGTCCGGCAAGGAGAGAACGCATGACCAGTCTGACTGACTCGATCGACCTGCGGGAGGTAGTCGACGTCGTCATCGGCGTCGACACCCACGTGCACACCCACTCGGCTGCCGTCGTCGATGCCCGTACCGGTGGAGTGCTCGGTGAGATCACCGTCGAGGCCACCTGCGAGGGCTACGCCGAGCTCATCGAGTTCACCGAGCGTCACGCCGCCCTGCGTGCCTGGGCGATCGAGGGAACCGGCAGCCACGGCGCCGGCCTGACCCGAACCCTCAGCGAGCGCAGCGAGGTCGTCATCGAGCTCGACCGGCCCGTGCGGGCCAAGCGCCGCAACGGCGCGAAGTCCGACCCCCTCGACGCGATCCGCGCCGCCCGCGAGGCCCTAGCCCGACCCCGACTCGGCACCCCACGCACCGGTGGCGACCGCCAAGCCCTGGCCGTCCTGGTCACCGCACGACGCTCCGCGATCCAGGCAGCCGGCGATGCGCAACGGCAACTGTTCGCCCTGATCATCGCCGCCCCCGAACAGATCCGGAGCCGCTTTCGAGGCCAGCAACTGAAAACGATGATCCGCACCGCCGCCGCGATGCGCACCCACACCACCTGGGACCTCGAGACCACCACGACCGTGACCACACTGCGGACCCTGGCCCGCCGCAGCCAACACCTGCAGGCCGAGGCCGACGACTACGAGAAGACCATCACCGCCATCGTGAAGTCATGGCGCCCAGACCTCCTCGACCAACCCGGAATCGGACCGATCACCGCCGCGATCGTGCTGTGCGCCTGGTCCCACCCCGGCCGCATCCACTCCGAAGCAGCCTTCGCGATGCTCGCCGGCGCCGCACCCATCCCCGCCAACTCCGGCCAAACCACCAACCGCTACCGCCTCAACCGCTACGGCGACCGACAACTCAACCGCGCCCTGCACACCATCGCCATCACCCGGCAACGCTGCCACCAACCCACCCGCGACTACACCGCCCGCCGCACCACCGAAGGCAAGAACCCCCGCGAGATCCGCCGATGCCTCAAGCGCTACATCGCCCGCGACCTCTACCGACGCCTCGAGAACCCACCATCACCCCTTGACGCAACATAGGAGCGTCCCCCGCAGCCTGCCACCGCCGTACGCCGGCTCACCGGGTTTCGACAACGCTCACCCGCTAGTGCGGCCTCGCTGCTCAACCCCCGGCGGTGGTCGAGCAGGGAAGGCGCCCCGCGCCTGACCGTTGTCGAGACCCCCGCAGCATCCCCACGACCCCCACCACCGCCGTACGTCGGCTCACCGGGTTTCGACAACGCTCACCCGCTAGCGCGGCTTCGCTGCTCAACCACCGGGTGGGCGCGGATTCGCTGCTCAACCACCGGGAAATGCCGCAGGGGCGGGGCCACCGCTGGCCCCGCCCCTGTCTTCCCCGGCCCGTCAGCCGGGGTCGAGGCGGCTGACGAAGTCTGTGTGTGCGGGCTACTCCGTGGGGACGCGGAGCCGCTGGCCGGCGACGAGCATCGCCGAGTCGAGGGCGTTGAGCCGCTCGATGCGCTGCACCATCTCGCGCGTGTCGCCGTCGCCGCTGGCGTCGGCGGCGATGTCCCAGAGGGTCTCGCCGGTGCCGACGGTGACCACGGTGGTGGGCGCGGCGGCGCCGCTCTCGTTGCTGGCGACCGAGCCGGCCGCGACGAACAGGCCGACGGCGAGCAGGACGGCCATCGACAGCACGAACACCGCCAGCCGGCCGCGCCGGGTCAGGCGCAGGGTCGTGGTGGGAACCATCGGGTGGGTCATCGTGCTCATCGGGACCTCCTGGGGAAGTGGCGGTCAGCCTTGGATCGTGCGGTCGGACTGATGTCTAGTGGGAGCCACCGACAGTCCGTCCGGATCGAACATGTGTACGAGACTAGATCAGGTGTTCGAACAGAATCAAGGGTCCGACGAACATTTGTTCGAACGACACGCCGTTCGAACAAGTGTTTGAAACTGGGGCGGCAGGAGGACTACCGTGGGGCCACGAGCAAGCCGGGCCGTCGACGGCCCAGACGAAAGGCGTCCCGCATGGCCACCAAGAAGAACGTCCGCGAGCTGCCCGACGGGCCGCCCGACGCGACCGGCCTCACCCCCCGCCAGCTGGGCGTGCTCGGCCACATCAAGGACAGCATCGAGAAGCGCGGCTACCCGCCGAGCATGCGTGAGATCGGGCAGGCCGTCGGTCTGACCAGCTCCTCGAGCGTGGCCCACCAGCTGAAGGTCCTGGAGGAGAAGGGGTTCCTCAAGCGCGACCCCAACCGGCCGCGCGCGCTCGAGGTGTTCCTGCCCGAGGTGATGGCGGCCCGCCGCACGCTCAGCAGCGCCGAGGAGTCGTCGTACGACGAGACCGGTGTCGGCGACGCCGCCCCGGTCCCGACCAACGTCCCGCTGCTCGGGCGGATCGCGGCCGGTGGCCCGATCCTGGCCGAGGAGCGCTTCGAGGACGTCTTCCCGCTGCCTAAGCAGCTGGTCGGCGAGGGCGAGCTGTTCCTGCTCGAGGTCTCCGGCGACTCGATGATCGACGCGGCGATCTGCAGCGGTGACTACGTCGTGATCCGGCGCGAGCAGACCGCCGAGAACGGCGACATGGTCGCCGCGCTGCTCGACGGCGAGGCGACGGTCAAGACGTTCCGCCGCAAGGACGGCAAGGTCTGGCTGCTCCCCCACAACGACGCCTACGACCCGATCGACGGCACCCACGCGACGATCCTCGGGAAGGTCACCGCGGTCCTGCGACGAGTCTGAGGTTGTCGGCGCTGCGTGCGAGGATCGACGTCTGCTCGTCGCTCGTTCTCGGATGGAGATCCTCGTGCCCGCTCGTCCCCGCACTCGCACGGCCGCCGTCGTCCTCGGCGCCCTGGCGGTCGCCGCCTCGCTGCTGACGGCGCCCGGCCCCGCGGTCGCGGCGCCGGCGGCGACCGACCCGACGCCGGGTCCTGCGGCCGGCACGGAGGGCGGCACGGAGGCCGCCGCGGTCGAGGTGCTCGAGGAGGCGCGCGACGTGCTCTCCGGCGACCCGCAGGGCCGCGACGCCACGATCGTGCTGCACGACCTGGCGCTCGCGGCCGGCGACCTGCCCGAGGACCGCTTCGGCGAGGCCGACCGGATCCTGGCCCGGCCCACCGACGGCCCGCGCGACCCGCTCGGCAACGGCTACGGCCCCAACGCCGACCCCACCTCGACCTGCGGGGTCGTCTGCGTCCACTGGGCCCGGGCCACCGGCGACGCTCCCGACCTCGCCGACGGTGACGGCGACGGGATCCCCGACCACGTCGAGACCGTGCTGGCCACGCTGACCTCGATCCACGACACCTACGTCCGCGCCGGCTATCGCACGCCGGTGGCCGACGGCAACCGCGGCGGCAACGCCAAGACCGACATCTACCTCGCCGACATCGGCTCCGACGGGCTCTACGGCTACTGCGCGCCCGACGACGAGCCGACCCGGCCCGCGGCGCCCGCCTACTGCGTGCTCGACGACGACTACAGCAGGGCCGAGTTCCCGGCGAACACCCCGCTGGAGAACCTCCAGGTGACCGCGGCGCACGAGTACTTCCACGCCGTCCAGTACGCCTACGACATCTTCGAGGACGGCTGGTTCCTGGAGTCGACCGCGGCCTGGGTCGAGGACGAGCTGTACGACGGGGTCAACGACAACCGGCAGTACCTCCGGCAGAGCCCGCTCGCGCAGCCGTCGCGGTCGATCGACGACGGCTCCGGGATCCGCGTCTACGGCAGCTGGATCTTCTTCCGCTACCTCACCGAGCGCTCCCCCGCCGCCCAGGGCGGGCTGCCCACGATCGTCCGGGACATGTGGCGCAAGGCGGCCGGCAACGCCCGCCGCACCGACCCGCACTCGATGCGGGCCGTCGCCGCGGTGCTGGCCGCGCGCAAGATGAAGCTCCCGCGCACCGTCGCGCGCTTCGCTGCCGCCAACCGCCGGCCGGCCACGGCGTACGACGAGGGCGCGTCGTACCCCGTCGCCGCCTTGGCGGGCGTGCTCCGCGTCGGTCGCCGCGACACCCGCCGCACCACCACCCGGATCGACCACCTGAGCAGCTCGACGGTGCGCGTCCAGCGGCGCGGGTCGATGGGCAAGGCCTGGCGCCTGCGAGTCGCCGTCGACCTCGGGCCGAAGGTGGCCTCGCCCGCCGCGGTGGTCACCGTGCGCACCAAGTCCGGTCGGTTCCAGACCCGGCTGGTCCGTCTCGGCCGGTCCGGACGCGGCGGCGTCACGGTGCCGTTCGGGTCCCGCGCGATCCGCTACGCCGAGGTGACGATGGTCAACGCCAGCCGCCGCTTCGACTGCTTCCAGGGCAGCTACTTCTCCTGCCAGGGGGCGCCCCGCGACGACAACCAGCGGGCGCGGCTCACGGTGTCGACGAAGAAGGCCACCCGCTACAGCAGGTGAGCGTTCGTGCGCCGGACGTCATACGCCCTGGTCGTCATCGCCACCCGTTCGTATGACGTCCCGGCGGGACCCGTGCACACTCACGCCGACTCGGCCTCCAGGGGGCGTCAGCTGGGGTCGGCGGCGAGGCGGGAGAGGGCCTTCCGGACGACGGCGGGGTCGGTGGTGGTCCACATCGGCGGGAGGCTGGACTTGAGGAAGCCTCCGTAGCGGGCGGTCGCGAGCCTCGGGTCGAGGACGGCGACCACGCCGCGGTCGGTGGTGGTGCGGATCAGCCGGCCGGCGCCCTGGGCGAGAAGCAGGGCGGCGTGGGTGGCGGCGACCTGCATGAAGCCGTTGCCGCCGGCCTTGTCGGCGGCCTTCTGGCGCGCGGACATCAGCGGGTCGTCGGGCCGCGGGAACGGGATCCGGTCGATCAGCACCAGCTGGCAGGTCTCGCCCGGCACGTCGAGCCCCTGCCACAGGGAGAGCGTGCCGAACAGGCAGGTGTGCGGGTCCTCGACGAACTGCTTGGCGAGCTCGGGCAGCTGGGCGTCGCCCTGCGCGAGGGTGGTCAGGTGCGGGAGCCGCTCGCGGACCGCCTCCGCTGCGGTCTCGGCCGCGCGCCGGGAGGAGAACAGCCCGAGCGTGCGGCCCTCGGCGGCGTCGACGAGCTCGACGATCTCGTCGAGCTGGGCCGGGCCCAGGCCGTCGCGGCCGGGCGGCGGGAGGTGCCGCGCGACGTAGAGGATCCCCTGCCGGCCGTAGTCGAACGGCGAGCCGACGTCGACGCCGCGCCACGGCAGCGCGGTGCCCTTGGTGTCACCGGCGCCGCTGGCGGAGGCCGACGCGGGCGCCCCCTCGAGCACCCGCTCGGACGGCTTGAGCCCCACGCTGGAGGCGAGGTTGCCGAAGTCGCCGCCCAGCATCAGCGTCGCCGAGGTCATCACGACGGTCTTGTCGGTGAGCAGCTTGTCGCGCATCGTGCCCCAGACCTGGAGCGGCGCCACGCACAGCCGCGGGGGGATCCGGTCGGTGCCCTCGGAGAGCCACAGCACGTCGGCGTCGGAGCCCGCCGCCATCCGCTCGGCGGTCGCGAACACCTCCTGCACCGCGCCGCGGGCCTGGGTGCGGCCGGCGTCGGCGTCGCCGCCCTTCTCGCCCCCGTCGGCCTTGGGGTACGCCGAGAAGCACGCGCGCGCCGCGTCGCGCACCAGGGCCAGCGCGTCCGCGAGGTCGTCGGGCACCCGCTCGAAGCGGCCCGGGGTTGCGTCGCCGATCGCGCCGCGCAGCGCGTCGGCCGCGTCGGCGAGGTCGTCGGCCTCCGAGCCGTCGACGTACCGCTGCGACCGGCGGGCCGCGCGCTCGACCTCGGCGGCCCACAGCTCGTCGGTGGCGGCCTGGGTGACCCGGGCGGTGAGCTCGTGGGCCTCGTCGATGACCACCACGTCGTAGTCGGGGATCATCGGCACCCCCTCGATCGCGTCGATCGCGAGCAGCGAGTGGTTGGTGACCACGAGGTGGGACTTGTGCGCCCGCTCGCGCGCCAGCTCGGCGAAGCACTCCTGGCCGAACGGGCACTTCGCGGCGCCCAGGCACTCGCGGTGGTTGACGCTCACCTGGCGCCACTCGCGGTCGGTGTGCCGCGGCGCGTGGTCGCGCTCGCCGGTGCCGCCGTCCTCGGCCTCCTGCTCGACCCAGGACCGGAGCTCGAGCACCTTGGCGCCCAGCGAGCCCTCGGGCATCTTCACCAGCGCGCCCTGGTCGTCGGGCACGCCCTCGCGCACGCGGTGCAGGCAGGCGTAATTGGAGCGGCCCTTCAGCACGGCGTACGACGTGTCGACGCCGGGCACGCCCTTGACCGCCTCGGCGAGCCGCGGCAGGTCTCGCTCGACCAGCTGGTGCTGCAGGGCGAGGGTCGCGGTGGCGACCACGACCCGCTCGCCGTGGAGCAGGCTGGGCACCAGGTAGCCCAGCGACTTGCCGGTGCCGGTGCCGGCCTGGACGAGCAGGTGCCGGCCGTCGGACATCGCCGCCGCGACCGCCTCCGCCATCGCGACCTGCCCCTCGCGCTCCTGGCCGCCGAGCGCGGAGACGGCAGCCGCGAGCACCTCCGGGACGGTCTGGTCGGGGCGGTCGGCGTCGGGCACCCGAGCACCCTAGACGGCCTCACCGACCATCGGGCGCGGCCGTCCCCAGGCGCCTACGCTGGTGCGGTGGACGACACCTCCGCCGGCGACGGCACGCTGCTGGTGACCACCCCCGACGGACGCGAGCTGGAGGTGCTGGCCGGCGGCGACGCCGGCGGGTTCCCGCTCCTCCTGCACGGCGGTACGCCGACCGCAGCGGTCCGCTACCGGCCCCTCGACGAGGCCGCCGCCCGCCTCGGGCTGCGGCTGGTCACCTACTCCCGGCCCGGGTACGGCGCGTCCACGCCCCGGCCGCCGACGCTCGACGGCCCCCGGGTCGCCGAGGACGTCGCCGACGTGGTCACGATCCTCGACGCCCTCGACCTCGACGAGTTCCTGACCCTCGGCTGGTCCGGCGGCGGCCCCCGGGCGCTGGCCTGCGCGGCGCTGCTCCCCGCCCGGTGCCGGGCCGCGGGCACGCTCGCCGGCGTCGCGCCGTACGACGCCGCGGGCCTGGACTGGTACGCCGGCATGGGCCCGGAGAACATCGAGGACTTCGAGGCGGCGGCGCAGGGCCGGGCGGCGTACGAGGAGCTGCTGGCGCACAGCCTGACGCCGCTCTTCACCGCCACCGCAGACGACGTCGCGGCCGCGTTCGGCGGGGTGCTCACCCCCACGGACGCGGCGGCGATGACCGGCGACTTCGCGGCGTGGACCGCGGAGACGTTCCGCCGGGCCGGCGCGCAGGGCATCGTCGGCGCCGTCGAGGACGGCCTGGCGATCGTCGGCCCGTGGGGCTTCGACCTCGCCGACGTGCGCGTGCCCGTCGCGGTCTGGCAGGGCCGGCAGGACGCGATGGTGCCCTACGAGCACGGTGCCTGGCTCGCCGCGCACGTGCCGGGCGCGGAGGCGCACCTGTTCGAGGACGAGGGGCACGTGACGCTGATCGCGCAGGTCGACGTGGTGCTCGCCGACCTGATCCGGCTCGCGGGGCTCGCCGGCCCCGGCCAGGGCTAGCCGACCGCGGCGGTCGCGTTGTCGATGTACTCCGGCGACAGCACGTGGCCGATCGCCAGCGCCGCGGCGCCGATCACGCCCGCGCGCTCCCCCGCCTGCGACGTCGTGATCCGCAGGTGCTGGGTCGCCAGCGGCAGCGAGCGCTGGTAGACGACCTCGCGGATCCCGGCGAGCAGGCTCTCCCCGGCGTCGGCGAGCGCCCCGCCGACGACGATGGCGGACGGGTTGATCACGTTGACCAGCGTCGCCAGCACCTCGCCGAGGTCGCGGCCGGCCTGCCGGACCGCCTGCACCGCCCGCGGGTCGCCGCTGCGGACGAGGGCGACGACGTCCTGGCCGGCGACCGCCTCGACGCCGACCTCGCGCAGGCCGCGCGCGATCGCGGGACCGGCCGCGATCGCCTCGAGGCAGCCGTGGTTGCCGCAGCGGCAGAGCACCTCGCCGGCGCGGGCGACGGCCACGTGGCCGAGGTCGCCGGCGGTGCCCTGGGCGCCGCGCTGGAGCCTGCCGCCGGAGACGATCCCGGCGCCGATGCCGGTGCTGACCTTGATGAACACCAGGTCGTCGATGTCGGGCAGGTGGGCGTGCTGCTCGCCCAGCGCCATGATGTTCACGTCGTTGTCGACGAGCACCGGGACGTCGAACGCGCGCTGCAGGTGGCCGGGCACGTCGTACCCGTCCCAGCCGGGCATGATCGGCGGGTTGATCGCCCGGCCGGTCGAGTGCTCCACCGGGCCGGGCAGACCGACGCCGATGGCCGCCAGCTTGTGGCGGCTGCGGCCCTGGGCGGCGAGCAGGTCGGCGACGACGCCCTCCACCCAGCCCAGCACGTGCTCGGGGCCGAGCGCGACGTCGAGGTCGTCGCGGTGCTCGACCAGGATGGTGCCGGCGAGGTCGGCCAGCGCCGCGGTCGCGTGGGTGGCGCCGATGTCGACGCCGGCCACGGTCCAGGCCAGCGGGTTGAGCGCGAGCAGCGACGGGGGGCGTCCCCCGGTCGAGACCCCACCGCCGTACGGCGCGACCAGGCCGAGCCGCATCAGCGCGTCGATCCGCGAGGCGATCGTGGACCGCGCGAGCCCCGAGGTCTCCGCGAGCTGGGCGCGGGTGCGCGGCTGTCCGTCCCGCAGGAGCTCGAAGACGTCGCTGGTCCGCACGGCCGGAAGTGTTCCACGGGGACTTCTGGACGTCCACCGGCCAACTTCTGACGGACCCTCGACATAAGTACGTGACCCGTGTCACAGTGCCGTGCGTGACCACGTCACCGATCTCCGAGCCGCCCGTGACCGGCGAGGTGGTGCTCCGTGCCCGCGGGCTGACGAAGAGCTTCGTGGGCCACACCGTGCTCGCCGACGCCGACCTGGAGCTGCGCGCCGGGCAGGTGCTCGGCCTGGTCGGGGAGAACGGCGCCGGCAAGTCGACGCTGATGAAGCTGCTCGCCGGGGTGCACTCCCCCGACTCCGGCACCATCGAGGTCGGCGGCCGACAGGTCTCGTTCAGCCACCCCGTGCAGGCGCAGCAGGCCGGTCTCTCCACGGTCTTCCAGGAGTTCAACCTGCTGCCGGAGCGCTCGATCGCCGAGAACGTCCACCTCGGCCGTGAGCCGCGCCGCCGCGGCCTCGTCGACGTCGAGCGCATGCAGCGCGACACCGCCGAGCTGCTCGACGGGCTCGGCGTGGCCGGGCTCGAGCCGGGGCGCCGGGTGCGCACCCTCTCGGTCGCCGAGCAGCAGGTCGTCGAGATCGCCAAGGCGGTCAGCTACGACGCCCGGATCATCCAGATGGACGAGCCCACCGCCGCCCTCGCCGAGCACGAGGTCGAGCTGCTCTACTCCGTGATCGCCCGGCTGACCGCGCGCGGCGTGGCGATCATCTACGTCTCCCACCGGCTCCAGGAGGTCTTCGACCTCTGCGACACGATCACCGTGCTCAAGGACGGCCGCCAGGTCACCACGCAGCCGGCGGAGGACCTCGACGACGCCGAGCTGGTGCGGCTGATGGTCGGCCGCTCGATCTCCTCCTTCTTCCCCGACCCGCTGCCCGGCACCGAGGTCGGCGAGCCGCTGCTGGAGCTGCGCGACGCCGGCAACGGGTACGTCGACGGCGTCGACCTGACCCTGCGGGCGGGGGAGGTCGTGGGCATCGCCGGGCTCCAGGGCTCGGGCCGCACCGAGCTGCTCGAGGCGGTCTTCGGCGTCCGCCCGCTGACCCGCGGCACGATGCGCGTGGCGGGACGCGACGTACGACCCCGCTCGCCGCGGGCCGCCGTCCGCGCCGGCCTGGCGCTGGTCACCGAGGACCGCAAGGCCACCGGGCTCGCGCTCAACCAGACCATCCTCGACAACGCCCTCGCCGTCGTCCGCGCCGTCTTCCCGCGGCGCACCGGCGCGGCCCGGCGCGAGGTGCCGGGGCTGCTGTCCTCGCTCGAGGTCTCGGCGCGGGCGACCGACCAGGAGGTGCAGTTCCTCTCCGGCGGCAACCAGCAGAAGGTCGTCCTGGCCCGCTGGCTGGCCACCGGGCCCCGCGTGATGCTGATGGACGAGCCCACCCGCGGCATCGACGTCGGCGCCAAGCACTCCATCTACGAGCTGATGCGGATGCTCGCGGCCCAGGGCGTCGCCGTCCTCATGGTCTCCAGCGAGCTGCCGGAGGTGATCGGCATGTCCGACCGGATCCTGGTGATGCGCGACGGGCGGCTGGCCGGCGAGCTGCCGGCCGGCTCCACCGAGGAGCAGGTGCTGCAGGTCGCCACCGGCGTCACGGAAGCACCCGACACCGAGGCGGTCCCCCGGTGAGCGCCCTCGCCGAGCGCGCCGGGCGGCTCACCTCCACCGGCATCGTCCTGGCGCTGCTGGTGCTCAGCCTGGTCGTCGGGTTCGTGCTGACCGCGGTCGAGGGGCGCAACTTCCTCAGCTCGGGCAACATCTCCGCGCTGCTGACCGGCGTCAGCATCCTGGGGTTCATCGCGATCGGGCAGACGCTGGTGATCCTGGTCGGCAGCCTCGACCTCTCGGTGCCGTACGTCGTCAGCCTGGTCAGCGTGCTCGCCGCCGGCACCATGGCCGGCGAGGACGCCAACGTGCTGCCGGCGGTCGCCTACGCGGTCGTCGTCGCCGCCGCCGTCGGCCTGGTCAACGGCGCGATCGTCGCCTACCTCGGCGTCCACGGGTTCATCGCCACCCTGGGCACCGGCCTGGTGATCAGCGGCTACCTCGCCACCCACTACCAGGGCAGCCACGGCCTGGCGCCGCGCTCGTTCCGCCTCGTCGGCGCCACCAACGTCGGCCCGGTCCCGGTCTCCACGCTGATCCTGCTCGGCTGCGCGGTGCTCGTCGTGGTGATGCTGCGGCGCACCCGCATCGGCCACCACCTGTACGCCGTGGGCGGCAACCGCGACGTCGCCCGGCTCTCCGGCCTGCGCACCTCGGTGCCGGTGCTGGTGGCGCACACCCTGTCCTCGGTGCTGGCTGCGCTGGCCGGGCTGCTGCTGGTCGCCCGGCTCAGCGTCGGAAGCCCCACCATCGGCAGCCAGGGCGACTACGACCTGATGTCGATCGCCGCGGTCGTGCTCGGCGGCACCCTGCTGGCCGGCGGCAAGGGCAACATCGTCGGCACCCTCGCCGGCGTCGCGATCTTCTCCGTCCTCGACAACGTCATGGGCGTGATGGGCGTCAACCCGTTCCTCCAGGACGTCGTCCGCGGCCTGGTGATCGTGGTGGCGGTCGCGGTCTACGCCCGCCGCGAGCTCGAGCGGCGCCCCGCCCGGTTCGAGCGCCCCACCGGCCTCGATGCCGCACTCCAGGAGGCGAAGTGAGCACCCCGACCCTGGTCCCCGAGCGCGCGCAGCGCCCGCCGCTCGCCGCCCACCACCGCAGCTGGACCGGCCGCGCCGCCGCGGCGCTCGCCACCCCCGGCGGGGCGGTCTACGTGCTGGTCGTGGCGCTGCTCGTCGCCACGATCCTGGCCAACCCGAACTTCGGCGACCCCGGCGTGATCATCCGGTTCCTGGGCCGCACCGCGCCGATCGCGATCGCCGCCATCGGCCAGTACTACGTGATCGTCTCCGGCGAGTTCGACCTGTCGATGGGCGCGGTCGTCGCCACCCAGGTCGTGATGGCCGGCAACCTGATCGGCCAGGACGAGAGCCGGATCCTCCCCGTCACGCTGCTGATGCTGGCCGTCGGCGTGCTCGTCGGCGTGGTCAACGGGCTGGCGACGACGCTCCTCGGCGTCCCCAGCTTCATCGTCACGCTCGGCATGATGCTGGCGCTCGGCGGGCTCGTGGACTACCTGACCGGCGGCGCCGCGACCGGCAACCCGGCCGACTCGTTCCGCGAGATCGGCCGCGGGGGCATCCAGGACGTCCCGGTCGTCGACGTGATCCCCTACCCGCTGCTCGTCCTGGCCGCGCTCGGTGCGCTGGCGTCCTGGTCGATGCGCCGCCCGTTCGGTCGCAGCCTGGTCGCCGCCGGCGACAACGCCGAGGCCGCCCGGGTCTCCGGCAGCTCGCTGTGGTGGCTCAAGACCCGGGCGTTCGTGATCTCGTCGCTCTCGGCCACCGTCGCCGGGATCATCCTGGTCGGGTACGCCGGGGTGCACCCCTCGGTCGGCCAGGGCTACGAGTTCACCGCGATCACGGCCGTCGTCCTCGGCGGCGTGCTGCTCGGCGGCGGACGCGGCTGGGTGCTCTCGGCGGCGGCCGGCGCGGTCGCGCTCGAGCTGCTCTTCGTCCTGCTCACCGCCCTCGGCATCGAGTCCACCTGGCGCGACACCGTGCAGGGCCTGATCATCATCGCCGCCGTCGCCGTCGCCGGCCGCGCCTGGAGCCTCGGGCGGCGCCCGGGCCGGCGTACCCCGTCCTCCCCCGACCACCCGCCCACCCCGGGCACAACCACAGGAGACAACTGATGCGCACAGCGTTGCCCAGCAGGCTGCTCAGGGGCGCCGTGGCGTCCGCCGCCGCGCTGGCCGTCCTGGCCGGCTGCAGCACCGACGACTCCGTCGACGACCCGCCAGCGTCCACCTCCTCGGAGGACGGCGGCACGGAGGAGGAGACCCAGTCCAGCGAGGAGTGGTTCGTGCAGGAGGACTACGACGAGCAGGACGCGCAGCGCTCGGCGACGTTCGAGGGCGACCCCGAGCAGCCGTGGCTGCAGTACATCGACGGCGAGATGACCGACACCTCGTCGTACGCCTCGCAGGACCCGCAGAAGGTCTGCTTCGCGAACGCCTCGATCTCCAACCCCTGGCGCCAGACCGGCTGGATCACCATGAACCAGCAGCTCCAGGAGCTCCAGGACGAGGGCGTGATCTCCGAGATGGAGACCCGCGACGCCCAGGACGACGACAACACCCAGATCGCCGACATCGACTACTTCATCAGCGAGGGGAACTGCGACGTCTTCGTGATCTCGCCGAACTCCACCGCGGCGATGACCCCGGCCGTCGAGCGGGCGTGCGAGACCGGCAAGCCGGTCATCGTCTTCGACCGCGGCGTCGAGACCGACTGCTACACCACGTTCATCCACCCGATCGGCGGCTACGCCTGGGGCATCGACACCGCGACCTTCCTCAGCGAGGAGCTCGAGGAGGGCGACAAGGTCATCGCGCTGCGGATCCTGCCGGGCGTCGACGTGCTCGAGACCCGCTGGGCCGCGGCCGAGAAGATCTTCGAGGAGAACGGCATCGACGCGGTCGACTACTTCACCGGCGCCGACCCGACCGAGATCAAGAAGATCATCTCCGACGAGCTGGTCCAGGGCGACGTGCAGGGCGTGTGGATGGACGCCGGCGACGGCGCCGTCGCGGCGATCGAGGCCTTCGAGGACGCCGGCGTCGACTACCCGGTGATGACCGGCGAGGACGAGATGAGCTTCCTGCGGAAGTGGGAGGAGACCGGGCTGACCGGCCTCGCGCCCGTCTACTCCAACTTCCAGTGGCGCACCCCGCTCCTGGCGATCCAGAGCATCGTCGCGGGCGAGGAGGTCCCGAAGGAGTGGGTGCTACCGCAGGCCCCGATCACCGAGGAGGAGCGGACGGAGTACCTCGACGCCAACGACGGCATGCCCGACGGGCACTACGCCAAGTTCGGCGGCGAGGACCTGACCGGCTACCCGGACGTGTGGCAGGACCGCAAGATCCCCTGACCGGGCTCCGACCACCGGCCGGGGGCGCCTCTCTCCCGCCCCCGGCCGGTCCGCCCGCGCGTCCCGACTCCCCGACCCGGAAGGCCTGCCGTGCCTGCCTCCTCCCGCCCGCGAGCCCTGGGCGTCAACACCTGGGTGTGGACCTCCCCGCTCACCGACGCGAACCTGCCCGGGCTGCTCGACACCGTCGCCGGACTCGGCTTCGACGCGGTCGAGCTGCCGCTCGAGCAGGTCGGCGACCTCGACCCCGCCCGCACCGCCGCCGCCGTCGCGGCCTCCGGCCTGGCGCCGTACGTCGTGGGCGCGATGGCGCCGGGCCGCGACCTGGTGGCCACCGACGCCGCGACCGTCGCCGGCACCCAGGACTACCTGCGGGGCTGCGTCGACCTCGCCGCCGCGGTCGGCGCGAGCAGCGTCTGCGGCCCCTTCTACGCGCAGACCGGGCGCGTCTGGCGGATGACCGCCGCCGAGCGCGACGCGGCGTACGACGAGTGGCGCGGCCACCTCGCGCCCGTCGCCGACCACGCGGCGGCGGCCGGCGTCGCGATCGGGATCGAGCCGCTCAACCGCTACGAGACCTCGTTCCTCAACACCGTCGACCAGGCGCTCACCGCGCTCGGCCCGCTGCTCGGCCCGCACCTCGGGCTCGCGCTCGACACCTACCACCTCGGGATCGAGGAGCGCTCCACCGCGGACGCCGTACGCCGGGCGGGGCGGCACCTCGTGCACGTGCAGGTCTGCGGCAACGACCGCGGCGCCCCCGGTGGCGACCAGACCGACTGGCCGGCGCTGCTCGCCGCCCTCGACGAGGTCGGGTACGCCGGCGCGCTGAACATCGAGAGCTTCACCCCCGACAATGCTGTGATCGCGGTCGCCGCCTCGATCTGGCGACCGCTGGCCGACTCCCCCGACGACCTGGCCCGCGACGGCCTGGCCTTCCTGCGCTCCCTGGACGGAGACCTCCGTGTCCGATAGCCCCACCCGCCCCCTCGGCGTCGCCGTCGTTGGCTACTCCTTCATGGGCAAGGCCCACTCCCACGCCTGGCGCAACGTCGCGGCGTTCTTCCCCGACGTGCCGCGGGTCCGCCAGCAGGTGCTGGTCGGCCGCGACGAGCGGGCGGTCGAGGACGCCGCCGAGCGCTACGGCTGGGCCGAGTCCGCCACCGACTGGACCGAGCTCCTCGACCGCGACGACGTCGACGTCGTCGACATCTGCACCCCCGGCGAGACGCACGCCGAGATCGCGCTCGCGGCGCTGGCCGCGGGCAAGCACGTGCTGGTCGAGAAGCCGCTCGCGAACACCGTCGCCGAGGCGGAGGCGATGGTCGCCGCCGCCGCGGACGCCGCGGGCCGCGGCGTACGGTCGATGATCGGGTTCAACTACCGCCGGGTGCCGGCGCTCGCGCTCGCCCGCGCGCTGATCGCCGAGGGCCGGATCGGGACCGTCCGCCAGGTGCGGGCGGCGTACCTCCAGGACTGGCTGGCCGACGCGGCGGCGCCGATGACCTGGCGGCTGCGGCGCGAGTCCGCGGGCTCGGGCGTCCTCGGCGACCTCGGCTCGCACGTCGTCGACCAGCTGCACCACCTGCTCGGCGACCGGGTCACCGGGGCGCGCGGGCACCTGCGCACGTTCGTCACCGAGCGCACCGGGCCGAACGGCCCCGAGCCGGTCACCGTCGACGACGCCGCGTGGGCGACGCTCGAGCTGGCCTCCGGCGCGGTCGCGAGCGTGGAGGTCAGCCGGATGGCGACCGGGCGCAAGAACGGCCTCTCCCTGGAGGTGTACGGCGACCGCGGCTCGCTCGCCTTCGACCTCGAGCGGCTCAACGAGCTGCAGGTCGACGGCTGCCGGGTGCTGGTCACCGAGACCGACCACCCCTACCTCGACGCCTGGTGGCCGCCCGGCCACGTCCTGGGCTGGGACAGCACGTTCCTCGCCCAGGCCGCCGACTTCCTCGCCGCGATCGGTGCCGGGACCGACCCGTCGCCGTCGTTCGCCGACGGCCTCGCGGTGCAGCGGGTGCTGGCGGCGGTCGAGGACAGTGCGGGACGCTCGGGGGCCCGCGTCGACATCGACACCGAGGAGCTCTGATGGGCAAGCGCTTCACCCTGTTCACCGGCCAGTGGGCCGACCTGCCGCTCGAGGAGGTCGCGCGGCTCGCCGCCGGCTGGGGGTACGACGGCCTCGAGATCGCCGTCTCCGGCGAGCACCTGGACGCCTGGCGCTGGGACGAGCCCGGGTACGTCGAGGGCCGCCTCGAGATCCTCGAGCGGCACGGGCTCGGCGTCTGGACGATCTCCAACCACCTCACCGGCCAGACCGTCTGCGACGACCCGGTCGACGAGCGGCACCGCGCGATCGTGCGCGAGCGGGTCTGGGGCGACGGCGACCCCGAGGGGGTGCGCACGCGCGCCGCGGAGGAGCTGCAGCTGACCGCGCGGCTCGCGCAGCGGATGGGCGTCTCGACGGTCGTCGGGTTCACCGGGTCCTCGATCTGGCCCTACGTCGCGATGTTCCCGCCCGTCCCCGCGGCGCGGATCGAGGCGGGCTACCAGGACTTCGCCGACCGCTGGAACCCGATCCTCGACGTCTTCGACGAGTGCGGCGTCCGCTTCGCCCACGAGGTGCACCCCTCCGAGATCGCCTACGACTACTGGTCCACGGTGCGCACCCTGGAGGCGATCGGGCACCGCGAGGCGTTCGGGCTCAACTGGGACCCCAGCCACATGATGTGGCAGGACCTCGACCCGGTCGCGTTCATCACCGACTTCGCCGACCGGATCTACCACGTCGACTGCAAGGACACCCGGATGCGCCTGGGCGGCGGCCGCAACGGCGTGCTGTCCTCGCACCTGCCGTGGGGCGACCAGCGGCGCGGCTGGGACTTCGTCTCCACCGGACGCGGCGACGTGCCGTGGGAGGACTGCTTCCGGGCCCTGGCCGCCATCGGGTACGACGGGCCGGTCTCGGTGGAGTGGGAGGACGCCGGCATGGACCGCCTGCACGGGGCGCCGGAGGCGCTGGAGTTCCTCCGGCGCTTCGACTACGACCCGCCCGCGGCGTCGTTCGACGCGGCGTTCAGCAGCTGAGCGGCCATCCGCTGGGTCATCCGCTGGGCCACCGCGTCGCCGAAGGCGCGGTGGCCCTCGGGCGTGAGGTGCAGCGCGTCGTCGAGGTAGGGCAGCTCGAGGTCGGAGGTCGCGACGTACGCCGCGCCGTGGCGGGCCGCGAGGTCGGCCAGCAGCCGGTCGACGGCCGGCACCTCCGCGGCCCGCGCGGGCGCGGCCGGCGGGCCGACGACCACGACGCGGCGGCCCTCGAGGACCTGCATCAGCTGCCGGAAGCCGGCCGTCACCGCGGCCGCCGACTGGTCGTGATCGTTGAGCCCGCCCTCGACGACGACGGTCCCGGCGCCCGAGCGGCGCAGGGCCGCGGCCGCGCGGGCCGCGAACGAGACATCCGTGCAGGCGCTGGCGGTCGCGCTGAACCCGGAGCCGGAGAACCCGGCCACGTGCACGCGGCCCGGCAGCCGGCTCGGCCACGACGCGGCGGTCCGGTCGAGCCGCAGCCCCGCGGCGTACGAGTCACCGATGACGAGCAGGTCCTCGCCCGCCCCGGTCACCGCCTCCGCCCGCTCGGCGGACGCCGCGGCGAAGCGCTCGCAGCGGGACAGGTCGGCGCCGGCGCGCTCGGCGAGCACCACCGTCAGCGCGAGCACCACCACCAGCGCGGACCCGATGCCCAGGAGCACCCGGCCACGCACCGACACGCGCGCGGCCTCGCCGGCGCCTCCACCGTGAGCCACCCGACGATTCTCCGCCCTCCGGCGCCCGGCACCAATGGCCCGTTCGGGCTACGGCCCGGGGCGGTCGGACGGCGAGACCGCCCGACCCCCTCAGGGACAGGTCAGGACGGCGTGACGGCGTACGCCGCGAGCTCGCCGGCGAGGCTCTCGTTGGCTCGCCCGCGGACGACCGTGCCCTCGCCGGTGTGCTCGAGGGTGGCGATCTCGCCGTGCTGGTGGATCCGGTTGAGCAGGTCGCCCCGCTCGTAGGGCAGCAGCGCATGGAACTCGACGTCCGGCCGGGGCAGCTCGTCCTCGACGAACGCGAGCGCCTCGGCGATGCCCTCGCCGGTGCGCGCGGAGACGACCACGCTGTGCGGCTCGCGCTGCTGCAGCCGGCCGATCACGAGCGGGTCGGCCGCGTCGGCCTTGTTGATGACGATGATCTCCGGCACCTGGCTGGCGCCGATCTCGGCGAACACCTCGCGGACGGCGGCGATCTGGCCCTCGGGGTCGGCGTGCGAGCCGTCGACGACGTGCAGGATCAGGTCGGCGTCCGCGACCTCCTCCAGCGTGGAGCGGAACGCCTCCACCAGCTGGTGCGGCAGGTGCCGCACGAAGCCGACGGTGTCGCTCATCGTGTAGATGCGCCCGTCGTGGGTGGTCGTGCGCCGCGTCGTCGGGTCGAGGGTCGCGAACAGCGAGTCCTCGACCAGCACCCCGGCACTCGTGAACCGGTTGAGCAGCGAGGACTTGCCGGCGTTGGTGTAGCCCGCGATCGCGACGGCAGGGATCTGGTTGCGCTTGCGCTCGGACCGCTTGGTGTCGCGGGTGCCCTTCATCTCGCGCAGCTCGCGGCGGAGCTTGGCGATCCGGGTCTTGATCCGGCGGCGGTCGGTCTCGATCTTGGTCTCACCGGGGCCACGGCCACCGATGCCGACACCGCCGGCGGCGCGACCGCCGACCTGGCGGGACAGGTTGCCGCCCCAGCCGCGCAGCCGCTGCTTGAGGTAGTTCAGCTGCGCCAGCTCGACCTGCGCCTGGCCCTCCTTGGACTTCGCGTGCTGGGCGAAGATGTCCAGGATCAGCGCGGTGCGGTCGACGACCTTGACCTTGAGCCGGTCCTCGAGGTTGCGCAGCTGGCTCGGGGCGAGCTCGCCGTCGCAGATCACGGTGTCCGCGCCGGTCGCGGCGACGATCTCCTTGAGGCCCTCGACCTTGCCCCGCCCGATGTACGTCGCGGGGTCGGGCGACATCCGGCGCTGGTAGATCGCGTCGAGCACCTCCGAGCCGGCGGTCTCGGCGAGCAGGGCGAGCTCGGCCATGGAGTTCTCGGCGTCCTGGACGGTGCCACCGGTCCAGACGCCGACGAGGACGACGCGCTCCAGCCGGAGCTGGCGGTACTCGACCTCGGTGACGTCCTCGAGCTCGGTGCGCAGGCTCGCGACGCGGCGCAGCTGGTGGCGCTCGACGAGGTCCATCTGACCCGTGGTGGGGTCGACCTCCTCGGGGTCCGGCGCGGAGAGGTCGGGCTCGGGCTCGGTGGAGTCCGGGTCGTCGGGCTCGCTGTCGTCGAAGCTGTCGGCGTCCTCCCAGGCGGAGGTCTCGTCGAGCTCGGGGTCGAGGGTGAAGTCAGATGCGTTCGTCATACGCCTTCCAGGGTAGGTCCCTCGGTGAACACGCGCGAGGAGTTAACTATGCCCGTGCTGCTGCCGCCGGTCCCGCGCGACGTACGTCTGCTCGGGATCACCGGCCCGCCGGGGGTCGGCAAGTCCACCGCGGCGGCGGCGCTCGGCCTGCCGGTAGTACCCATGGACGGCTTCCACTACGCCGACGTCGAGCTCGTCCGGCGCGGGCTGCAGGACCGCAAGGGCGCGCCGGAGACCTTCGACGCCGAGGGGTACGCCGTCCTGCTGCGGCGGGTCCGGGCGCGCGAGCCGGACGTCGTCGCGCCGGCGTTCGAGCGGGGGCTGGAGCAGCCGCTGGCCGGGGCGCTCGCCGTACCTCCCGACGGGACGGTGGTGACCGAGGGCAACTACCTGCTGCTCGACGAGCCGCGGTGGCGCGCGGTCCGCGCCGAGGTCGACGTCGTCTGGCACCTGCACCTCGACGACGACGTACGCCGCGCGCGGCTGGTCGCCCGGCATGTGGCCTTCGGCAAGTCCCCCGCCGCCGCCCGGGAGTGGGTCGCGCGCGTCGACGAGCCCAACGCCCGCCTGGTCTCCGCCGCCGCCGCCCGCGCCGACCTGGTCGTCGACGTCAGCGGGCTCTCGGCGGGATCGTCCTAGGTGGGGGGCGGCTCGGCCGCGAACTGACCGGGGGTGAGTCCGGTCGCGGTGCGGAAGTCGCGGGAGAAGTGGGCCTGGTCGGCGTACCCGAGCTCGACGGCGACTCGCGCGAGGTCGCGGGGCTCCCCCGACCGCAGCAGCTCGGCGGCCTCGTGGAGGCGGCGCCGCTGAACGAGCCACTTCGGGGTCAGGCCCAGCCGGTGACGGGTGAGCCGCTGCAGGGTGCGCTCGGAGAGCCTGAACTTCTCGCACACCTGACTGACCCGCTGGACCCGCGGATCGCCCTCGACGTGCTCGACGACGGCGTTCACGAGCAGGCCCTCCTCGTCGACGGGAAGCAGCGCGGTCAGCGCGTCCTCGACCACGTCGACCGCCGCCTGCCGCCGGGCCGGGTCCAGCGGACCGTCACCGACCGCGTCCCGCACGGCGTGCGCCAGCGCCGCTCCGTCGAGGCCCGCCGCCTGCTCCAGCGGGACCGTCGCGTCGGTGAGCCGGTCCACGGGCCCGCCGGCGAGCGCCCGCCCGGCGGCGGGTTGGAACATGGTGCCGAGGGCCCAGCCCTCCCCGGCCAGCTCCTGCACCGACAGCCCCCGCTGCGGGCCGACGAGCAGCGCGTAGTCGCGCGCCACCACGACTAGGCAGACCGGGTACTGCAGCACCCGCTGCACGGTCGTCGCGCCGGGCGGCAGCGACCAGACCGGCATCCAGTAGCGGCGTACGACGTCGGCGAGCGCCGGGGCCGGCGCGTACCGGAAGATCGGCGGGCTCCAGCCGTCCTGGTCGCGCAGGTGGGCACGCTCGGTCGGGTCCGTGGGGCGCGCCATGTGTCGGATTCTTGCAAGAACCGCCACCCGTGGCCGGGCCACGATGGCGGCATGAGCAACCACGACCGCCTGTCCGGCTTCCACGCCAACGCCGCCCGCTTCACCTCCGTCGTCGACGCCGGTGGCACCTGGGACGGCGCCAGTCCCTGCGCCGGCTGGACCTCACGCGACGTGCTGCGGCACGTCGTCGAGACGCAGCGCAACTTCCTCGAGCAGCGCGGCGCCGGCCTCGGTCCCGCCCCCGACCTCGACCTCGATCCCGCCCGGGCCTGGGGCGCGCACCTCGCCGCCGTACGCCGGGCCGCCGAGGACCGCGACTTCGTCGAGACGGAGTACGACGGCCACTTCGGCCGCACGTCGGTCGCGGCGACCCTCGCCGACTTCTACGGCTTCGACATGCTGGTGCACCGCTGGGACCTCGCCCGCGGGCTCGGCCAGGACGCCGGCTTCACCGACGCGGAGCTGGACACGATCGAGACCGCGCTCGAGGGGTTCGGCGACAACCTGTACCTCGACGGCGTCTGCGCGCCCGCCGTACCCGTCCCCGACGACGCCCCGCGCGAGCGCGCCCTGCTGGCGCGCATGGGCCGCTCGGCGGGGTAGCCGCCGGCTACTTCGGGGGCATCCGGATGCCGCCGTCGACGCGGATCGTCTCGGCGTTCATGTAGGAGTTGGTGAGGCACTCGAGGACCATCGAGGCCAGCTCGTCGGGGGTGCCGAGGCGCTTGGGGAACAGCACGCTCTCCCCGAGCTTGGCCTTGAACGCCTCGGACTCCGGGCCCTCGCCGTAGATCGGGGTCTCGATCAGGCCGGGCGCGACGGTGTTGAGGCGGATGCCGGCGGCGGAGAGGTCGCGCGCGACGGGGAGGGTCATGCCGACGACGCCGCCCTTGGAGGCGGAGTACGCCGCCTGGCCGATCTGGCCGTCGAACGCCGCGACGCTGGCGAGGTTGACGATCGCGCCGCGCTCGCCGCTCTCGGTCGGGTCCAGGGTGCTCATCACGGTCGCCGCCTGGCGGACCATGTCGAAGGTGCCGATCAGGTTGATCGCGATCACCTTGGTGAAGGCCTCCAGCGAGTGCGCCGACTCGACCTGGCCGTCGCGGCCGATGGTGCGCGAGGCCCAGCCGATGCCGGCGGAGTTCACGACCGCCCGCAGCGGGGCGATCTCGGCGGCGGCCTTGACGGCGGCGGCGATCTGGTCGGTCTGGGTCACGTCGACCTGCGCGAAGACGCCGCCGATCTCCTCGGCGAGCGCCTCGCCCTTGTCGGCCTGCAGGTCGGCGACGACCACGACGGCGCCGCGAGCGGCGAGCTGGCGGGCAGCGGCCGCGCCGATGCCCGACGCCCCGCCCGTGACGATGGCACTGGCTCCCTTGATGTCCATGCACCGGAGGGTAGCGGGACCCCTCGGTCCGCTCCGCTCGTGGTCGTACGCCGGCAACGCAGACCGGGTCGCGGGGTCGCGGGGTCTCGGGGTCGCCGAGTCGGCGCTTGTGTCCGCGCGGGCGGCGGGGCGCGGCCGCCGCGCGGACATAGGCCGGCCGCGCGGGCCGGCGTACTGGACCGACGAACCTGCCGCTTGACCGATGAAGCTCCGTCGGTCAAGCGGACGATTCACCGGTCGACCGGTGAATCGTCCCCGGCAACTCACGCCGGCTCGGCAGGCAACTCACGCCGACTCGACCGAAGAAAGCGCGGTCAGAGGGAGGTGGTGCCCCGGGCGACGATGACGGCGGGGCCGGTGAGGAGCACCCGGCCGGCGGCGGTCCAGGTGACGGTGAGGGTGCCGCCGGGGACGTCGACGCGGTAGGCGAGGTCGGCGGCGGGTGGGCCGTCGCCGGCGGCGCCGTCGCGCAGGGCGGCGGCGACCATCACCGCGCAGGCGCCGGTGCCGCAGGAGCGGGTCTCACCGGAGCCGCGCTCGTGGACGCGCATCGCGACGTGCCGCTCACCGCGAGCGGCGACCAGCTCGACGTTCACACCGTGCGGGTAGACCGCGGGGTCGTGGCCAGGCGGCTCGAGCAGCGTGCCGGCGTCGTCGAGCGACCCCACGAACGCGACCGCGTGAGGATTGCCCATGTCGACGTGAAGGGCGGCCCAACTCGACCCGTCGACGGTCACCGAGGTGTCGCCGAGGACCCGCGGCACGCCCATGTCGGCGGTCACCAGGCCGGAGTCGGCGTCGACGTGCAGGACCTTCACCCCGTCGCGGGTGCCGATCGCGATGGGTGCCGCGGCGTCGACCAGCCCCTCGTCGACCAGGTGCCGGGCGAAGACCCGGATGCCGTTGCCGCACATCTCCGACGCCGAGCCGTCGGCGTTGCGGTAGTCCATGAACCACTCCGCCGCGCCCTCGGGCACCAGCGCCGCGGCCTCGTCGTACGCCGCGGTGCGGACGACGCGCAGCACGCCGTCGCCGCCGATCCCGGCCCGCCGGTCGCACAGCGCGCGGACCCGCGCCGGGTCGAGCGCGCCGTGCACGGTGCCGTCGTGGTCGGGCAGCAGCACGAAGTCGTTCTCGGTGCCGTGCCCCTTGAGGAAGGGGTAGCCCGCGTCAGGCATAGAGGCTCTTCCCGTAGTTCTCCGGCGCGTAGTAGTCGTCGAGCTGCTCGACGGTCATCCCGGTCGGCTCGACCTCCCGGGCGATGACCGCACGCCGCGGGACCCTCGCCTCCGGGTCCCAGGTCTCGGGCTGCCAGAGCGCCGACCGGAGGAACGCCTTCGCGCAGTGGAAGAAGATCTCGTCGATCTCGACGACCACCGCGAGCAGCGGCCGGTGCCCCTTGACGGCCAGCTCGTCGAAGAACGGCGCGTCGGAGACCAGCCGCGCGCGGCCGTTGACGCGCAGCGTGTCGCCGCGGCCGGGGATCAGGAAGTTCAGCCCGACCCGGGGGTTCTCGAGGATGTTGCGGTAGCCGTCGGCACGACGGTTGCCGGGCCGCTCGGCCAGCGCGATCGTGCGGTCGTCGAGCACGTGCACCAGCGACCCCGGCGGGTCGCCCTTCGGGGACGCATCGCACGCGCCGGTCGCCGACGCGGTGGCCAGCACGCAGAACGGCGAGGCCGCGAGCCAGTCACGGTCGACCGGGAGCAGCGCCGTCCGGACCTTGTCGCGCGCGCGGTCCGAGGGCACGCCGAGGACGCCGACGAGCTCGTCGGGCGTGGTGATCTCGACCCACCCGGACGCGCGGGACGTCGAGGCGGGAGCGGGGGTCGGCACCGCACCACGGTACGTCGCGGCGCCGACCCCCGGCCCGGCCTGTCCAGGCGTCACTTGCGCGGGCGCACCACCGCGGCCGAGCCGCCGCCGCGCCGCTCCGGCTCGGAGACCGCGATCATCCGGCCGCCGGGACGCAGCTCGATGCCGGTCGCCGCCCCGATCTGGGCGGCGCTGGTGAGCGCGTCGCCCGCGGGCACCAGCGTGTGGCCGAGCGCCTCGAGGGCCGCGCCGTACTGCTCGATGAACGCCGGCTCCGCGGTCACGTTGGCGGTGTTGCGCTGCGCGGCGCGCGGCATCGCGAGGGCCTGCGGCAGCCCGAGACCGAGGTCGATCCGGCCGACCAGCAGCTGCAGGACGGTGGTGATGATCGTGGAGCCGCCGGGCGAGCCGACCGCGAGGTACGGCTTGCCGCCCTTGAGCACGATCGTCGGCGCCATCGAGGAGCGCGGCCGCTTGCCGGGCTGGATCCGGTTGGGGTCGCTCTTCTCCCAGACCGTGCTGAAGTCGGTGAGCTCGTTGTTGAGCAGGAACCCGCGGCCCGGCACGACGATGCCCGACCCGCCGGTCTGCTCGATGGTCAGCGTGTACTCGACGACGTTGCCCCACCGGTCGGCGACCGTGAGGTTGGTGGTCGAGATGTTCTCGGTGTCCTCGGCCGGCTCCGCCGTCCGCGGCGCGCCGTCGCACTCCCCGTCGTAGGACCGGACGTCGCCGGCCGCGGTGGGCTTGGCCATCGCCTGCGCCGGGTCGAGCAGGCAGGCCCGCTCCGCGCCGTACTCGGGGTCGAGCAGCCGCTTCAGCGGGACGTCGGTGTACGCCGGGTCGCCGACGTACTTGCCCCGGTCGGCGAACGCGAGCGCGCTGGCCTCGAGGTAGTGGTGCAGCGCGTCGGTGCGCGACATGCCGGCGAGGTCGAAGCGCTTGAGGATGTTCAGCGCCTCCCCGACCGTCGAGCCGCCGCTGGAGGAGGGCCGCATGCCGAAGACCTCGTGGCCGCGGTAGCGGACCCGGGTCGGCTTCTGCATCCGGACCTCGTAGCGGGCGAGGTCGGAGGTGCGCAGGTAGCCGCGCGGGACGGGCAGGTCGGTGTTCTTGGTCTTCGGGGGCTTCCGCGCGGTGCGCACGATCTCGCGGGCGAGGGCGCCGTCGTAGAACGGGCGGAGGCCGCGCTCGGCGAGCAGCTCGTAGGTGCGGGCCAGGTCGGGGTTGCGGAACGTCGACCCGACGCGCGGCGCGTCGCCGCCCCGCCAGAACAGCTTGCGGGTCGAGGTGAACGCCGTGAACCGCTCCTCGTTGTCGAGGGTCTGCTGCCGGAAGGTGTCGTCGACGCGGAACCCCTTGCGGGCCAGCCGGGTGGCGGGCGCCAGGCTCTCCGCGAGCGACCAGGTGCCCCAGCGGTCCAGCGCCTTCTGCCAGGTCGCGGGGGTGCCCGGGGTGCCGACGGAGACGCCGCTGGTCACCAGGTCGGGGGTGAACGGGTACGGCTCGCCGGTCGCGGGGTCGATGAACGCGTCGCGGGGGATGTCCTTCGGGGCGGTCTCGCGGCCGTCGATGCTGCGGACCTTGCCCGACTTCGCGTCGTAGACCAGGAAGTAGCCACCGCCGCCGATGCCGGCGCTGTACGGCTCCGTGACGCCCAGCGCCGCCGCGGTCGCGACGGCCGCGTCGACGGCGTTGCCGCCGCGCTTGAGCACGCGCAGCCCGACGCGGGTGGCGTACGGGTCGACGGTGGAGACCGCGCCGCCGTACCCCGTGGCGGTGGGGACCTTGGCGGGGGCCTTCGGCGCGGCGCCGGGTGCCGCGGGTCCGGCGGCGGGCGCGGGAGCCGCCTCGCCGAGTGGTGCGGCCGCCAGCATCGCGGCGGGCATCGCGAGCGCGACGAGGACGGCGGAGATGCGTCTGGTGGTCATGGTTCCTCCCGAGACGAGCGGTCGAAGGACCTGAACGTACCCCGTCAGCGGCGGCCCACCACCTCATATCGGGCGCAGGCGAACGCGCCGTTGCGACCGTGCTCGACGAGCCGGAGGTCGAGGGGGCGCGGGAGCAGCGGGCGGCCGGCGCCGAGGGTCACCGGCGCGACGTGGACGACGACCTCGTCGAGCAGCCCGGCGTCGGCGTGCTGGCCCGCCAGGTCGCCGCCGCCGACCACCCAGACGCCCTGGTCGCCTGCGGCCCGGACCATCGCGGCGTGCACGGTCGGGACCGGGTCGGAGGTGAAGGTGATCCGCTCGCCCACGGGCTCGAGGTCGCGGTGCGTGAAGACCCAGCAGGGCAGGTCGTAGGGCCACGACTCCCCCGACTCGGCGAGGTGGTCGCGCACCCAGCAGTACGTCGTCGCGCCCATCGCGATCGCGCCGATCCCGCGGAGGAACGCGTCGTACCCCAGCGCGCCGTCCTCGTCCTGCTCCTGGGAGAGCAGCCAGTCCAGGGAGTCGTGCTCGTCGGCGATGAACCCGTCGAGCGTGGTCGCCACGTAGTACGTCGTGGTCACCGCTCGCCCCCTGCCTCGCGGCGCAGCCACATCAGCGGGTCGCCCTGGTCGACGGCGAGGCCGGCCTCCCGGAGCAGCTGGCGGACGAGCTGGCGCCGGTGGGCGGCGTACGTCAGGACGTGGGCGAGGATCCCGCCGAGCGGGAAGCTCTCCGGCGGGTCGCAGAGCGCGTCGACGATCCGGTCGTCCCAGGCGCCGCGCCGCTCGACGTCGCGCACGGCGGCCAGCCAGCGCGGGGCGACGTCGAAATGCCGGGCCGTGAGCGCGGCGGGGTCGTCACCGCCGCGGTCGGGGAGGTCGGCGCCCTCGACCGCCGCGAGCCAGACCTCCTTGGTCCAGACGTGGTGCTCAAGCACCGCGGCCACCGACTCCTCGGCGCCGTCCCACTCGGTCACAAGCGTCCCGGGCCGGCGCACGGCGCGGAAGTCGTCGTCCCCGAGCTGCTTGGCGAGGTCGACGAGGTACGCGGTGTCGTCGAGGTCGTGCCGGACCAGGTGGTCGACGAAGGGGTTCACGGTCTGCTCCTGGGCGTGGACCCACAGCGAGGTGGGCGGGTGGAAGTGGATGCCGTTGGGCGCGGGCAGCCAGTGGCCGGTGCGGCCGTCTCCGTCGGGGCGGGCTGCGCTGGGCGGGTGGCCGTACGCACGGGCGAAGGCGCGGGCGAACCCCTCGACCGACTCGTAGCCGGCCGCGAACGCCGTGTCGGTCACCGTCGCGCCGCGGCGCAGCTGCCACGCCGCCCGCTCGAGCATCACCCGGCGCCGCATCGCCACCGGCGGCTCGCCGGCGCCGCGGGAGAGCTGGCGGCTGAAGTGGTACGGCGAGGAGTGGGCGCCGCGGGCCATGTCCTCCAGGCTGCGGTGCTCCTCGTCGAGGACGGCGTCCAGCAGCTCCCGCAGCCGGTCCCGCCCGGCACCCGTCTCGCTCACGCCCCCAGTCTCGACCCGGCCGCCCCCACCGCGCCCGACCGTTCTTGCTCGCTCCCTGTGGACAACCTCGCCGAGTCGGCGCACATGTGCGCCGACTCGGCGGGGTCATCCACAGGTCAGGGCGCGGACCAGTTGGAGGCCGAGGCCGGTGACGCCGCGGGCCTGGGCGGAGAGGACGACCACCGAGGCGCCGGTGGCGGGGACGACGGCGGCGAAGGAGCGGTAGCCGCCGGTGCCGCCGTCGTGCCAGAGGACGTCGTGGGGAAGCCGGAAGCGGGCGGGCCCCGCGCCGCCGGCCAGCACCAGCCAGGCGAGCCCGATCGACAGTCCCGACCCGACCGGGTGGCGCGGCACGGCGGTCTCGCGCGCGGCCTCGGCGAGCGACCCGGTGGCGCCCGGCGCGTGCAGGGCGAGCAGGTCGAGGACGTCGGCGGCGGTCGAGCAGAGGCCGCCCGCGCCGGCCAGCGCGGCCATGTCCCACCGCCCGGTCTCCCGCCCCCAGAAGCCGTGGCCGGGGACGAGCCGGTGCTCCGCACCCGGCGGCGTCGTCACCGCGGTGTCGACCAGGCCGAGCGGGCCGGTCACACGCGCCGCCACCAGCCCGGCGTACGACGTCCCGGCGGCGCGAGCCAGCGCGAGCCCGAGCAGCCCGGCGCCCAGGTTGGAGTAGGCGAGCTTCTCCCCGGGCGGCCGCGTCGGCGTGGTCTCGCGGACCGCCTGCGCCAGCCGCTCCTCGTCGAGCCGGGCGTACGGGTCCCGGCGGTCGCGGGTCAGCCCCGCCAGCAGCAGCCCGGAGGGCAGCCGCGGCAGGCCGGAGTGGTGGGTGGCCAGGTCGGCCAGGGTGATCGGCCGACCGACGACCGGCGGCGCCGCAGGCAGGTACGCCGCGGCCGGGTCGTCGTACGCCACCGTGCCCTCGCGGGCCAGCAGCGCGAGCAGCGTCGCCGTGACGGTCTTGGTCACCGAGCCGATCTCGAACAGCGACGCCGCGCCGTCGGGCAGCGGTCCCCGGGACCAGTACCGCGTCCCGTCAGGGGTGCGGACACCGATCACCATCGGGCGGCCGGTCCCCCCGGCGTCCGCGACCAGCTGCTCGACGGTCCTCGTCCTCACGCCTCCGGCCCTCCTGCGGCGACGGCGGCGACCGCGGCCAGCGCCTGCTCGACCCGGTCGGGGTCGTCGTGGCGGACCCACACGATCCGGGGGTCCTTGCGGAACCACGAGTCCTGGCGCCGCGCGAACCGCCGCGTGGCGATCACCGTCCGCTCCCGCGCCTCGTCGAGGCCGAGCTCGCCACGGAGGTACGCCGCCGCCTCGCGGTAGCCGATCGCGCGCGAGGCGGTGCGCCCCTCGGCGAGCCCCTCGTCGAGCAGCCGCTCGACCTCCTCCACCAGCCCGCCGGCGAACATCGCCGCGACCCGCTGCTCGATCCGCGCGTCGAGGGTGGGCCGGTCGATGTCCACGCCGACCTGGACGGTCGCGGGGTCGACGTACTCCAGCCGCGGCAGGGAGGCGGAGTACGGCCGACCGGTGAGCTCGACGACCTCGAGCGCGCGCACGACGCGACGGCCGTTCTCCACCAGGATCCGATCCGCGGCGTCGGCGTCCACCGCCCGCAGCCGCTCGTGCATCGCGGCGGGGCCGACCTCGGCCAGCTCCTGCTCCAGGCGCGCGCGCAGGGCCTCGTCGGTGCCCGGGAACTCGAAGCGGTCCAGCACCGCGCGGGTGTACAGCGCCGAGCCGCCGACCAGCACCGGCGGCAGCCCGCGCGCCCGCAGCTCGGCGACGACGTCGCGCGCCCAGCGCTGGAACTCCGCCACCGTCGCGGTGTCGCGCACGGTGAGGGTGTCGAGCAGGTGGTGCGGGATCCCGCGCCGCTCGGCGGGCGGGAGCTTCGCGGTCCCGACGTCCATGCCGCGGTAGACCTGCATCGCGTCGGTGTTGACGACCTCGCCGCCCAGCCGCTCCGCGAGGTCGAGGGAGAGCGCGGTCTTGCCCGAGGCGGTGGCCCCGACGACCGCCACGATCGGCGGGGCGAGGGGCGGCCTGGGCATGTGGCTAGTGTGGCGGGCGGGGGTACGGGAGCCACGACCAGGAGGAGAACACCATGACCGAGCCGGACCAGCACGACGGCCGCGAGACCCCTCCGCCGCCGCGGTCTCCGCTGCGCGAGGACCAGGCCGACGCCCCCATGGCGCCGATCGAGGGCGCCAAGGAGCCCGGCCCCGAGGTCGACCGCGTGACCAAGCGCGACGACTCCCACGACATCCCGCCCGTGACGGGCGACCCCGACCTGCAGCAGGACGCCTCCGGGCGTGACGCGCAGGAGGAGAACGCCGAGACCTCGCTCGACCAGCCGTCCCACTGAGGACAGAACCCGAGAGGAGACGCCGTGACCGACGTACCGATCGAGAAGCCCACCGAGGACGTGGCCGAGGACGTGCTGCCCCCGGCCGAGCCGGACCCGGAGGAGTACGAGGCCGGGGAGCGCGAGCAGGTCTCCGACGCCACCGGCACCGCCTACGCACCGACCGGCGAGCCCGAGTCCACCCCGCACGACGAGGAGCCGGTCGAGGACGACGACGCGTGACCCACGGCCGCTTCGTCGTCGTCCCCGCGGCGTACGTCTTCCTGCTCCGCGACAGTCCCCGCGACGGCGCCACCGGCCCCGAGGTGCTGCTGCAGCTGCGGCAGGGCACGGGCTACATGGACGACCACTGGGCCGCGGCCGCCGCCGGCCACGTCGAGCAGGGCGAGACGGCGTACGACGCGGCGCGGCGCGAGGCGCTCGAGGAGATCGACGTCCGCGACCTCGACCTGGCGTTCGTCACCGCGATGCAGCGCACCCGCGGGGGCGAGCCGATCGACGAGCGGATCGACTTCTTCTTCACCGCCCGCAGCTGGACCGGCGAGCCCCGGATCGTGGAGCCCGCCAAGTGCGCCGACCTGCGGTGGTGCCCGCTCGACGACCTGCCCGAGCCGGTGGTCCCCCACGAGCGCGTCGTGTTGGAGGCGCTCCGGACGGGTACCGCGCAGGCTTACACGACCTTCGGATTCTAAAGCCCCAGAGGAGAACCGGTGCCCGACGAGACTGACCTCGGCCCCATGCCCGAGCCCGAGATCGAGCCCCGCGAGCCCAACCCCGGCGGGGCGGACGCGCTTCCCGAGTCCGGCGAGGCGCTGCCCGCCGACCTGTCGACCGCCGCGAACCCCGCGGTCGACGAGGACGCCGCCCCGGACGAGATCCAGGAGGGCGAGGACACCTCGACCGAGGCCACCGACGCCTCCGTCGAGGAGGCCGGCCGCAAGGACACCGGCAGCAGCGAGGAGGGGAACGCCTGATGAGCCACGAGGAGCCCACCGACGTCCGCGACTCCACCCCCGGCTCCACCGGCCCCGACCGGGCCGCCGGCGGGATGGGCGTGAGCAGCGAGCGGGTCGGCCACGCCGGCCCCGGCCAGGAGGCCACCGACGGCATCCGCGACGTCCGCACGGCCCCGGACTCCGACGACGCCGGCCCCGACGAGGAGGCCGCGCCCGAGCAGGCCCGCGGCGGCGTCGAGACCAACCCCGTCGACCCGGGCTCCAAGGCCGGCTACCCGAGCAAGAACCCGCGCTCCGCCGAGAAGCCGTACGACGCGCCGCCGGACGTCTGAGCCGGCCGCCGCCGCCGGGACGTCATACGAGCTGGCGGCGATAGCGACCCGCCCGTATGACGTCCCGCCGGACGTCATCCGACACGGCGGCCATAGCGACCACCGCGTATGACGTCCCGGGGACGGCGAAGCCTCAGCGGCAGGCGGGCGCGTCCGGCAGCGGGGCGGGTACGCCGAGGGTCGGCATGCCGAGCGTGACGCCGACCGGCGC
Organism: Nocardioides dongkuii; assembly: GCF_014127485.1. Classification (NCBI taxonomy): domain Bacteria; kingdom Bacillati; phylum Actinomycetota; class Actinomycetes; order Propionibacteriales; family Nocardioidaceae; genus Nocardioides; species Nocardioides dongkuii. Next base: position 882,439 of record NZ_CP059903.1, on the reverse strand, counting down.
GGCGGGGGCCGCGTGCCGGGCCTCCCACGCGTCGCCGGAGCGGGTACGGCGGACCGCGTGCACCCGGTCGGCGACCAGGTGGTGCGGCGCGGCGTAGGTGACCTCGACGGTGACCATGTCACCGGGGCGCGGGGTGCCGAGCTCGGGACCGGGCGCGGCGAAGTGCACCAGCCGGTTGTCGCGGGCCCGGCCGGAGAGGCGGAGGGTGGCGGCGTCCTTGCGCCCCTCCCCCTCGGCGACCATCAGCTCGACGGTGCGCCCGACGAGCAGCTTGCCCTCGTCCCAGGCGACCTGGTCGACGACCTCGACCAGCCGGCCGTACCGGTCCTTGACCACGTCCGGCGGGACCTGGTCGGGCAGCGTGGCAGCGGGGGTGCCCGGCCGCTTGGAGTACTGGAACGTGAAGGCGCTGGCGAACCGCGACTCGCGCACCACCCGCAGCGTCTCGAGGAAGTCCTCCTCGGTCTCGCCCGGGAAGCCCACGATGATGTCGGTGGTGATCGCGGCGTCCGGCAAGGCGGCGCGGACCCGCTCGATGATGCCGAGGTACTTCGAGGACCGGTAGGACCGGCGCATCGCGCGCAGCACCCGGTCCGAGCCCGACTGCAGCGGCATGTGCAGCGACGGCATCACGTTGTGGGTCTCGGCCATCGCCTCGATGACGTCGTCGGTGAACTCCGCGGGGTGCGGCGAGGTGAACCGCACCCGCTCCAGCCCCTCGATGTCGCCGCAGGCACGCAGCAGCTTGGAGAAGGCCTGCCGGTCGCCGAACTCCACGCCGTACGCGTTGACGTTCTGGCCCAGCAGCGTCACCTCGGTGACGCCCTCGTCGACCAGCGCGCGCACCTCGGCCAGGACGTCGCCGGGGCGGCGGTCCCGCTCCTTGCCGCGCAGCGCGGGGACGATGCAGAACGTGCAGGTGTTGTTGCACCCGACCGAGACCGAGACCCACGCGGCGTACGCCGACTCGCGCTTGGTCGGCAGCGTCGAGGGGAAGACGGCGAGCGACTCGAGGATCTCGACCTGCGCCTCCTCCTGCACGCGGGCGCGCTCGAGCAGCACCGGCAGCGAGCCGATGTTGTGGGTGCCGAAGACGACGTCGACCCAGGGCGCGCGCTGGGTGATCGTGGTGCGGTCCTTCTGCGCCAGACAGCCGCCGACGGCGATCTGCATCCCGGGCCGCGCGGCCTTGATCGGCGCGAGGTGCCCGAGGTTGCCGTACAGCTTGTTGTCGGCGTTCTCGCGCACCGCGCAGGTGTTCAGGACGACGACGTCGGCCTGCTCGCCGGCGGGCGCCGCGGCGTACCCCGCGTCCTCCAGCAGGCCGGTGAGCCGCTCGGAGTCGTGGACGTTCATCTGGCACCCGTAGGTGCGGACCTCGTAGGTGCGCGGGGCGATCGTGGCTGCAGACATGACCCCCCGAGGGTACGGCGGGCCGCGCCGTCGCGGGGAATCCGTGCCAGGCTGGCCTCATGCCCTCCCGCTGGTCGATCGGCTCCCGCGACTCCGTGCTGTGCCTGTGGTCCGACGGGTCCGTCCTCTCGATCGGCAGCGTCGGCTCCGCGGCGTCCGTCGGCAGCGTCGGCTCCTTCGCGTCCGCCTTCAGCGTCGGCTCGGCGATGTCCTTCGCCTCGGTCCTGTCCTCCCAGAGCGCCGGCTCCGTGCTCTCCTCGCAGGCCCGGAACGCGTTCTCGGCCTCCCGCGCCAGCGGGCCCGGCGGACGTCGTACCGGCGCGCTGGTGGCCGCGGCAGCGGTCGCGCTGGTCCTGGCGTCCCGGTCCCGGGCGTAGGTCACGGGCTGATCACTATTGGGTCGAGCCACGGGCGGCGGTGGCCCCCGTGGAGCAGCTGCGACTAGGGTCCCCGACCATGACCGCACAGGAGTCCACGCCGGTCTCGGCCGGCCGGGGCGAGCCCCTCGTCGTGCTCGACCACGTGGACAAGTGGTTCGGGCAGCTGCACGTGCTGCAGGACATCAACCTCTCGATCGCCCGCGGCGAGGTCGTGGTCGTGATCGGGCCCTCGGGGTCCGGCAAGTCCACCCTGTGCCGCGCGATCAACCGCCTGGAGACGATCGACAAGGGCACGATCAGCCTCGACGGCCGGCCGCTCCCCCAGGAGGGCAAGCAGCTGGCCGAGCTGCGCGCCGACGTCGGCATGGTCTTCCAGAGCTTCAACCTCTTCGCCCACAAGACGATCCTCGAGAACGTCACGCTGGGCCCGATCAAGGTGCGCAAGGAGTCCAAGGCCGACGCCGAGAAGCGGGCCATGGAGCTGCTGGAGCGCGTCGGGGTCGACCACCAGGCCCAGAAGTACCCCGCCCAGCTCTCCGGCGGCCAGCAGCAGCGGGTGGCGATCGCCCGGGCCCTGGCCATGGAGCCCAAGGTGATGCTCTTCGACGAGCCCACCTCGGCGCTGGACCCCGAGATGATCTCGGAGGTCCTCGAGGTGATGGTCGACCTCGCGAAGCGGGGCATGACCATGGTCGTGGTCACGCACGAGATGGGCTTCGCCCGCACGGCCGCCGACCGGGTCGTCTTCATGTCCGACGGCGCCATCGTCGAGGAGAACACCCCCGACGAGTTCTTCACCAACCCCCGGAGCGATCGGGCCAAGGAGTTCCTCGGCAAGATCCTCAAGCACTGATCCTGCACTGATCCACGAGCAAGGAGACCAGCACATGCGCATTCCGACCAGGTTCAAGGCCGCCACGGCAGCCCTGCTGCTCGCGGGCAGCCTCGCCGCGTGCGGCGACGCCGGCAGTGACGACGAGGGCTCCGACGTCGAGGCGGAGGAGGTCGAGGAGGGCAAGTTCGAGGAGGGCTCGAAGATGGCCGAGCTCGCCGAGGCCGGCAAGATCACGGTGGGCGTGAAGTACGACCAGCCCGGGCTCGGCTTCAAGGGCGCCACCGACGAGCTGCCCAGCGGCTTCGACGTCGAGATCGCCAAGCTCCTGGTCGCCGACCTCGGCATCGACCCCGAGGACACCTCGGCCGTCGACTACAAGATGACCATCTCCGACAACCGCGAGCCGTTCCTCCAGTCCGGCGAGGTCGACCTGGTGCTGGCGTCGTACTCCATGACTCCCGAGCGCCAGCAGGTCGTGGGCCAGACCGGCCCGTACATGGTCACCGGCCAGCAGCTGCTGGTGAAGAAGGGCAGCGACATCACCGGGGTCGAGGACCTCAAGGGCAAGGAGGTCTGCTCGGTGACCGGGTCGACCTCGCTCGAGAACGTCGAGGCCGAGGGCGCCAAGCCGCGCGGCTTCGAGACCTACTCCGAGTGCCGCGACCAGGTGCTCGACGGCACGGTCGACGCGATGACGACCGACGGCTCGATCCTGCTCGGGTACGCCGCCCTGAACCCCGACGAGCTCGAGGTCGTGGGTGAGGAGTTCTCCGAGGAGCGCATCGGCGTGGGCTACCCGAAGGAGAACCCCGAGATGTGCGAGTGGATCAACGGCGTCATCGAGGAGTCCATCGAGAACGGCGACTGGGCCGCGGCCTTCGAGTCGACGCTCGGCAAGTCCGGCGCGGAGACCCCGGAGCCCCCGGCGCTCGACGAGTGCCCGGCCGCCTGAGCGACCGAGAAGACGACGACGTACCGATGACGACGAGGAGGTGAGGGCGACGTGCAGGACATCTGGGAGAACTACGACCTGTTCCTCAAGGCGTTCGGCCTGACCCTCGGCCTCCTCGTCGTCTCGGGCGTCCTCTCGCTGCTGCTCGGCATCTTCCTCGCCGCGCTCCGGGTGGGGCCGGTGTCGCTGCTGCGGCGGCTCGCGGCGGTCTACGTGACCGTCGCGCGCAACACCCCGCTCGTCGTGGTGTTCATCTTCTTCGCCACGGTGGGCCCCCGCCTCGGCTACACCTTCAACTCGGTGGAGCAGCTCGACATCGGCGGGTACCACGTCTCCGGCTACTTCTTCCGCTCCTGCCTCGCGCTGACGCTCTACACCTCGGCCTTCGTCTGCGAGGCGCTGCGGTCCGGCATCAACGCGGTGCCGTTGGGCCAGGCGGAGGCCGCCCGCGCGATCGGGCTGACGTTCGCAGGCTCGATGCGCCAGGTGATCCTGCCCCAGGCGCTGCGCGCCGCGGTGCCGCCGCTGGCCAGCGTGCAGATCGCTCTCGCGAAGAACACCTCGGTCGCGGCGGCGTTCGGCATGCTCGAGGCCACGGCGCGGATGAAGTTCTTCATCAACCGCAACGCCGACGACATGGTCCTCGTGTTCGTGATCTTCGCCCTCGGCTACGTCCTCATCGTCGAGGTGATCTCGTTCGGCGCCAACCGGTTCGAACGACGATTCGCGGCGGCCCGATGAGCGCGCCCTCCGTGCTGTTCGACGCACCCGGCCCCCGCACCCGCGCGCGGCACCGGATCTACTCCGTCCTCGGCGTCCTCGCCGTCCTCGCCCTGGCCGCCTTCATCGTGTTCCGCTTCTACGACCGCGGGCAGCTCGAGTACCGCTTGTGGGAGCCGTTCCTCACGCCGAAGTTCGTCCGCGTGCTGCTCGTCGACGGCCTGCTCAAGACGCTGCAGATGGCCGCCGTCTCGATCGTGATGGCCGTGGCGTTCGGCATCCTCTTCGGCATCGGCAAGCTCTCCGAGCACGCCTGGCTGCGGTGGCCCTGCTGGCTCGTCGTGGAGTTCTTCCGGGCCGTGCCGGTGCTGCTGATGATCTACTTCATCTACTTCGCCTACGGCGTCGGCGACGGGATCGGCGCCTACTGGAGCGTCGTGATCGCCCTGACGCTCTACAACGGGTCCGTGCTGGCCGAGGTCTTCCGGGCCGGCATCCTCGCCGTGCCCCGCGGGCAGGCGGAGGCGGCGTACGCCCTCGGCATGCGCAAGACCCAGGTGATGACCAGCATCCTGCTGCCGCAGGCCGTGAAGATCATGCTGCCGGCGCTGATCAGCCAGCTCGTCGTCGCACTCAAGGACACCAGCCTCGGCATCGCGATCGGCGCCCCGGGCCTCACGTTCGTAGGCAAGCAGATCTACACCGAGTTCCAGAACCAGGTGCAGGCCGCGGTCGTGATCGCCGTCCTCTACATCGCCGCGAACCTCGTCCTCACCGCGCTCGCGACCTGGGTGCAGAAGAAGTTCGTCGGCGAGCGCAAGCCGCTCGCGGTGCCCGTGGTGGGCGGCGGAACCCTCTGAGCGACGTCAGGCCTTCGTCTTCTTCGGCGTCACCCAGAGCCGGATGACGCCCTCGATCACCACCGTGCCGTCGTCGCGGACGCCGCGCACGCGCACGGGGAGATCGGGGTCGTCGGAGGCCCACTGCTCGGCGTCGGTCTCGGCGATGCAGGTGATGTCGCTGGTGGCCTTCGCGGTGTAGCTGACCTCCATCCCCTTGGGGATCCACCGCTTGTCCGCCGGGATGGTGACCTCGGCGAGCGCGCCCATCGCCGCCTCGAGCCCGTTGCACAGCGCGATCGCGTGCACGGTGCCGAGGTGGTTGTGCACCCGGCGCCGCTTGGGGATCACGAGCTCGGCGTGGTTCGGGCGCAGCTCGGTGAACCGCGGGCGGATGGTGGCGAAGTACGGCGCCTGCTGGCCGAAGGCGAACGAGAAGACGCGGGTGCCGACGACCGGCAGCGCGCCGGCCTTCTTCCAGAGGGCGAGGACCTGACTCATGGCGCCATTATTACCGACCAGTAACATCGCTGTCCACTGACACGTGTCAAGTCCGGCTGCTAGCGTCCGGCGCGACACGGCGACCATGCTCCGGGCGCCCGACCCACACGCCTGCCCCCGAGTCCTCGGACGGAGCTCCTCAGATGCCCACGACGACGATCGCGCCCACGATCGAGGAGATCACCCCCGCGTGGCTCTCCGAGGCGCTCGGCCGACCGGTCTCGACCGTGACCTCGACGCCCGTCGGCACCGGCCAGATGGCCGTCTGCCACCGGCTCACGCTGGACGGGGGCGAGACCCTGCTGGCGAAGCTGCCCGCCGCCGACCCGGCGTACCGCGCGATGGTGGCCGGGACCTACTACAGCGAGGTCCGCTTCTACGCCGAGATCGCGGACACCGTCGCGATCCGCGTGCCGGCCTGCTCGCTCGCCGTCGGCTCCCCCGTCACCGGGGACTTCACCCTGCTCCTGGAGGACCTCGCGCCGGCCGAGCCCGGGGAGCAGCTCGCGGGCTGCACCCCCGACCAGGCCCGCGACGCCGTGGTCAACCTGGCCGGGCTGCACGGGCCGCGCTGGTGCGACCCGAGCCTGCTGGACACCGACGGGTTCGCGCTGAGCACCCCCGAGGAGGCGGCGCTGCTCTCCGAGCTCCTGGCGCCGGCGACCGAGACCTTCATCGAGGGTCTCGGCGAGCTGGTCTCCCCCGAGGACCGGGACACGCTCCGGGCGGCCGTGGACGTCATCGAGAGGTGGGCGCTCGCGCGCACCGAGCGCTTCGGCCTGGTCCACGGCGACTACCGCCTCGACAACATGATGTTCGCCCCGGGCGGCGGAGTCGCGGCCCTCGACTGGCAGACGCTGTCGGTGGGGCTGCCTGCCCGCGACCTGTCCTTCTTCGTGGGGACCAGCCTCGGCCCCGGGACCCGGCGCGCGACCGAGCGGGACCTCGTGGCGGCGTACCACGCCGCGCTCGTCGGGCACGGCGTGACGTCGTACTCCCTGGAGGAGTGTTGGGACGACTACCGCTTCGCGATGCTCCAGGGCCCGCTGATCTCGGTGTTCGGGTGCGCCTACGGCACGCGCACCGAGCGCGGCGACCGGATGTTCGCGACCATGGTGGCCCGCTCGTGCGCGGCCGTCCGTGACCTGGGCACCCTCGCGCTCGTCCGGTAGCGGCCTTCGGTCAGCCCCAGGGATCAGCCCAGGGGATCAGCCCAGGGACAGGAAATACTTCTCGATCTGCGCCAGCTCGTCGTCGGTCACGCCGCCGTCGCTGACGTTGCGGCGGAGCTCGGTGGCGACCAGCGCGAACCCCGCGCGGTCCAGCGCGCGGGTGACCGCCTTGAGCTGGTTGACCACGCTCTCGAGGTCGCGCCCGTCCTCCAGCATCCTCAGGACGCCGGCGAGCTGACCCTGGGCGCGCTTGACGCGGTTCAGGACCGGCGTCATGTCGCCGTTCTGGAGCTCCATCACTCTCCTTCAGTTCAGGCTGCGCTGAGGCGGCGCATCCGGGTGCTAACCTGGGGCCGTACGGATACCCCCGGCTGTATCTTTACTTGCCGGCCGGCCGTGGGCGCCCCCTCGGGAGGAGCTCCCCCCGCTTCGCTCGGGGGGTCGCCCTCGGCCGGTCGTGCCCCCCTAACGCGGCAATGCCCCCCGGGGTTACGGGGCGAGCAACTCGACCCGGTTGTCGTGTGCGTCACACGCGTGGAACCGCTCGTACCCCGGGAACGTGTGCCGCTCGCGCCGGTCCACGGCGTACCCCATCTCGACCAGGCGCGAACCCGTCGCCTCGAGGGCGACCACCGGTTGCCGGTGGTTGAGCAGCGAAGGCGCTCTGCGCCTGAGCGATGTCGAAACCCGGTGAACCAACCCATGGCCTCGATCCAGGTCGCCGGCACGCTGCGGGGGTCTCGACACCGCTCGTCGCTGGGGCTCCTCACTGCTCGACCACCGGCACGTGGTGCAGCCTCATGCCGGCACCTGTGCCACGACGAAGACCCGCCGGAACGGCAGCACCACGCCCCACGGTCGGGTGGGGTACGCCGCGGCGAGGCGCGCGCGGAACTCCGCCTCGAACCCGTCGCGCAGGTCGTCGGGCAGCGCCTGCAGCGTCGGCCGCGCCCCGGTGCCGGAGACCCAGGTGAAGACCGGGTCAGGGCCGGTCAGGACGTGGAGGTAGGTGGTCTCCCACGCGTCGACGCCGCAGCCGAGGGTGGCCAGCGCCTCGAGGTAGACCTCCGGGCCGTGCGCCTGCGGCACCGCGACCTCGCGCGTGTGTGCGCGGTAGGGCTCCTCGTCGGCCAGGTCGCGGCGGATCGTGTGGCTCGGCTCCTCGAAGTTGCCCGGCACCTGGAAGGCGAGCCAGCCGCCGGGCCGCGCAGCGTCGACCAGGCGCGGCAGCAGGTCGAGGTGGCCGGGCACCCACTGGAGCGTGGCGTTGGAGACCAGGACGTCGACCGGGGCCTCCGGTCGCCAGTCGCGCAGGTCGCCGACCTCGAAGGCGATGCCGGGGACGTCGCGGCGCGCGGCCGCGACCATCTCGGGGCTCGCGTCCACGCCGAGCAGGGACGCGTCCGGCCACCGCTCAGCGAGCAGCGCGGTCAGGTTGCCGGGGCCGCAGCCGAGGTCGACGACGCGCTCCGGCGCGGCCGCCGGCACCCGGGCCAGCAGCTCCACGAACGGCCGGCCGCGCTCGTCGGCGTACGTCAGGTAGCGGTCGGGGTCCCAGGTGTGCGCCATGCCACGATCGTCCGCCCGGATTCTCTTGATGTCAAGATTCTCGATGGGCGGTAGGGTGTGCCGCATGCGGGACGAGGTCGACGAGCTGGTGGAGGCGTGGGCGCGCGAGCGCGCCGACCTCGACCTGGCGCCGGTCTCGGTGTTCAGCCGGATCTCCCGCCTCGGCCGCCACGTCGACCTCGCCCGCCGGGCCGCGTTCACCGCGCACGGCATCGAGTCGTGGGAGTTCGACGTCCTGGCGGCGCTGCGCCGCGCCGGGTCGCCGTACGAGCTCTCGCCGGGGCGGCTGCTCCGCGAGACCCTCGTGACCAGCGGGACGATGACCAACCGCGTCGACCGGCTCGCGGCCCGCGGGTTCGTGGAGCGCTCCCCCGACCCCGACGACCGCCGGGGCGTGATCGTGCGGCTGACCACCGAGGGCAAGACCGCCGTCGACGGCGCGTTCGAGGCGCTGCTGGACGCCGAGCGCGAGCTGCTCGCCGGGCTGCCCGCGCCCGAGCGCGAGCAGCTGGCCGGCCTGCTCCGCACCCTGCTCGCCCCGTTCGCGGGGTCCTGAGGCTCAACCCGGTCACCCGGGTGCCGATGGGGAGGCATGGCCACCTCGCTGCTCCACCCCGCACCGGTCACCGTCGTGTCCGCGGAGGACGCGGCACCCGCCCAGCGCCGGTCGGCGTGGACGGCCTGGCTGCACGGCCGGGTCGCGGTCGTCGTCGACGACGAGGGACCGCGGCTGCTGGTGCCGATGGGTACGCCGACAGGCGCCGCGGTCGTCCTCGCCCGGCGCCTGTACGCCGTGGGCTCGGTCGAGCTGCTCGACTGAGCTACTCCAGCTGCTCCGCGGCCTCGAACCACTCCATCTCGAGCTGCTCCTTCTCCGCCGTCAGCGCCTCGAGCTCCCGGCTGATCCCCGCGAGCCGCTCGTAGTCGTGCGCGTGCTCGAGCGCCTGCTGGCCCAGCGACGTCTCGAGCTCCGCGATCCGCGCCAGCCGCTTGTCGATCCGCGCCACCACCTTGCGCGCCGACCGCTCCTCGGCGCTCCCCGACCGCGCCTTCGCCGACCCCGGACCCGACGCAGCTGTGGAGGAACCCGCCGAGACGGCGGACATGTGCGCCGACTCGGCGGCGTTCTCCACAGCCAGGGCCGCGCGACGGCGCTCGAGGTACTCGTCGACGCCGCGCGGGAGCATGGAGAGCTGGCCGTCGCCGAGGAGCGCCCAGGTCGAGTCGGTGACCCGCTCGAGGAAGTAGCGGTCGTGGGAGACCACGATCAGGGTGCCGGGCCAGCCGTCGAGGAAGTCCTCGAGGACGTTGAGGGTCTCGATGTCGAGGTCGTTGGTGGGCTCGTCGAGGAGCAGCACGTTCGGCTCGTCCAGCAGCAGCAGGAGCAGCTGGAAGCGGCGCCGCTCGCCGCCGGACAGGTCGCCGATCCGCGCGGTGAGCCGGTCGCCGGTGAACCCGAACCGCTCCAGCATCGCGCTGGCCGTGACCTCGCCGTCGGCGACCTTGGTGACCCGGCGCACCGACTCCACCGTCGGCAGCACGCGGCCGGCGGGATCGAGGTCGTCGAGCTGCTGGGTCAGGTGGCGCAGCGCGACGGTGCGGCCTCGGCGTACCTTGCCGGCGGACGGCTCCAGCGCGCCGGAGACCAGCGCGAGCACCGAGGACTTGCCGGCGCCGTTGACGCCGACGATCCCGACCCGGTCGCCCGCCCCGAGCCGCCAGGTGGCGTGCCGCAGCAGCACCCGGTCGCCGCGGACCAGGTCGACGTCCTCGAGGTCGATGACGTCCTTGCCGAGCCGCTGGGTCGCGAACTTCTGCAGCTCGAGCCGGTCGCGCGGCGGCGGCACGTCCTCGATCAGCTGGTTGGCCGCGTCGATGCGGAACTTCGGCTTCGCGGTGCGCGCCGGCGCCCCGCGGCGCAGCCAGGCGAGCTCCTTGCGGACCAGGTTCTGGCGCCGGGTCTCGGACGCCGCGGACTGGCGCTGGCGCTCGGCCTTGGCGAGCACGAACGCGGCGTACCCACCCTCGTAGACGTCGACCGCGCCGTCGTGCACCTCCCAGGTCCACTGGCAGACCGCGTCGAGGAACCACCGGTCGTGGGTGACCACGACGAGCGCCGAGGTGCGCTTCGCGAGGTGGTCGGCCAGCCAGGCGACCGCCTCGACGTCGAGGTGGTTGGTGGGCTCGTCGAGGACGACGAGGTCGTGGTCGCCGAGCAGCAGCGCGGCCAGCGAGCAGCGCCGGCGCTCGCCGCCGGAGAGGCCGAGGACCGACCGGTCCAGCGAGACGCCCGCGAGCAGCACCTCCACGATCTCGCGCATGCGCGCGTCGGCCGCCCACTCGTGGTCGGAGCGTCCGCCGAGCACGGCCTCCCGGACGGTGTGGGTGTCGACGAGCTCGTCGCCCTGGTGCAGGTAGCCGACCAGCAGGCCGCGGATCTTCGAGACCCGGCCGGTGTCGGGCTCCTCGATCCCCGTCATCACCTCCAGCAGGGTGGTCTTGCCGTCGCCGTTGCGGCCGACGATGCCGATCCGCTCCCCCTGCGCGACGCCGAGGGAGACCTCGGTGAGCAGCGGGCGGACGCCGTAGGACTTGGACACGCGTTCGAGGTTCAGCAGATTAGCCATAAGTCACCAGGTGGGCGCCTGCGACGGCGCCGTGGGTCACGAGGACGGCGGGGTGCGCGTCGTCGGTCATCGCCCCGGCCACGGCACGCGCCGCGTCGGAGGACTCGCAGAGGAAGACACAGGTCGGCCCGGAGCCCGAGACGATCCCGCGCAGGGCGCCCTCGGCCTCGCCGCGGGCGAGCAGGTCGCCCAGCTCCGGACGCAGGTCGATCGCGGGCTCCTGGAGGTCGTTGTGCAGCGCCGCCGCGAGCGCGTGCGGGTCCCCCGCGGCCAGCGCCGCGACCAGCCGGTCCGCCGGCGGCGGGTCGGCGGGGGCGTCGGGGACGAGCTCGTCGAAGTGCCGGTAGACGGCCGGGGTGGAGAGCCCCCGGTCCGACGGCACGGCGACCCACCACCAGGTGCCGACGTCGGCGACCGGCTCGACCAGCTCGCCGCGGCCGGTGCCGACGGCGGAGCCGCCGACCAGCGCGAACGGCACGTCGCTGCCGAGCACGCCGGCGATCCGGAGCAGGTCCTCGTCGCTCGTCCCGGTGCCCCAGAGCCGGTCCAGCGCCACCAGCGCGGCGGCCGCGTCGGCGGAGCCGCCCGCCATCCCGCCCGCGACCGGGATGCACTTGGCGACGTGCACCGCGCCCCGCGGCTCGATGCCGTGGTGCGCGGCCAGCAGCCGCGCGGCGCGCGTGACGATGTTGTCGTCGAGCGCGGGCAGCACGACGCCGGCCATCCAGTCCGGGACCTCCAGGTCCACCGACCAGTCGTCGGCCGGGCGCACGGTGAGGTCGTCGTACAGGCCGACGGCCTGGTAGACGGTGAGCAGCGGGTGGTAGCCGTCCTCGCGCGGGGCACCGACGCCGAGGTGCAGGTTGATCTTCGCGGGTGCCCGGACGGTCCGAGCGGTCACTCCGGGTCCTCCCAGGGCAGCGCCTCGGCGATCCGGACGTACGCCGCGATGTCGAGCACCTCGCCGCGCGCCATCGGGTCGACGCCAGCGGCCTCGAGCGCCGCGACGGCCGCCTCGGCCGAGCCGGCCAGCCCGCGGAGGGCGCCGCGCAGCGCCTTGCGCCGGTGGGCGAAGGCGGTGTCGATGACGGTGAAGACCTGCTCGCGGGTCGCGGTGGTGACCGGCGGCTCGCGGCGGGTCCAGGCGACCAGGCCGGAGTCGACGTTGGGCGCCGGCCAGAAGACGTTGCGGCCGACCGACCCCGCGCGGCGTACGTCGGCGAACCAGGCGGCCTTGACCGACGGGACGCCGTACACCTTGGAGCCCGGCGGGGCCGCGAGCCGGTCGGCGACCTCGGCCTGCACCATCACCAGGCCGCGCTCGAGCGACGGCAGCAGCGCCATCAGGTGCAGCAGCACCGGCACGGAGACGTTGTAGGGCAGGTTGGCGACCAGCGCCGTCGGCGACGGGCCGGGCAGCTCGCTGACCCGCATCGCGTCGGCGAGCACGACCTCGAGCCGGTCGCGCTGCTCGGGGGCGTACGCCGCCACGGTGGCGGGCAGCCGGGCGGCGAGCACCTCGTCGACCTCGACCGCGACGACGTGCCGCGCGACCTCCAGCAGCGCCAGGGTCAGCGACCCGAGCCCGGGGCCGACCTCGAGCACCACGTCGTCGGGACCGACGCCGGACTCGCGGACGATCCGGCGCACGGTGTTGGCGTCGATGACGAAGTTCTGGCCACGCTGCTTGGTCGGCCGCAGGTCGAGCTCGGCCGCCAGCTGACGCACCTCCGCCGGCCCCAGCAGACGGGGACCGGCGGAGGTGGGCATGACCTGAACCCTAGTCGTCAGCGGGGAAGCCCCAGCTTCGCCGCACACGAGGGCCACGAGCCGTAGCCGCCGGTCGCGTCGCGCAGCCGGGTGGCCACGGCGATCTGTGCCTCGCGGCTGTTGGCGCTCGGCAGGCCGGTGCCGCCGTACGCCTGCCAGGTGCCGAGGTTGAACTGCAGGCCGCCGTAGTAGCCGTTGCCGGTGTTGATGGCCCAGTTGCCGCCCGACTCGCACTGCGCGAGGGCGTCCCAGACGCTGTTGCCGGAGGCGTAGTTCGACGAGGGTGCCGCCGGCGCCGGTGCCGGCGCGGGCTTCTCCTTGGTGCCGATCTTGACGACCCGGTCGACCGGAGCGCGCACGAGGCGCTGGCGGACCAGCTCCCGCTTCGCGAGCTCGCCGTTGCGGAAGGTGAGGCGGTAGACGGCGTTGCGGGCACCGGCGGCGCCCTCGCGGACCACCGTCTCCTCGCCCTCGTACGCCGAGGGGTCGTCGCGCTCGACGGTGTCGAAGGCGATCGACTCGCCGGCGACCTTGCGGGTCGCGTAGCGGACGTGGGTGAAGACCACGCGGTCGCCGTCCTCCAGCTTCGCGCCGAGCTTCGGGGTGGTGACGTCGTGCTTGCTCACCCGGACGTCGAGCTCGTCGAGGGCGTCCTGGACGGTCAGCGCGGTGACGGTGCGCTTGCGCAGCTTGCCGTCGCCGATCTTGACCTTCAGCGTCTTCGGCGTGACGACCTCGAGCTCGAGGCCCTGACGGCCGATCGTGGCGCTGCGGCTGGCGGAGAGGCGCGACTCGCCGAACGTGCGGCCGAGCTCGCCGAGGGCCGAGGCCACCTCGGTCGAGGTCACCCAGTGGGTCTGCTCCTTGCCGTCGACGCTCAGCGTCAGCGGCCGGCCGTACCGCACGTTGATGCGGCCGCCGTCGGTGACGCTCTCGTCGAGGTCGGGGACGACCGAGTCGTGCTCGCCGACCTCGATCCCCTCGGCGTCGAGGACCTCTTCGACGGTGCCGCCCATCGCGCGGACCTCGCGGTCCTCCCCGTCCACCGTGAGCGTCACGGTGGTGGAGAGCGCCTGGTAGCCGAGGACGCTGCCGGCGACCGCCAGGACGACCAGCGCGCAGAGCCCGATCAGGACTCCGCGACTGCGGATCAGGCGGCTCAGCCGGCCCCCGGAGGCGGTGGGGGACGGCGTGGTCTGGGGCGGGGTGGACTGGGGGTCGTGCTGTGTGGAAGCCACACTTCTCCGAACGTCGAGCTCCCCGGGCCTCGGGACTTCCCGCACCCTCGAACCCGCCTGTCGACGAGGTTCTCGGCGGGTCGTGCGCGGGCGGTGGTGGCCCTGACGCACGGTCGGTTCGGTCCCGATCCCGGCCTTTTGTCGACTCCATCGGAACAGGGACGCGGACGCGATGCAAATGCCCGTCCCTCGATGTGAGCACCGCCACGGCGGCGCCCCGGGGTCACCAGGCGCCGCCGAACGCCTCCTCGGTGGCGTGGTCGAGGGCCGCGCAGAGCTCCTCCAGGTCGTCGCCCCGAACCTCCGCCATGGCGCGCACCGTGAGCGGCACCAGGTACGACGCGTTGGTGCGGCCGCGGTGCGGGACCGGGGTGAGGTACGGCGCGTCGGTCTCGACCAGCAGCCGGTCCGGCGGCGTCACGACGAGCGCGTCACGCAGCGGCTGGGCGTTCTTGAAGGTGACCGTCCCGGCGAAGCTGAGGTAGCCGCCGCGGTCCAGGCAGCGGCGGGCGAGGTCGGCGTCCCCGGAGAAGCAGTGCATCACCCAGCGGTCGGGCACCCCCTCCTCGTCGAGCACCCGCAGCACGTCGTCGTGGGCGTCGCGGTCGTGGATGACCAGGGTCTTGTCGAGCCGCTTGGCGAGGTCGACGTGGCGCCGGAACGCCTCCTCCTGCACGGCCCGGCCCTCCTCGCCGGTGCGGAAGTGGTCGAGCCCGGTCTCGCCGACCGCGCGCACCTTGTCGTGCGCGCCCGCGAGCGCCTCGATCTCGGCCATCGCCGCGTCGAGGTCGGCCAGGAGCGGCGCCTCGTTGGGGTGCAGGGCGACCCCGGCGACCAGCGCGTCGTACGTCGCCGCCGCCTCGACCGCCCAGCGCGCGCCGGGCAGGTCGCAGCCGATCTGCACCACCCGGCGTACGCCGACCGCGGCCGCGGCCGCGAGCGCCTCCTCGACCGGCAGCGGGTCGTCGTCGCCGTGCCGGGCGATGTCGAGGTGGCAGTGGTTGTCGACGACCGGGTGCGGCAGCGGCTCGGGGGCCGGCGGCCGGTCGCTCACGTGCCGGCCACCCGCTCCAGGATCGCCGCCGCGAGCTCCTCGGGCGCGTGCGTCGGGATCCAGTGGCTGACCCCCTCGAGCACGACGAGCCGGTAGTCGCCGTCGACGTACTCCTCGGTCGCGTCGACGCCGGCGCGCACGATCGCGGTGTCGCGGGTGCTCCACACCAGGGTGGTCGGCACCGCGACCCGGCCGCCCATGCCCTTGCCGCCGCTCAGCGGGAGCGCGCGGTACCAGCCCAGCGCGCCGGGCAGCGCCCCGCTGTCGACGATCTCGGTGCGGAAGCGGGCCACCTCCTCGGCGGTCATGCCGGAGGCGCGCAGCGCCTGGTCGACCGGCCCGCCGGCCCACTTCGCGAGGGTCTCCATCACCAGCGGCACCTGGAAGAGGCCCATGTACCAGCTGTGCAGCCCCTGCCGGGAGGTGCGCATCGCGTTCGTGAACGCCCGCGGGTGCGGCACCGACACCGCGGTCCAGCTGCGCACCAGCTCGGGGTGGCGCGCCGCGGTCGCCCAGCCGACCATCGAGCCCCAGTCGTGGCCGACGAGGTGGACCGGGCCGCCGATCTCCTCGATCAGCGCGACGACGTCGGCGACCAGCTCCGGGACGGCGTACGCCGCGCGGCCGGCCGGGCGGGCGCCCTCGGAGTAGCCGCGCTGGTCGGGCGCGTAGGTGCGCAGCCCCTGCGCGTGCAGCAGCGGGGCCACGTGCCGCCAGCTGGTGCCGCGCTCGGGGAAGCCGTGCAGCAGCACGATCGGGGTGCCGTCCTCGGGACCGTCGTCGCGGACGTCGAAGACCAGTCCGTCGCGGGTCCAGCTGGTCAGCCGGCTCATCGCTCCCCTCCCACGTGCACGGCCTGGTAGACCTCGCGCTTGGGCAGCCCGGCCAGCCGGGCCACCTCCACGATCGCGTCCTTGCGGCTCATCCCGTCCTCCTCGTGCTCGGCCACCGCGGTCCGCAGGCTCGCGGGGTCGGTGGCGACGTCGGCACCGGGGGTCGCGCCCGCGACCACGATGGTGACCTCGCCGCGCACCCCCTCGGCGGCCCACGCGACCAGGTCGCCGAGCGGTCCCCGGCGTACCTCCTCGTGGGTCTTGGTCAGCTCACGGCAGACCGCCGCGGGGCGGTCGGCGCCCAGGGCGTCGGCCATCGCGGCCAGCGCGGTCCCGGTGCGGTGCGGCGCCTCGAAGAAGACCATCGTGCGCTCCTCGTGCGCGAGGTCCCGGAGGCGGCGCGCACGCTCCCCCGCCTTGCGCGGCAGGAAGCCCTCGAAGCAGAACCGGTCCACCGGCAGCCCGCTCACCGCCAGCGCGGTGAGCACGGCGCTCGGCCCCGGCACGGCGGTCACCGGCACGTCGTGCTCGACGGCGGCCGCGACCAGGCGGTACCCGGGGTCGGAGACGCTCGGCATCCCCGCGTCGGTCACCAGCAGCACCCGCTCGCCCGCGAGCAGCGCCTCCAGCAGCACCGGCGTGCGCGCCACCTCGTTGCCCTCGAAGTAGGACAACCACCCGCCCGCCGATGCTCACCCCGAGGTCGGTCGTCAGCCGCCGGAGCCGGCGGGTGTCCTCGGCGGCGACCACGTCGGCGCCTGCGAGCTCCTCGGCGAGCCGAGGCGGCGCGTCGCCCACCCGCCCGATCGGCGTGGCCGCGAGCACGAGGACGCCGGTCATGGCCCGATCATCGCAGGTGCCGAGTCGGCGTGAGTTGCCCGCCGAGTCGGCGTGAGTTGTCCGAGGCGGCCCGCAACTCACGCCGATCGGCGGGTTCGCTGCCGGACGGTCGCGGCAGGGTGAGGAGCGCGGGCCCCCGTAGAGTTCCGGCGTGCCAGCAGCAGCCCCCGTCACCGCGCGTGAGCCGGCCGAGCAGGTGGGTCTCGCGGGGCCCACCGCGTGGCAGCGGGCCACGGGCTGGGGCGGCTCGGACGACCGGCTCCTCGGGTGGGCGGCGAGCATCGGGATCGCCGTGCTGGCGCTGGCGCTGCGGCTCTGGCACCTCGGGTCGCCCCGCGAGTTCGAGTTCGACGAGACCTACTACGCCAAGGACGCGTGGTCGCTGCTCCACCAGGGCTACGTCCGGGGGTACGTCGAGGACGCGAACGAGGCCATCCTCGACGGCCGGACCACCGGCCAGTGGACCGACCAGCCGGCGATGATCGTGCACCCCGAGGTCGGCAAGTGGCTGATCGCGCTGGGCGAGCAGGCGTTCGGGATGAACCCGTTCGGGTGGCGGTTCTCCGCGGCGGTCGCGGGCGCGCTGATGGTCCTGGTGATGTGCCGGCTGGTCCGCCGGCTCACCGGGTCGACGCTGCTCGGGTGCACCGCCGGCCTGCTGCTGAGCCTCGACGGGCTGCACTTCGTGCTCTCCCGGCTGGCCCTGCTCGACATCTTCCTGGCGCTGTTCACCCTCTGCGCGGTGTCCTGCCTGGTCAACGACCGGTTCTGGTTCCGCGCCCGGATGGCGCGGGAGGTCACCGGCCAGGTGCGGTCCGGGTGGGGACCGGTCCGCGCCATGCTCTGGCGGCCGTGGCTGCTGGCCAGCGGCGTCTGCTGGGGGCTCGCGGTCGGCACCAAGTGGACCGCGCTCTACGCGCTCGCCGCGTTCGGGATCCTGGTCTGGCTGTGGAGCGCCGGCGCCCGCCGCTCCTTCGGCGTCCGGTCGCCGGTGCTCCGCTCGGCGCTGGTGGACGGCGTACCCGCCTTCGGCTACCTCGTCGTCGTCGGCCTGTGCGTGTACGTCGCGACCTGGACCGGGTGGCTCGTGCACGCCGACGAGTACGAGGAGCACCTCTCCTCGACCCAGTACACCCGCTTCGACCGGATGGAGGGCGACGTCGCGGTCGCCGAGGGCACCGAGCGGTGGCCGACCGCCACCGAGCCCGACGCCTCGGGCCCGGCCGAGGTCTGGCAGTCGCTGCGCTCGCTGGCCAGCTACCACCACGACCTCTTCATGTTCCACACCCACTTCCTCAGCGACAGCGAGCACACCTACGCCTCCAAGCCGTCGGGGTGGCTGCTGCTCAACCGCCCGGTCGGCGTCGCGGCGGACACCGACATCCAGCCCGGCACCCGCGGCTGCGACGCCCCGCAGGGCAGCACCTGCCTGCGCCAGGTACTGCTGATCGGCACCCCGGCGATCTGGTGGGGCGGCATCCTGGCGCTGCTGTACGCCGTGGTCGCCTGGGTCGGTGCGCGCGACTGGCGGTTCGGGATCGCGGTGGTCGGCACCGCGTCGACCTGGCTGCCGTGGCTGCAGTACGACGACCGCCCGATCTTCCTGTTCTACGCCGTCGTGACGCTGCCGTTCGTGGTGATCGCGCTGACCCTGGCGCTCGGCAAGCTGGTCGGCACCGCGCCCCCCGCCAGCCCCCGGCGTACGGCGGG
Organism: Nocardioides dongkuii; assembly: GCF_014127485.1. Classification (NCBI taxonomy): domain Bacteria; kingdom Bacillati; phylum Actinomycetota; class Actinomycetes; order Propionibacteriales; family Nocardioidaceae; genus Nocardioides; species Nocardioides dongkuii. The sequence goes on along the minus strand of NZ_CP059903.1, from coordinate 863,986 downwards.
GGTGGTCGCGGCCGGCTCCTTCGTGGTGGTGGTGCTGCTGAACTTCGCCTGGTTCTGGCCGATCTACACCAACGGGCTGCTCACGCACGGCGAGTGGCTGGACCGGATCTGGTTCTCGCGCTGGGTCTAGGAACCCCGGCCTAGGGTGCGGACGTGACCACCTTCGTGCCCGGCTGGGACGCGCTGCCCGCTCCGCTCCTGGACTTCTGGACCGAGCGCCACCTCTGCACGCTGACCACGCTGCGCCCCGACGGTCGCCCGCACCTCGTGCCGGTCGGGGTCGCGCTCGACCCGGAGCAGTCGTGCGCCTGGGTGATCACCAACGACGCCTCGCGCAAGGCGCGCAACCTCGCGACCAACCCGCTCGTCGCCGCCTGCCAGGTCGACGGGGCCCGGTGGTCGACGATCGAGGGACGCGCGAGCGTGCACGACGACGCCGCGACCGTGGCCCGCGCGGTGGAGCGGTACGCCGCCCGCTACCGCCCGCCGCGCGCGAACCCCACCCGCGTCGCCCTCCGCATCGAGGTGGACCGCTTCGTCTTCGGCCCCGGCCTGCTCCGCACCGACCCCTGACCTGTGGACGACCCCGCCGAGTCGGCGCACAGGTGCGCCGACTCGGCGGGTTAGTCCACAGGTAGGGATCTCAGGCGGCGGCGCGCTCGGTGAGCGCCTCGGTGAGCAGCGCGACGAGCGCCTCGAGCTGGACGTCGGCGGAGGAGGTGACCTCCGCGTCGGACCCGTCGAGCGCGCGGGCGGCGAGGCCGGCCTTGCTGTCGATCAGCTCGGCGATCTTGGTGTCGATCGTCTGCGAGGCGATGATCCGCCACGCCGTGACCGGGGTGTCTTGGCCGATCCGGTGGATCCGGTCGATCGCCTGGGTCTGCTCCGCGTCGGTCCAGGACAGCTCGGCCAGCACCAGGTTCGAGGCGACCTGGAGGTTGAGGCCGACGCCCGCCGCGGTGAGCGAGCAGACGACGACCGCGACCTCGGGGTCCTCGACGAAGGCGTCGATGTTCTTCTGCCGGGTCCGGGGGGTCTGGTCGCCGCGGATCGAGGCGTACTTCAGCCCGCGGCGCTCGAAGGTCTCCTCCGCGACGTCCATGACGTCGACGTGCTTGGCGAAGAACACGACCTTGCCGACGTTGCGCGCGAGCTGCGCGGTGTAGTCGGCGGCGAGCCCGGCCTTGGCCTGGCCGATGCGACGCATCATCCCGAAGACGTTCTCGCCGGTGGACGTGGTCGTCGTGTCCTCGCGCTCCCACGTCGCGACCCGGCGTACCAGCTCGTGGTCGATGCCCTCGACCGTGCGGCCGGAGGTGCGGGTGGCCAGCGCGGTGTCGTAGCGCTCGACCAGGCGGCGGGCCAGCTCGCGCTCCGCGGCGCGGATCGAGCGCCCGACCTCGCCCTCGAGCTCGACCGGCAGGTCGGCGACGCGGCGGGCGGGGATGTCGGCGGCGACGTCGACCTTGCGGCGGCGCACGATGCCCATCTCGATCACCCGGGCCCGGGCGGCGGGGTAGAACGCCGGGTCCGCCGGGGTCAGGCCGGTCTCCTCGAGCTTGTCCATCAGCTCGCGCAGCGGCTTCTTGTCGTCGATCCACCCGAGGAACTCCCAGATCGCCTGGAAGTCCTCGATGTCGTTGATCAGCGGGGTGCCGGTGAGCGCCATCATCAGCGGCCGGGCGGTGCGCTCCCGCATCCTGTCGGCGAGGTGCAGCACGTGCTGCGAGCGCTGGGAGCCCTTGTTCTTGATGAAGTGCGCCTCGTCGACGACCATCCCGCGGAAGCCGTGGTCGCCCATCCAGCCGACGTGGCGGTCGAGGATCTCGTAGTTGATCACCACGATGTCGGCGAAGCCGTCGACGTCGTGGCCGTCGCCGTGGACGACGGTCGCGGTGCGCTCGGGGGTCCAGAGCCGGACCTCGCGGGCCCAGTTGGTCTTGACGACGTTGGGGACCACGACCAGCAGCGGGTACGCCTCCGCGGCGCGCGCCGCCAGCAGCGCCTGCGCGGTCTTGCCGAGGCCGGGCTCGTCGGCGAGCAGGAAGGTGCGGTGCCCCTCCCCCGCGGCGGCGACGAGCTGCGCCTGGTGGTGCATCAGCTCCAGGCCGGGGGGCAGCTTCATCGCACCCGGCTCGGGCAGCGACATCGACGAGGACGCGCCGCCCTGCTCGAAGGAGCGGAACAGCGGACCCAGCAGCTCCCAGGTCGCGAGCCGGCGCGGGCCGCTCGGCGGCGGCGGGACGGCGGAGAAGTCCGGCACCAGGAACGGGTTGGAGAGCTGGCGCGAGATGACCGACCGGGGTACGACGCGGCGGTGCGCGGGCACGCCCAGCAGGTCGGCCTCCGGCTCCGGCTCGGGGTCCGGCTCGGGCTCGGCGCCGGCGGCGCGGAGCATCTCGTTCTTCAGCTCGCGCGCGGAGTCGGAGAGGGTGGCGTCCTCGGCGAGCAGGACCAGCATGGAGGTGTCCCGGGCTGCGGTCTTGGCCAGGATGGTGGCGATGCCGTCGAGGCGCTTGAGCTCCTCGCCCCGCTGGTGCTCGGTGATCTCCTCGTCGGCCTTGAGCCGGGCCCGCTCCTCGCGCACCAGGATCGCGACGACCTGGAACTTCGTGCGCGTCGACCCGTCCACGCGGCCCCGCTGCACGGTCGTCTCGACCTCGCGCACCGCACGGGCGAGCACCGGGATGATGCCCTCGTTGTCGAGCGCACGACCACGCTCGCGCGCCGCCGGACGGCGAGCGCTCTGGCGCTGGCCTCGTCGAGCCACGGACCCCTCCTCCACGTGCCGGGCAGAGCCGGCCAACCGGGTGACCACCGCGCGCGGCCCCGCGGACGAGTGGACGGGGCCGGACACTGGTGGTCCCGGCCGGGTGATCGCCGTGGTGCGCTCCTCGCGCCGGCCGCGGGATCCGCCGGCTCGGAGGTGCGTGGTGTGGTGGTCCGGCTGCGCCAACCGCTGGGAACCGCGGACCACCTGCCGGGTCAGGTTACCAACGGCAGGGGCCGCGCGCCCAACCGGCGCGCGTTTGGGCGCACACCGTCCCGGGAACCCGCGGTCATGCCGGAGACCACCCTCGAGTTCATCGGGACGGCGACGACGATCCTGCGCCTCGGTCCGTTCTCGCTGCTGACCGATCCCAACTTCCTGCACCGCGGCCAGCGGGCGTACCTCGGCAAGGGTCTGTTCTCGAAGCGGCTGACCGAGCCGTCGCGGCAGCCGGCCGACCTCCCCGCGCTGGATGCGGTCGTGCTCTCCCACCTGCACGGCGACCACTTCGACCGGATCGCCCGCGCCGAGCTGACCCGCGAGCTGCCCGTGCTCACCACCCCGGCGGCCGCCCGGAAGCTGCGGACGTGGGGCTTCGCGGAGGCCCGGGACCTGCGCACCTGGGAGACCGTCACCCTGGACCGCGACGGGTGGCAGCTGACCGTGACGTCGGCCCCCGGCGTCCACGGCCCCGGCCCGGCCAAGCACCTGCTGCCGCCGGTGATGGGCAGCGTCCTGGAGCTGCGCCGGCCCGGCGCCGACGCGCCGTTCCGCCTCTACCTCAGCGGGGACACCCTGTACCGGCCCTGGCTGCGCGAGGTCGTCGAGCGCACCGGCCCGCTGGACGCGGCGGTGCTGCACCTCGGCGGGACCCGCGCCCTCGGGCTCCTGGTGACCATGGACGCCGAGCAGGGCGCCGACCTCGCCGCGCTCCTTGACCCCACCGTCACCGTCCCGGTCCACCACGACGACTACACGGTCTTCCGCTCGCCGCTCAGCGACTTCCTCGCCACCTGCGCCCGGCGCGGGCTGCGCACCCAGGTCCGTCCCGTCGACCGCGGCGAGGTCGTCTCCCTCGCCGCCGCGAGCTAGGCGGCCCCGGCATGGAGATCGGCTTCGACGAGCTGATGGAGGCCGTCGTCCACGGGTTCGAGATCGGCGGCGTCGCGATCCTCGTCCTCGGCTCGCTCGCCGCCTTCGTGCGCGCCGGCCTCTCCCTGCGGCGCAGGGAGGCGGGCGAGGTGTACGAGGAGGCCCGCCGCAACGTGGGGCGCGCGATCCTGCTGGGCCTGGAGCTGCTCATCATCGCCGACATCGTCATGACGATCACCGTGGACCCGACGCTGCGGAGCGCCGCCGCGCTCGGGCTGATCGTGCTGGTGCGGACCTTCCTGAGCTTCTCGCTGGAGGTGGAGCTCGAGGGCACGCTGCCGTGGCGCCGGGGCACGACCGCGTCCGCGTCCGGGTCGGCGGGCCGCCCGGACGGGGTGTGACGAACGTCGGTAAAGAAGTCCGCATAATTGCGGTCAGGAGGGGGCACATCTCTCCTGTGTCGAGGCGCATCGGGTCCTCGCTGGGAGGAAGTGAGCGCTCGTGGCCCTCTCTGCGTCGTCGTCGGTCTCCAGCTCGACCTTGACCTCCACCTTCATCGACGCGGACGGCCCGGTCCACGTGGCCGACTTCGGCGGCCCGGCCGGCGCACCACTGCTGGTCCTGGTGCACGGCCTGGCCAGCTCGCACGCCGGGTGGGGCTCGCTCGCCGCGCAGCTGACGGCCGACCACCGGGTCCTCGCGGTGGACCTCCCCGGCCACGGCCGCTCCCCCGCCGCCGGACGCAGCACCGCGGTCCTGGACTCCTCCGACGTGCTCGCGCGGATCGTCGAGCAGCTCGACGAGCCCGTGACCCTGGTGGGCCACTCGATGGGCGCGGCCGCGAGCCTGCTGGCCGCCGCGTCGCTCCCCGACCGGGTCGAGCGGATGATCCTGCTCGCTCCGCCCATGCCGCAGCGCGCAGTCACCATCAGCGCCGCCGTGCTCCCCCACGTCGCGATGTGCCTGTGGCCCTGGGCGGGACGGCAGGCGCTGCGCCGCCGGCTCAGCCGCGCGGGCACCGTCGAGCACGTGATGAACGGCCTGCGGCGTACCTGCGGCTCCCTCGAGCAGGCCGCCCGCCTCGCCCCCGCGCTCGCGGCCGAGCTGGAGCTCGCCCTCGAGGCCGGCGAGGACCCCTCCGCCACGTTCATCGAGGCCGCGCGGTCGGTCGGCCTCCTGGTCACCCACGGCGAGACCTACCGCGACGCGATCGCCGGCGCCGGGTGCCCCGTCCTGGTCCTGCACGGCGAGCTGGACCGGGTGCTGCCCGCAGGCGCGGCGGCGACCGCCGAAACTCTGCGCCCCGACTGGGACACCCGGGTGCTGACCGACGTCGGGCACTCCCCGCACATGGAGGAGCCGGCGTACGTCGCCGGCCTGATGTCGCGGTTCCTCACCGCCACCGACGCCGACCTGTCGGTCGACCACGCGTTGGTGTGCTGACGGACCACCCGGCACGGCGGCCGCGGGCGGGAGATCAGGCCGGCAGGCGCCGGTAGCGGTCGAGCTGCTCCCCGAGCTCGGTGAACAGCCCCTGGTTGAGGCGGAACGCCGTCTTCACCTCGGCGACCACGCGGTCGACGTCCTCGCGGGGCAGGCCGAGCGCGTCGAGGCGGGCGCGGTAGGCGTCCTTGTACGGCTTCGGCTTGGGGATCTCGGGGAACGCGTAGAACGCCGTGCCCGCACCGTCGAGCTCGAAGGCGCGGTCCAGGACCCGCCCGATCGCCTGGCCGCCGGAGAGGTCGCCGAGGTAGCGGGTGTAGTGGTGGGCGACCAGGGCGCCGCCCCAGTCGGCCCCCACCAGCCGGGCGCGGTACGCCGCGGCCGCGGGCGAGTCGCCGGCGTCCAGCTCACGGGGCTCGCCGGGGGCCCAGTGGTCGAGGTCGGCGTCGATCGCGGCGAGCCGCTCCAGGGCCGGGTCGTGCACGGCCGCGACCAGCGGGTCGTCCCGCCGGTCGCGCAGCACGGGCTCCATGGCGGCGTAGACGACGCGCAGCCGGCGCAGGTACGCGGCGTACCCGGCCTCGGAGATGCGGCCGTCGAGCAGCTCGGCCATGAACGTGGAGCCCTCGGCGTCCTCGTGCTCGGCCTTCGACCCCTCCCGCATCGCGACGGACAGGGCGGGCGCGGCGGGGCCGGCGTCGAGCACGGTCATGGGCTCTCCTCAGAGCTGGGGGACTCGGCGCTATCGAACCTGGGTTCGGACAGGCTGTCAAAAAGATTTGGACACCTTGTCAGAACGGTCCAGACCATAGGTAAGGCTTGCCTAATTTAGTGTTACCTTACCTCGGTGTTCCGCCCTCTCGTCCGCCGTGCCGCCGCGGCCTCCGTCGCCCTCGTCCCCCTCCTGCTGCTCGCCGGCTGCGGCATCTCCACCGGTGAGCGCGCGGTCGGCGCGGACGCCACCGAGCCGGCCGTCCCGCCGGCGCTCACCGAGGTCGAGCCGCTCGCCGACCCCCGCGACTGGGAGGGCGAGGTGGTGGTCGCGCCGGACGACGCCGTCGACCCGATCGCGGAGGCACCCGAGCAGCAGCTCCCCGTCACGCTGACCGACACCCAGGGCACCGAGGTCACCGTGACCGACGCCAGCCGGGTGCTGGCCCTCGACGTCCACGGCACGCTGGCCCGCACCGTGGCCGAGCTCGGCCTCGCGGACACCCTGGTGGGACGGGACGTGTCCACCCGGGCCGAGGGCCTGCGCGACCTGCCCCTGGTCACCCAGGAGGGTCACGACCTCTCCGCCGAGACGATCCTCGGGCTGGACCCGACGCTGCTCATCACCGACACCTCGCTCGGCCCCTGGGACGTCGTCCTGCAGGTGCGCGACGCCGGCATCCCGGTCGTCGTCCTCGAGCCCGACCGCGGCCTCGACAACGTCGCCAGCCTGGTTCGCGACGTCGCCGAGGCCCTGGGCGTACCCGAGGAGGGGGCGCAGCTCGCGGAGCGGACCCGGACCGAGATCGACGAGGTGCGCGCGCAGATCGAGGCGGTCGCGCCGGCCGACGACGGGCAGCGGCTGCGGATGGTCTTCCTCTACGTGCGCGGCCAGTCGGGCGTCTACTACATGTTCGGCGAGGGCTCCGGCGCCGACTCCCTGATCGAGGCGATCGGCGGGTACGACGTGGCCGAGGAGATCGGCTGGAACGGCATGAAGCCGCTGACCGACGAGGGGCTCGTGGCCGCGCAGCCCGACCTGGTGCTGATGATGAGCGGCGGGCTCACGTCCGCCGGCGGCGTCGAGGGACTGCTCGAGCGGCTGCCGGCCCTCGCCGAGACGCCGGCCGGCCGCAACCGGCGCTTCGTCGCGATGGACGACGGTGCGGTCCTGGGCTTCGGTCCCGGCACGGCCGCCGTGCTCGACGCGCTGGCCGTCGCGACGTACGCCCCGGACGCGGTGTCGTGACCGCCGTCCTCCCCGCACCGGCGCGCCCGCGGACGTCGCCGCGCGTCGTGGCCGGCCGGGTCGGCCTCCTCGGCGGGCTGGGCGTCGCGCTCCTCGTCGCGCTCGTGGTCGGCGCCGGGCACGGCCAGCTCGACGTCCCACCGTCCGAGGTCGTCGGGGCCGTGCTGCACAGCCTCGGCCTGGACTGGGGCCCGCTCCCCACCCACCCGCAGGGCGAGAGCACGCTGTGGCAGGTCCGGTTCCCGCGCGTCGCGATGGCGGCGCTGGCGGGCGCCGCGCTCGCCACCGCGGGCGCGCTGATGCAGGGCGTCTTCGGCAACCCGCTCGCCGAGCCCGGCGTCGTCGGGGTCTCGTCCGGAGCCGCGGTCGGCGCCGCGTCGGTGATCGTCTTCGACCTCGCCTTCGTCGGCACCTGGACGGTCGCGGCGTGCGCCTTCGTCGGCGGCCTCGTCGCGACCCTGCTCGTCTACCTGATGTCGCGCGACGGCGGCCGCACCGAGGTCGTGACGCTGGTGCTCACCGGCATCGCGCTCAACGCGGTCACCAGCGCCGCGCTGGCCTTCCTGATGTTCCTCGGCGACACCCAGGCCCGCGAGGAGATCGTCTTCTGGCAGCTGGGCAGCCTCAACGGCTCGCGGTGGGAGCAGGTGGGCGTCGTCGCGCCGCTCGCCCTCGGCGGGATCGCGGTCGCGCTCCTGCTCGCCCCCCGGCTCGACCTCCTCGCCCTCGGCGACCGGGCGGCCCGCCACGTCGGCGTCGACGTCGAGCGGCTCCGGCTGGGGGTCATCGTCGTGGTCGCGGTGCTCACGGCCGCCGCGGTCGCGTTCTGCGGGATCATCGCCTTCGTCGGGTTGGTCGTGCCGCACCTGGTCCGCCTGGTCGCCGGCCCCGGCCACCGTCTGCTCGTGCCGGCCAGCGCCCTGGGCGGCGCGGTGCTCCTGGTCGTCGCCGACGTCTGGGCACGGACCGCCGTGGAGTACGCCGACCTCCCGATCGGCATGATCACCTCGCTGGTCGGCGGGCCGTTCTTCTTCTGGCTGCTGCGCCGCGCCCGTCGTACGGCGGGGGGCTGGGCGTGACCGCGCTCGCGGCCCGCGGCGTCGGGGTGCTCATCGAGGGCACCCCGATCCTCGACGGCGTCGACGTGACGGTGCGGCCCGGCGAGCTGCTCGCCCTGGTCGGCCCGAACGGCGCCGGCAAGTCCACGCTGCTCGGGGTGCTGTCGGGCGACGTGGCGCCGAGCTCCGGCACCGTCGAGCTCGGCGGCCGGGCGCTCGCGCGGCACGCGGCCCGCGACCTGGCCCGGCTGCGTGCCGTGCAGCTGCAGAAGCAGGGGCTCGCCTTCGGGTTCCGGGTCCAGGACGTCGTCCGGATGGGCCGCTCCCCCTGGCACCGCACCCCGCAGGCCGACGACGACGACCGCGCGGTGGCGAGCGCGATGGACCGCGCCGAGGTCACCGAGCTCGCCGAGCGGCTCTTCCCGACCCTCTCCGGCGGCGAGCAGGCCCGGTCGTCGTTCGCCCGGCTGCTCGCCCAGGAGACGCCGGTGCTGCTCCTCGACGAGCCGACCGCCGCCCTCGACATCCGGCACCAGGAGGCGCTCCTGGAGGTGCTGCGGCGCACCGTCCGGGCCGGAGCCGCCGCGGTCGTCGTGCTGCACGACCTCTCGCTCGCCGCGGCGTACGCCGACCGGGTGTGCGTGCTCGCGGAGGGCCGGGTCCGGGCCGACGGCCCGCCGGCCGCCGTCCTCACCGGCGACCTGCTCAGCGACGTCTACGGCCACCCGGTCGACGTCGTCGAGCACGCCGGGCGCCTCGTGGTCGTCCCGGTCCGCGCCCGCTCGCTCGAGGAGGCCCCGTGCCCGCGTTGACCAGGCTGCTCCCCGCCCTCCTGCTCGCCCTCGCCGGGCCGCTCGTCGTCCCAGCCGGCCCCGCCCAGGCGGCCTCGCGTGTCACCGTCGCCAATCCCGACGGCGACTCCGTGGTCGACCCGACGTACGCCACCACGCTGACCGTGCGCGGCAGCGGGTTCCAGTCGGTCCGCGGCGGCCACGGCGGCATCTACGTCTTCTTCGGCGCCGTCGACGGGTCGTGGCGGCCGAGCCAGGGCGGCGCGTCCGGTGTGGACTACTGGTACGTCCCCGACAGCCAGGAGCGCGAGAACCAGGGCTTCCAGAAGTTCGTGTCGTTCCCCGGCTCGGACACCGCCGGGTCGGCCAACGGCGGGACCATCTCCGCCTCCGGTGCCTGGTCGACGAGCCTGGTGGTCCCCGGCGCCACCTTCCGCGCCTACGACCAGGACGACGGGGTCCGCACCGTCGACTGCCGGAAGCTGACCTGCGGCATCATCACCGTCGGCGCCCACGGGGTCGACAACGCCCGCAACGAGACCTTCACCCCCGTGCGGGTCGCCTCCCTGCAGGACGGGGGTCCGCCGCCGTCCGGCGCCGCCACTCCGGCCACCCCGGCCGACCCCGCCGCCTCGGCGACGCCGGAAGCCGGCGCGACCGCCCCCGCCGCGGCGCCCGGGTCCCCCGACGTCCCCGCGGCGACCACGCCCGGCGGCGGCGCGGCCACCGGCGCGAGCGCGCCCGCGGCCCTCGAGGTGGACCGGGCGTCCGCCGCAGTGGGGAACGTGCTGGCCTTCACCGCGACCGGGCTGCCGCCCAGCCGCCAGGTGACGGTCGTGCTGGACGACGGCGCCGCCGGAGCCGGTCCGTTCCTCGTCGGCGCCGATGGGGGCGTCGCCGGCGTCCTCACGCTCCCCGAGGACACCGTCACCGGCACGCACGAGCTGCGCGTCCACGGCGTGGCGGACCCGCCCTCCGTGCGGTTCGCCGTCACCGGCGCCGACGTGGCGCCCGCGGCCGCGGCGCAGTCCGAGCAGGACCGCGCCGGCCTGCTCTTCGCCGGCGTCTCGGCGCTGGTCCTGCTGGCGGCGCTCGCCCGGCTCGCGTCGCGGCACGGGGTCCGGCAGCGGGTGGCCCACTGGGTCACGCAGCGGGGGGTGCGCCGTGCGGCGTGAGCGCATGGCGGCCGCCGCGGCCGCCGCCGTCCTCCTCGGCACCGGCCTCGCGGTCGCGAGCCCCGCCAGCGCCGCCGCCGATGACCCGGCCGACCCCGCCGCCCCGGGAGCCGTCGCGCTCGACGACGCGGTGCTCCGCTGGGGGGTCAACCACGAGACCAGCAACCGCGCGCACGCGCCCGACACCTTCAACTTCCTCTCCGCGGGCCTGGTGCCCGACCCGGGCCGCGGCGGCACCACCCTGCCGCGCTCGCGCTGGGAGCAGCGGGCGGGGGCAGTCGAGGTCCAGAAGTGGAGCGGCACCCGCTGGCGCGCCGCCACCTGGGAGGGGCTGTCGACCGACGCCGCCGGCAAGCCGCTCGGGTCGCCGTCGAGCGGGTCGACGAGCGGGCTGCGGTTCACCATCGGGTCCGGCGAGGGCTGGGTGAACCCCGCCGCGGGCACGGCGCGGGTGGCCTGGGACGGCGACGTCACCGTCCTCTACTACTCCGGCATGTCGATGTTCCACGTCTCGGACCCCGTGCTCGACGTGGCCGACGGCCGCGGCACGCTCACCGCCACCGTCCGCGGCTACGCGTCCTCGATCGACGACCCGGGCTCGTGGGCGCCCGTCCCCGCGGCCTCGGTGACCCTGGCCGACCTCCCCGACGTCGACCTCGGCGACGGCTCCGCGACCGGCGTGATCGCGCAGCCGGCGTACCTCGGCGTCACCAGCGACGTCGCGGGCCAGGTCACGGACAGCGAGTGGGCGGGTGCCTTCCCGCGCTCGTTCGTGGCGTACCAGGACCGCCTCGGCACCGCGCCGTTCTGGTTCTCCACCGGGTCCGCGACGGACCGGTTCAAGGTGCCGCTGCCGCTCTCGGTGTCGTACGACGCCGCCGCGGACGACCCCGGCCCGACCCCGACCCAGCCGCCGACGCAGCCGCCCATCACCAACCCGACCGTCGACCCGCCGTCCCCGACCGCGACGCCGACCGCGACACCGAGCAGCCCGCCGGTGGCGCCCGCCGTCCCCGCGCCGGTCGCTCCCACGCCGGCCGTGGCGCCACCGGCGGCGGTCGTCCCGAGCGCGCCGGCTGCCGCCGCCGTACCCACCGGCGCGACCGCGCCGACCGCGCCGGCCGCCCTGCCGGCGAGCACCCAGCTGGTCTCGGCACGGCCGGCGCCGGCCTTCGAGGAGCCGCTGCCCGTCTCCCCGTGGTGGGTCGGCGGCGGCCTCCTGCTCGCGGCGGCCCTGGTGCTGCTGCTCCCCGACCCCCGACGCGACCGCGTCACCCGAGAGAAGAGGACCCCATGATCCGTCCCACCCGCTGGGTCGCCGGCGCAGCCACCACCGCGCTCGCGGCCTCCGGCCTGGCCCTGGTCGCCCCGGCACCCGCCCTGTCCGCCGCGCCCGCGGCCGCACCCGTGCTCGCCTGGGAGATCTCCCAGCAGTTTGACGACCACCTCTCCACCCACGTCCTCGCCGACGGGGCCACCGAGACCACCGACGGCGTCGTCACCTTCCCGGCCGGGGTCGGGTCGTTCGACTCCGGGACCGGCGCCGCGTCGATCGCGTACGACGGCTCGGTCGCGGGCTCGTTCGCCATGGCCGGCACGACGTACTACACCGTGACCATCGCCGACCCCACCGTGACCGTCGACGCCGTCGGCGAGGGCGTCCTGACCGCGGTCGTCTCCGCCTCGAACGCCGCGGCGATGGGTGGCCCTGCAGCCGCGACCGAGCCGAAGCGGGTCACCATCACCACGTTCGACGCCCCGGACTGGACGACCGCCGACGGGCTCGGCTCGATCACCGCCACCCCCGACTGGGCCGGCGTCCTGGCCGCCGACAGCCCCGAGGCCGCGGCCCTGGGGATCGGGGCCGGCAAGCCTGTCGACGGCAAGTCCTTCCACCGTGACTTCCTGGGTCAGCTGACCTCCGGCGTGCGCGCCCACTTCTACGCCTCCGGCGCCAGCTCCGATGTCAAGAAGGCCCCGGCGTCCCTGACCGCCCAGGCGACCCAGGCGCCGCCCGCGGTCGAGGTGACCACCGTCAGCGCGTCGTACGCCGACGGGCTCGAGCTCTCCGTCGCCGGCACCGGCTTCACCGCAGTGACCAACCCCGGCGACGCCGGGGTGTACGTCGGCCTCGCGGAGTCCGGTGGCATCCCGGACACCGGCTCGCAGGAGGGCCAGTCGGCCTTCGCGGCCGCGGCCTGGGTCTCGCCGGCGCAGATGCCGGGCGGCGAGTTCACCGCCGGCCTCGTCGCGCCGACCGCGAAGCTCGACCCGACGCGGGAGTACTCGGTCTACACCTGGCAGGCGCACAGCCACTCCAACCCCACGCAGGACACCGAGACCCGCATCGAGATCGACTGGTCGCAGCTGGCCGCCCCGGCGCCCGTCAAGACCAAGCCGACCGCGACCGTCAAGGTCCTCACCAAGCCCACGCCGAAGAAGGCGGGCAAGGTCAAGGTCGTGCTGTCCGGCAAGGCCGGCACGGCCACCGGCACGGTGAAGGTCCAGGTCGCGAAGAAGAGCGGCAAGGTCGTCAAGACCCGCTCCGCGAAGCTCGCGAAGGGCAAGGCCACCGTCGCGCTCCCGAAGCTGCCGAAGGGCAGCTACACGGTGAAGGCGACGTACGCCGGGTCCGCGGCCTACCGGGCGGTCTCGCGCACGGTGCGGCTCAAGGTCACCCGCTGACCCCTCCTCAGCGGACCGCGTGCCCCGGGCCCGCGGCACCGACCGCCCGCAGCACGAACGACTCGATCGTGCGGGGCGGGAGGTGCCGCGGGCCCAGGCACGCGTGGATCAGCGGCAGGGTCCCCTCGACGTCCTCGACGACCATCGTGCCGCTCGCGACCCCGTCGATCAGGATCGAGCGGAGCACCTCCTCGACCGCCCCGACGTGGGCGCGGATCTCCTGCCGGGCCTCCGTCGAGAGCATGCCGACCAGCCGCGGCCCGAGGCCGAGGTGGAACTCCTCGTCGGCCGCCAGGTGGTGGCGCACGTAGGTGCGCAGCCGCTCCACCGGGTCGTCGGTGGCCCCGAGCACCTCCCGCAGGCGGGCGACGTACCGGTCGGTCTCGTGCCCGGCAAAGGCGACGACGACCGCGGCCTTGTCGGGGAAGTGGTGGTAGATCGCGGTGCGGCCGATCCCGGCGCGCTCCGCGATCGCGGCCATCGAGGTCGCGTCGTACCCGCGCTCGCCGACGAGCTCGGCGAAGGCGTCGAAGACCCGGCGCCGGAGGTCCACACGATGCTCCTCCAGCGACCCGGCGCTGATGCGGGGCACCCGCGCAACCTAGCCGACGCCCCCTGGGCTCACCCCGGGACGCGGCTGATCGGCGCCTGCAGCAGGCCCGCGATCGCGTCGCACAGGAAGGCGCCGGTGTCGGCCCACCGCGGCGGCTCGCCGGACCGCTGCACGCGCTCCTCGTACTCCGCGCAGGCGGTGGCGACCACGTAGACCACCAACCGCGTCCGTGCCTCCACGATCGCGGGGTCCAGGTCCGAGAGCCGCTCCGCGGCCGAGGCGACGATCCGCGCCGAGGTCCCGGACCAGCGAGAGCCCTCGCGCAGCAGCTCCGCCGTCCCGGGATCGAGCAGCGCCTGGCGCAGGAAGCGGGCCCGCCAGGACGGGGCGGGCAGCCCGGCGAGCACGTCGGTCAGCGGGATGACCAGGGCACGGACGTCGCCGAGCAGGGAGTCGGACTCCTCGAACATCCGTCGCTGCCCCGGCTCGACCGCCTCGTGGTGGCGGTCGAGCAGGGCCTGCAGCAGCCCGGTGCGACCGCCGAAGTAGTAGTGGACCGCGGAGTGGTTGCTGCTGTGCGCCGCCTCGGCCACCTGTCGGTCGGACACGGTGGGGATGCCGTGCTCGCCGAAGAGCCGCTCCGCGGCGTCGAGGAGCGGCTCGCGGACACCCGGACGGGGCATGGTTTCCTCTCTCGGCGGACGGATCGACCCGACTCTAGGGCTTTGGGCGTTTTACGCCATGTGACTTATTATGGCCCCTCGGGCCCGAACGGGTTCCGCCCGTTGCTTGCTGCGCCCGATCCGGGCGCCCCCCGAGGAGAACTGTCGTGTCCACGACCACCGACGCCGTGAAGTATCCGCCGCCCCCGCCCGAGACGCCGGCCGAGCGCAAGGGCCGCCTGATCGCCCTGTTCGTGATGCCGTTCCTGATCGTCACGATGATGTACGCGACCTACATGGGCACCATGCACGACCCGCAGCCCCGCGACCTGCCGGTCGCGGTCGTCGGCGAGGGCGCGTCCGCCGAGCGCTTCGCGGACGACCTGCGAGCGGGCGCGGACGAGGCGCTCGACGTACGCCTCGTCGACGACGTGGACGAGGCCACGGAGCTGATCGGCGACCAGGAGGTCGCCGGCGCGATCTCCGTCCCCGCCCCCGGCGGTACGGCGACGGTCTACCGCGCGATGGCCGGCGGCGCCTCCCAGGCCACGACCGTCGACCGGATGCTGAGCGCCGCGGCGATCGGCGAGTCCTGGACGGTCGAGCGGGTCGACCTCGAGCCGCTCCCCGAGGGGGACGGCTCCGGGACCATGGTGCTGTTCGCCGCGATGGGCATGATGCTGGCCGGCTACGTGCCGCTCAGCGGGATCCTGATGGGTACGCCGAACCTGCTGCGGGCCCGCCGCTTCCTCCCCCTCGCCCTCGGCTGGGGCGCGGTCACCAGCTCGCTGATCTGGCTGCTCCTCGGCCCGGTCGTGGGCGCCGTCGACGGCCACTACCCGCTGTTCCTCGGCGTCGGCACCCTCGCGGTGACGGCGGTCGCGGCGACGCAGCTGCTGTTCACCAAGGTGCTCGGCCCGTTCGCGGTGCTCCTCGGCATGCTGCTGTGGGTCGTCTTCGGCGTC
This sequence comes from Nocardioides dongkuii, assembly GCF_014127485.1. NCBI lineage: Bacteria > Bacillati > Actinomycetota > Actinomycetes > Propionibacteriales > Nocardioidaceae > Nocardioides > Nocardioides dongkuii. Next base: position 848,832 of record NZ_CP059903.1, on the reverse strand, counting down.
CCCGCGTCCAACCTGGCCATGCCGACGCACTCGATGCCGGGATTCTTCGGGTTCCTGCACGGCGTGCTCCCGCTGCCGGCGGCCGGCGAGGCGCTGCGCTCGGCGATCTACTTCGACGGCGACGGATTCTGGGGACACCTGCTGACCCTCGCGCTGTGGCTGGTCGCCGGCGCCGGGCTCGCGATCGCCAAGGAGCGGCGCTCCGGTCACCTGGTGGTCGGCGGACCGCTCTACACCGAGCCCGACGCCCCGCTCTCCGCCTTGGCCGGCGGCCCGGTGGCGCCGTACCGCACCCGCCTGACCGCGGTGGCCCTGTTCCCGCTCAGCATCGTGATCGCCGTCGTGGGCCTGATGAGCCTCTCGATGCACCAGCCCGAGGTGCGCGACATGCCGGTCGCGGTGGTCGGCCCGGCCGCGCAGGCGGACGAGGCGCTCTCCGGGCTCGAGACCGGCCTCGGCGACTACCTCGACCTGCGGCAGGTCGACACCACCGAGGAGGCCACCGACCTGGTCCGGAGCCAGGAGCTGGTGGCGGCGTACGTCCTGCCGACCGGTCCCGGCGCGGACCCGACCCTGGTGACCGCCGGCGGCGCCGGCGCCAGCCAGCAGTCGACCGTGACCCAGATGTTCGCGGCCGTGGCCGCCGAGAGCGGGGGCGAGCTGGTCACCGAGGACATCGCGCCGCTGACCGACGATGACGCCGGCGGCAGCAACAGCCTGTACGTCGGGATGAGCTGGATCATGGCCGGCTTCCTCTTCTTCGCCGTCATGCGCGGCGGGGCGCCCGACCTCACCCGCACCCGGCAGCTGCTGCCCCTGGTCGCCGGCTGGTCGGTGGGCATCTCAGTGTGGCTGTGGTTCCTCTTCGACGTGCTGATCGGCGCCGTCAACGGGCACGCCCTGGAGCTGATCGGCTACGGGTCCCTGACGGTGTTCTCGGTGGCCTGGGTCAGCGCCGTGCTCATCCGGGCCTTCGGGATGGGGGCGCTCGTCCCGGTGATGATCGTGGTCATGCTCGCCGGCACCCCCGCCTCCGGAGGCGGCCTGTCGCTCTACATGGTCCCCGAGTTCTTCCGGCCGATGGCGGATGTGCTGCCGCTGCCCGCCGCCGTGGACGTCGCCCGGTCGATCGTCTACCTCGACGGCACCGGCGTGGGCCGCGACCTGCTGCTGATCGCGATCTGGGGCGCCGTCGGGCTGCTGCTCAACGTCCTGCTGGTCGACCGGTGGACCAACCGGGCCAACGCCCGGCCCCCGGCGCCGATGGGCCCCCGCCACCGACCCGAGCGGCCGAAGAAGACCGACGACGCCCACCAGGACGGCGACCAGGACGCTGGTCCGCTCGCCACGGCCGGCGCCGGGCAGCCCGGCTGAGCGTCCCTCGGACCGACCACCCGGGCCGCCAGCATGCCCACCGTCGACGAAGCCACCGTCGCCGAGCCGCCTCCCGCCCGCGGAGGCCGGACCTGCTGGCGCGCTCCGCCGCCGAGCTGGCGCTCGTGAGCGCGCTGTTCGGCCTGGACAACCTCTGCCGCACCCTCGTCAGCGGTCGCGAGGAGGTCGCCTTCGGTCACGCCGAGACCGTGCACCGGCTCCAGGAGCTGCTCCTGCTCCCGTCGGAGGCGGCCATCCAGGCGGCGGTGCACGCGGAGGCGCTGTTCCGCGCGCCGAACACCTAGGTGGCTCGACGCCCTCGCCGGCGTGCTGCTCCTGGTCGCCGCCGACGCCGTCCTCCGGCGTCGGCGGTGCGACCGCTCAGCGCCGGAGACCTCGCAGAGAACGGTTGCGGGCGCAGGGCTGAGCGCCCTCGCACAGACCCCGGCCTCCTTCCCCGATCGGTACGCTGCGCCGACGAGCGAGGGCGGGGCGCCGTAACTCCAGGGCGCGCGGACTCAAGCGATGGGACCGCCGATGCGTCATCAGGGTGTGAGCACCCCCGAGTTCGTCGATTTCTACGCCGCGCAGAAGGACCGGTGCCTGCGCGCAGCGGTCGCCAGCGGCATGGCGCCGGACCGCGCCGAGGACGCCGTGGCCGAGGCGTTCGCCCGCGCCTGGTCGCGGTGGCGCGTCGTCGGCGCCATGGACTCCCCTGCGGCCTGGGTGGTGCGGACGGCGATCAACCAGAACACCTCCTGGTGGCGCACCCGACGGCGGGAGGTGGTCACCGACGCCGCCCCGGACCTGCCGGTCACCGACGAGCTCGGCCGGGTCGACCTGGTGGCCGCCATCCGGAGGCTGCCGCCCCGCCAGCGCGAGGTGGTGGTCCTGCGCTACCTGCTCGACCTCGACACCCGGTCCACCGCCCGGTCGATGGGCGTGTCACCCGGGACCGTGAGCGCCCACCTCCACCACGCACTCGCCTCCCTGCGCGAGCACCTCACCATCTCCGAAGGGACCCCCTCATGAGCACCGACCTGGAGCAGGCTCTGCGCACCAGCGCCGCCGACCTCACCCTCGACACGCCGGCCGCCGACGTCCTCGCCCGGGGCGACCACCTGCGACGCCGTCGGCGTCGCGGCCTCGCCCTGGCGGCGTCCGGCGCCATGGCGGTGGCGGCGGTGGCGGCGATCGGCGTCACCGCCCTCGACGGGCAGCAGCCGGACCGCCCGTCCGTCGGGGCGACCGCCCCGGAGCCCGCCCCGGAGCCCGCCCCGGCGTTCCAGGTCGCCTCGTGGTCCGGCCCCACCACCAACCTGTCGGCGGGGCAGCTCGCCGACGTGCAGGCGGAGTGCGGCACCGACGCCAGGAGGTTCAGAACGACCGTCCAGGGGGCCACGGAACCGGGCTGGCACCTGGCGGGCACCACCCTGCCCGTGGCCGCCGAGCTGCGCGACGACCTGGTCCTGGCCTACTTCCGCCAGGGGCGCGACTACGCGACCTGCGCACTGGAGACCACCGACGGCGGCGGGTTCCAGGTCACTGCGCAGAGCGCCGGCGTCGAGGAGACCCTCCCGTCCGGCCGGCACGTGTCCTTCGCGACCGCAGGTGCGGCCGACCCCGGGCCGCTGGGCGGAACCCTCGCCGACGTGTACGTCGTGGCCCGGACCTCGGCCGACGTCGGGAGCGTCGAGATCCACGTGGCCGGTGAGACCTACACCAGCGCTGCCGACGGGCTCGCCCTCTTCTGGCTCCCCGACGACGTACTCACCCAGGCCGACCTGGACCGAGCGACCGTCACCGCGCTCGACGAGGACGGCGACGTCCTCGGCCGATCCCGAGGCGAGCTCTGGTAGCCCGTGCGCCCGCACCCGGCGCGGTGTCCTGGGTGGTCAGGCCCGCGCCTCGTCCCGGTGGTCGCGGCGCGGACCGACGTGGGTGTCCCGGTTCAGCGGCGTGCCTGGGGCATCGTGCCGCGCGCCGGACTCGGCCTGACGCTGCCAGGCGGCGAGTGCGTCGTCGATGGACTCATAGACAGCCAGCTCGCCCTGGACCTGGGTGAGCGCCAGCAGGTGGCGGAAGAAGCACGCCACCTCCACCAGCACGACCGCGCCGCCTCGGCTCCGAGCCGCGTGGTGCGCTCGGAGCAGCACCTTGAGGGCGCTGCAGTCCATGAACGCCACCGAGCTCATGTCGACGGCGATGTACTCGGAGTGCTGTGCGGCGCAGTCGAGGAGGTTCTCGAGCGACGGGGCGGTGGCGAGGTCGAGGTCGCCGGCGGGTCGCGCGACGGGGTGTCCGTCGGGGAGCACAGACATGCGGAACTCGGGAGGCATCAGGGGCTCTTTCCGATCAACGATCGTGGTGGGCTCGGAGGCGCGAGAGCTCAGAGGGCGAGGCGGTCGGGCGTCGACGGCGACAGGCGTGAGCCGCCGGACCGCGGAGAACCGGATGGCGCGCCCGAACCGTCAGGGACACCGGCCCCCCGCGGTCGGTGCCGGGTGTACGGGGCTGACGAGGGACTCGTCGCTGTCGAGAGCTGAGAAGTCAGCACGATGTTCTCCGGACCGTAGACGAAAGGGTGGTGCCGTCAGGGGTCCGGGACGACGATGCGTGTTCAGTCTACCCCGGGGGTGGAGGCATCTAGACCTCTCGCTGGAACCCGTTAGGGTGAAGATGCATCTCGTCGTCCAGGACCCTGCCGGCGCACATCGCTCGACGCCGCCCAGGAAGCCGGACCTGTTGACCGACCCCGAGTCAGTGCACCGCCGCGTCGACGAGCTGTTGACGCGGCGTCGCCCGACGGACCCACCGGGGGTCGTGAGCGCGCTCGACAGCCTGTGCCGGACGGTGCGTGACGACCTCGACCTCATCGGGGCGACGGTCTCCCTGATTCCCAGCGTCGGGACCCACACGGTCTGCGCCGCGTCGTCGCCGGCAGCACGACGGCTCGACGAGGCCCAGTTCAACGTCGGCGAGGGCCCGGCGCGCGATGCCTTCGGCGCACGCCGTCCCGTCCTCGCCGCAGACCTGGAGAGCACCCATGCCCAGCGGTGGCCGGGGTGGATCCCGGCAGCGCTGGCTGACGGCGTGACCGGGGTGTACTCGTTCCCCCTGCACGTCGGCGCCGCCATCTTCGGCGTCCTCACGCTGTACGCCGGCGAGAGGGCGCTGGACCAGGAGCGGATCGTCACGGCGACGGCCTTCGCGGAGCTGGCGACCGAGATCCTGCTGGACGGCACCCTCCCAGGCGGGGATAGTCAATGGGAACCGGATCTCGGAAGAACCCTGGAACGCCACGCGTACGTCTACCAAGCCCAGGGCATGGTGATGGTCGCGCTCGGCGTCACGTTGGCCGAGGCGCTGGCCATCATGAGGGCCCACGCGTGGGCGAACGGCGACGACCTGACCGAGCTGGCCGGCGAGATCGTGGCCGGGCAGTTCATGCCATCGCGGGACATCAGGTGAACAGCAAGATCACTGCTCCACTCGACGAATACGAGGCCCAGCCATGATCTCCGTGATCGACCTGTCCGAGTTCTTCGTGGAGGTGGCCGACACCCTCGTCGACGATTTCGACCTCCTCGACTTCCTCGACACCCTCACCCACCGAGCCGCCACCGTGAGCGGCGCCGCCGCGGTCGGCCTCGTGCTGTCCGACCGTCCCGGCCGGGTCCGGTTCATGGCGTCGAGCAACGAGTCGGGAAAGATGCTGGAGCTGCTGCAGATCCAGAACGAGGAAGGCCCCTGCCGGGACTGCCTGACCTCGGGAGAGCCAGTCGTCAACGCGGACCTCGCCCACGCGTCCGACCGGTGGCCCACCTTCGCCCCCCGCGCCATCCACGCCGGGTTCCAGTCGGTCCACGCCTTCCCGATGCGGCTACGGACCCAGGTCATCGGTGCGCTCAACCTGTTCGGCACCGAGGACTCCAGGTTCGAGCCGGACGAGATCCGCGTCGTCCAGGCGCTCGCCGACATCGCCACGATCGCGATCCTGCAGGAACGCAACCTCGCGCATGCCGAGATCCTCACCGAGCAGCTCCAGGGCGCCCTGAACAGCCGCGTCGTGATCGAGCAGGCCAAGGGAGCCCTCGCCCAGGCCGATCACATCTCGACCTCGGAAGCCTTCGACCTCCTCCGCTCTCGCGCCCGGTCGAGCAGGCGACGCCTGGTCGACGTCGCCAACGACGTGCTTGCGCAGCTGGAGGGCCGCGTCCGCCCCTGACGGAGACCGTGGCGCAGGTCTCGCCCGCGCACCCCCTCGTAGGCTCGGGGTTGTTGCGCAGGTCTCGCCCGCGCACCCCCTCGTAGGCTCGAAGGTGTCGGGACGTCGCCCGACGACGTCCCTCGAGGACACCGCAGCCACCCGAGAGGACAGCCATGTCCGAGTCATCGACCACCCCTCCCCGCCGAGCCCTGGTCGTGGGCGTGACGGGCATCGTGGGGCAGGCCGTCGCGCGACGCCTGGTCGAGGAAGGCTGGGAGACCTACGGCCTGTCCCGCAGCGGCACACCCCAGCCCGACGTGCACACCGTGCGCGCCGACCTCGCGGACCCCGCCGGCCTGGCCACGGCGCTGGCCGACGTCGCCCCCCAGCTCGTCGCGTTCACGGCCTGGACGCGGATGGACACCGAGGCCGAGAACATCCGGGTCAACGGGGGCGCCGTCCGCGACCTCCTGGCCGCCCTGTCACCGGCCGGCAGCGTCGAGCACGTCGCCCTGATGACCGGGCTCAAGCACTACCTCGGCCCCTTCGAGGCCTACGGCCAGGGCGACATGCCCGACACGCCCTTCCACGAGGACGAGGAGCGGCTGCCGTACCCGAACTTCTACTACGCGCAGGAGGACGAGCTCTTCGCCGCCGCCGCCCGCGACGGCTTCACCTGGAGCGTGCACCGCTCGCACACCGTCTTCGGCTTCGCCACCGGCAACGCGATGAACATGGTGGCCACCCTCTGCGCCTACGCCTCGATCTGCCAGGACCAGGGCCTCCCCTTCGTCTTCCCCGGGTCCGAGACCCAGTGGAACTCGCTGACCGACGTGACCGACGCCGACCTGCTCGCCGAGCAGATGCTGTGGGCCGCGCGGACCCCCGCCGGTCGGAACGAGGCCTTCAACACCGCCAACGGCGACGTGTTCCGCTGGCGCTGGCTGTGGCCGCAGATCGCCGCCTGGTTCGGCCTGGAGTGGGAGGGGTACGCCGACGCCCCGCGCCCCCTGGAGACCGCGATGAGCGGCATGGAGCCGGTCTGGCGCGACCTGGCCCACCGGCACGGGCTGGTCGAGCCGGACCTGGCACGGGTCGCCTCGTGGTGGCACACCGACGCCGACCTCGGCCGCGACATGGAGGTCGTGACGGACATGAACAAGAGCCGCACCGCCGGCTTCTCCGCGACGCGCGACACCCGGGCGACGTTCTTCGCCTACGCCGAGCAGTACCGCAGCGCCCGCGTCATCCCCTGACCCGACCGCCACGGGGACCACACGGCCCATGAAGGTTCGGTCAAGGAGCGAGGGCCCCTCCCCTGGAACGCCCTGGACGTCCTAGGATGGCGACAGGTCAGGCACCAGGACGCCCCCCGATTCCTGGGCCGGACCAGGAACGCCCCGCTCTCCTCTGGAGGGCGGGGCGTTTCGTCTGCCTGGGCCCGCGCCCACGAGGTCGTGGGCCGAACGGCGAATCGCCTCCCTCCTGCATCGCTGCAGGTGGGAGGCGATCTTTGCTACCTGGTGGAGCTGAGGGGATTCGAACCCCTGGCCTTCTCATTGCGAACGAGACGCGCTACCAACTGCGCCACAGCCCCAGGTGTGCGTCCTCGGGACGCGAGCCGAAAGATTAGCACCCGGCTCGGGGCCGGGCCGAATCGCCTCAGGAGCCGACGGCGCGCCCGTCGTTCTCGGCCCGGGTGGCGCGGTCGGCGCGCTCGGCGCGGTCGCTCTCCTCGGCCTTCCGGGCGAGCCGGCTGTCGGCCTCGGTGTGCCCGGAGGTCCACACGCCGGTGTCGTCGAGGGCGATGGTGCGCACGGTCCGGCGCGTGGCCGCCGGCTTCGAGACGTACGTCGGGAGGGTGACGGGCACCGGGTCCCACAGCGTCGGGTCGATGCCGGCCGTGGAGACGATCGCGACCTCGGCGTCGTCGCGGACGACCGCGATGTCCTCGGTGGCCTCGCCGACGACCTCGTCCGCGACCGCAGCGGCGGGCGCGGGCGCAGCGGCGGCGGGCGTGGCGTCGGGGACGACCGGCGCGGACGCGCGCGGGGCCAGGACGGCGTGCTCGCGACGCACCATCAGGCGGCACGCGGCCAGCCAGGCGACGAGCAGGCCCGCGGGGATCGCGGCGTACCACCAGGAGTGCACGCCGGTGGCCGCCAGGACGACGACGACCGCGGTGGCGAGCAGCAGCACGCCGAGCACCCGGCGGCGACGCTGGGCGGCGCGGGCCGCGGCAGCGCGGCGGACGCGGCGCTCGGCCGGCGACGGGTCGGTGGGGACGGCTGCGGACGGCTTGGTGACCACCACGGCGGACGACGCGGGCCGCCCCGGGGTGACCACGAGCCGGGCGCTGCGCCGGTCGACGGGCTCGCGCCGGGCCAGGACCCGCATCGTGTGCGAGAAGCGGTCGACCGAGCGGCTGCGCACCACGTCGTCGTGGTGCTTGAGAGCCTTCGGGACCAGGTAGAACGCCCACGCCACTGCCAGGGCGACGAAGATCAACGCGCTCATGTCCACGGACCCGAGGTTAGGTTCGCCACCCGACGGTGGGGCGCATGTCTACAGGTGTGTCGCAGAAAGACTTCTGGGTCTCCTGTGACTCAGGTGTCCGGACCCTCCTCCAGGCGGGCCAGCAGCCCGCGCGGGCACTCCTCCTTGGTGAGGGCGTAGAGCCGGTGGTCGCGCCACGCGCCGTCGATGTGCAGGTAGCGCGGGGCGTACCCGATCTCGTGGATCCCGAGCTTCTCCACGACCCGCAGCGAGTTGGAGTTCTCCGGCCGGATCGCGATCTCGACCCGGTGCAGCCCGGCGTTCGTGAAGCAGTGGTCGACGACCAGCGCGACCGCACGCGGGATGACGCCGCGGCCGGCGTGCTCGCGGTCGAGCCAGTAGCCCACAGACCCGAACTGCGCGGACCCGCGGGCGATGTTGGTGACCGTCACCTGCCCGGCGAAGCGGCCGTCGACCTCCACCGCGAAGGGGTACGTCGTGCCCTGGCGCGCCTGTCGACGCATCCGCCGGACCAGGGTGGTGAACGTGGTCGGTCGCGCCTCGCTGCCCGGCGGGACGGTCGCGTCCCACGGCACCAGCCACGCGGCGTTCCGCTGCCGGACCTCGCGCCAGGCGGCCTGGTCGCGCAACCGGAGCGGCCGGACCGTCACCTCGCCCGAGGTCAGCCGCACCGGCCACGCGCGACCCGGGCGCGCGGCGTTCAGTGGTCGCTCCCGACGACCTGCTCGACCGCGTGCACGAGGATCGGGCCCAGCACCTCGAGCGCGTCCCGCACCCCGCCCCGCGAGCCCGGCAGGTTGACCACCAGGCACGCGCCGGCGACGCCCGCGAGGCCGCGCGAGAGCACCGCGGTCGGCACCCCCTGCGCGACGCCGTACGCCCGGATCGCCTCGGCGATGCCGGGCACCTCGCGGTCCAGCAGCGGCCGGGTCACCTCGGGGGTGCGGTCGGTCGGGGTCAGGCCGGTGCCGCCGGTGGTGAGGACCACCCGGGCGCCGCCGTCGACCTCGGCGCGGATCGCCGCGGCCACCGGGTCGCCGTCCGGCACCACCACTGGGTCGGCGACCGCGAAGTCGAGGCCCCGGAGGAAGTCGGCGATCAGCGGCCCGGTCTCGTCGGCGTACACCCCGGCAGCCGCGCGGTTCGAGGCCACCACGACGGCCGCCCGCAGGCTCACGTGCGGGTCCAGTCGCCGGACCGGCCGCCGGCCTTCGACTCCACCCGGACGTCGGTGATCACCGCGGCCTTGTCGACCGCCTTGACCATGTCGACGACGGTCAGCGCGGCGACCGAGACGGCGGTGAGCGCCTCCATCTCCACGCCGGTGCGGTCGGTGGTCCGCACGGTCGCGGTGATCTCGACCGCCGGGTCCGGAGAGTCGGCGAGAACCAGGTCGACGGTGACGCCGGAGATCGCGAGCGGGTGGCACAGCGGCACCAGCGCCGGCGTCTGCTTGGCGGCCATGATCCCGGCGACCCGGGCCACGCCGAGCGCGTCGCCCTTGGGCACCCCGTCGCCGCGCAGCAGCTCGACGACCCGCGCCGAGACCAGCACCCGCCCGGAGGCGGTGGCGCTGCGGGCCGTGACGTCCTTGGCGGAGACGTCGACCATCCGGGCCGCGCCCGACTCGTCGACGTGGGTCAGGTGGTCGGACACGGCGTGCTCCTCATCGGGGCGGGGTCAGAAGTCGAGGTCGAGCGGCAGCACGGAGACCTGCGCCCCGGGCTCCAGCGAGGTGACGTCCTCCGGGACGACGACGAGGGCGTTCGCGTTCGCGAGGTCGCCGATCAGGTGCGACCCGGCGCCGCCGACCGGCGAGACGGACGCGGCGCCGCCCTCCACGACGTACTCGGCGCGGAGGTACTGCCGGCGCCCCGGGGGCGAGGTCACCGCGTGCGTCAGCCGGGCCGGTACGCCGGGGCGTGACCACGGCGTGAGGCCCATCAGCTTGCGCAGCGCGGGCAGCACGAACAGCTGGAAGGAGACGTAGGAGGAGACCGGGTTGCCCGGCAGCGTGAAGACCGGGGTGTTGTCCTCACCGACGAACCCGAAGCCCTGCGGCTTGCCGGGCTGCATCGCCACCGGCCCGAACCACACGCCCCGCGGCGCGAGCGCGGCCTTGACCACGTCGAAGTCGCCCTGCGAGACGCCGCCGGAGGTGACCACCACGTCGGCGCGCACCAGCTGGTCCTCGAGCGCGTCCAGGAACGCCTGCGGCTCGTCGGGCACGATCCCGACCCGGTAGGCGATCGCGCCGGCCTGCCGGGCCGCGGCGGCCAGGAGGAAGGAGTTGCCGTCGTAGATCGAGTCGTGGCCGAGGGGTACGCCGGGCTCGCGCAGCTCCGTGCCGGTGGACAGGATCACCACGCGGGGCCGCGGCCGCGAGCGCACCGTCGCGCGACCGATGGAGGCGAGCAGGCCGACCTGGCGCGGGCCGAGGACCGCCCCGCGCTCGATGACCAGGTCGCCGACGCCGACGTCCTCGCCGGCGGGGCGGACGTGCTGGCCGGCCGCCGGCGCGCGGGAGACCGTCACCTGGGCGACACCGCGGTCGGTCCACTCGTAGGGGACGACCGCGTCCGCACCGGTCGGCACGGGGGCGCCGGTCATGATCTTGACGGCGGTGCCGGGCGCGAGCGCCAGCACCTGCGCGTTGCCGGCGCCGATCTCGCCGACCACCGGCAGGTGCACCGGCGACTCCTCGGTGGCGGTGGCGACGTCGGCGCTCGCCACGGCGTACCCGTCCATCGCGGAGTTGTCGAAGGCGGGCAGCGCGACGGTCGCGACGACGTCCTCGGCGCACGCGAGGCCGAGGGTGTCCATCAGCGGCTGCGGGAAGACCGGCAGCGGCTCGAGGTCGCGCAGCACCCGGTCGAGGTGCTCCTCGACGGAGTCGAGGTGGTCAGTCATCGGGCTTCAGCACGGTGCCGGGGGCGACCCGCTGCGCGGAGGTCGCGTCCAGCGACACCTCGCCGACGACCTCCACGCCGCGGCCGAAGGTCCAGTCGCCCGAGACCCGCAGCGCGTCGGCCTTGCGCAGCGACGGCGCCCCCTCGGGGAACCGCTTGTCGAACTCGCTGACCAGCTTGTAGTGGTCGGAGTCGAGGTCGACGAACGGGAGCGCGGTGGTGGTCGGGTCGAGCACGAAGTCGCCGCCGATGTCGTAGACGTCCGAGCGCAGCACCAGCAGGTCGTTGGTCGTCTTCACCGGGACGAACCGCTCGCGCCCGACCTCGATCAGCCGGGAGCCCTCGAAGACCTCGATCGCGGCGCCCATGGCGGTCTCGACCTGGATCACCTCGGGGGTGCTCGGGTCGCCGGGGTCGACGGTCTTGACGTTGCGGATCAGCGGCAGGCCGAGGATCCCCTCGCGCTGGTCGAGGGCGTCGCGCATCGCCCGCAGGTCGAACCACAGGTTGTTGGTGGAGGTGAACCGGTGCCGGTCGAGGTCCGCGAGCGCCTCGCGGTCGGCGTCCAGGGTCTGCGCGGTCTCGCGCAGCACCAGCCGGCCGTCGCCCTTGCGGCGGGCGAAGTGCCCGCCCTTGCGGTCCGACGGCGTACGGCGGGTCGCCTCGATCGCGAACGGCGCGCCGCTCGCGGCGAACCAGCCCGCGATCCTCGGGTCCGGCACCCCGCCGAGGTTGTCGGAGTTGGAGACGAAGACCCGGTCGTAGCCGGCCTCGATCAGCCGCTCGAGCAGGCCGGTGCCGCGCAGCGCGGTGTAGAGGTCGCCGTGGCCGGGGGGACACCACTCGAGGTCGGGGTCCTTGGGCCAGCTCACCGGGGAGAGGTCGTGGGCGAGGAGCTTGGGCTCCTTGTTCTGGAGGAACTCCAGCGGCAGCCCCTCGACCGGCAGCGTCTCGTACCGCGCCAGCGCCGCCATCGTGTCGGCGGAGGTGCGGAAGGAGTTCATGAAGATCAGCGGCAGGGTGGCGCCGTGCTGCTCGCGCAGGTGCAGCACCTGGCGGGCGATGATGTCGAGGAAGGACAGCCCGCGCCGCACGCACAGCAGCGACTTCGCGCGATGCATGCCCATCGAGGTGCCCAGGCCGCCGTTCAGCTTGATCACCGCGGTGCCCTGCAGCGCCTCGCGGGCGACGTCCTCGGGGACCTCGACGTCGGCGAGCGCCTCCATGTCGACCGGGTCGATCGTGGACTCCGGGATCATGCCGGTCTCGCCGTGCTCGAGGAGCCGGTAGTAGTGCGCGAAGGTGTCGATCGCGACCTCGTCCACCCCGGCAGCGACCATCTTGTCGCGCGCCTTCTTCAGGCCTGGGCTACCCATGGTGCCGATCGTAGGCTCGCGGGGTGGCGGACCGGCAACCGACGGCGAGGTGACCAGCAGGTGAACGCCCCCGGACGGCACGCGGCGAAGCTCGCGATGCGCGACCAGCTGCTCACCGCGCGCGGTCGGCGACCGCTGCTCGAGGTCGGCGAGGTGGGTCGCGCGATCGCCACGCACCTGCTCACCGCGCCGGAGGTACGCCGGGCGGCCACCGTGGCGGCGTACGTCTCGATCGGCACGGAGCCGGGGACGGGGGTGCTGCTGCGCGCGCTCCTGGACGAGGGGAAGCGGGTGCTGCTGCCGGTGCTGCTGCCCGACGGCGACCTCGACTGGGGCACCTACCGCGGCGACCGGTCCCTCGCGCCGGCGCGCCGCGGCCTGCTCGAGCCCGTCGACCGGCTCGGCGTGGACGCCGTCGCCACCGCGGACGCCGTCCTGGTCCCCGGCCTCGCCGTCTCCCCCACCGGGCTCCGACTCGGCCGCGGCGGCGGCTCCTACGACCGGGCGCTCGCCCGGGTGCCGGTCGGCACCTTCACCTGCGTGCTGCTGCACGACGAGGAGGTCGGGCTCGAGGTGCCGGTCGAGCCGCACGACCGCCCGGTCACCGCCGCCGCCAGCCCGGCGGGGATCCGGCGGTTCACCCCCGGAGGTTGAGCAGCGAAGCCGCGCTAGCGGGTGGGCGTGTCGAAACCCAGCGAGCCGACGTACGACGGCGACCACCGCTGCTCGTCCGCTGCGGGGGTTTCGACACGCTCGTCGCTGGCGCTCCTCGCTGCTCAACCACCGCCGTCGGGGTCCGGCGGTTCACCCCCGGAGGTTGAGCAGCGAAGCCGCGCTAGCGGGTGAGCGTGTCGAAACCCAGTGAGCCGACGTACGACGGCGACCACCGCTGCTCGTCCGCTGCGGGGGTTTCGACACGCTCGTCGCTGGCGCTCCTCGCTGCTCAACCACCGCCGTCGGGGTCCGGCGGTTCACCCTCGGAGGTTGAGCAGCGAAGCCGCGCTAGCGGGTGAGCGTGTCGAAACCCAGCGAGCCGACGCACGACGGCAACCACCGCTGCTCGTCCACTGCGGGGGTTTCGACACGCTCGTCGCTGGCGCTCCTCGCTGCTCAACCACCGCCGTCGGGGTCCGGCGGTTCACCCCCGGAGGTTGAGCAGCGAAGCCGCGCTAGCGGGTGAGCGTGTCGAAACCCGGTGAGCCGACGCACGACGGCGACCACCGCTGCTCGTCCGCTGCGGGGGTTTCGACACGCTCAACCACCGGCGTAGGCCCGACGCTCAACCACCGCCGGCGTCGGGGTCGGCCCCTGGCACCAGGGTCAGCACGTGCTGGGCGGCGTCCTCGACCGCCGGCTGCGTGAACGGCCAGGCGAGCGAGTCGCCGCGGGCCCACAGGTCGGTCTGGTCGGTGTAGTGGTCGCTGGCGGGGTGGCCGGAGACGCCGGTGAGGTTGATCCACCGGGACGCGTCCAGGTCGCCGAGCGAGACGACCATCCGCATCGAGGGGGCGGTGGTCACGGCGTACCCCTCCGCGGCGTCCCAGCCGGTGGCGTCGACGGTGCCGCTGCCGCCGCCGACCTCCCAGCCGCCGCGGTTCACGAGCCACTCGACCGGGCCGATCCCGGACTCCCCGAGGGTCGAGGAGCGCAGGTCGAGTCGGTGCAGGTGGCCCCAGTCCCAGCCCCGCGGGTCCCGGGCCTGCCGCCGGGTCAGCTCGTCGCGGGCGTCGCGCATCGCCTGCTCGAGCACGTCGCTGCGGGTCTCCACCGTGGTCTCGGTGGTCACGTCGTCCCACCACGGGTCGGTGGGCTCCTCGAGCAGCCGCGCGACCACGGCGTACCAGCGCGAGCCGCCGTTCGGCCACAGCTCCTCGGGCAGCTCGTCGTGGAAGGTGAGGGCGAGCAGGTTGCGCCACACGACGTTGTAGTACGCCGCCGCGCCGCTGCCCGCGGTCTGCTGGAGGTCCCAGTCGCGGAGCAGCTCCTGGCCGCCGGACCAGTAGCCCTCGGGCAGCTCCACGTCGAGCAGGTACGGCGTGAGCGCGGCCGCGAGGGGGTGGTCCGCGTCGAGCTGGAGGTCCTGCATGTCCGCGACCGTCAGCGGTCCGGCGTCCTCGAGGCGCTCGCGGATCCGCTGCGCGCGCCAGCCGTGGTCCCAGTCCTCGGTGAGCCGGTAGGGGTAGTCGGGGCCGATGACCGCCTGGTTGGCGGTGACCACGAACCCCTCCTCCGGGTCGAGCACGTGCGGCAGCCCGTCGTACGGGACGAACTCCCCCGTCCAGTCGTTCTCCGGCCGCCAGCCCGCCGAGGGCACCGTCCCGTCGTTGCCGGACTTGCGGATCGGGATCCGGCCCGGCGCCTGGTAGCCGATGTGGCCCTCGCGGTCGGCGTACACGACGTTCTGGGACGGCACCGAGAACGACGACAGCGCGGCGCGGAAGGAGTCCCAGTCGGTGGCGAGGTTGAGGTCGAGGATCGCGTCGGCGGTCGGGGCGGGGTCGAGCGCCGTCCAGGCCAGCGAGACGGCCAGGCCGCGCCCGGGGCGCGACTTCTCCCCGACGTCGGCGAGCTCGTCGGAGACGTCGGAGAGGATCGGGCCGTGCCGGGTCGAGCGGACCCGGATCGTCACGTCCTCGCCGTCCGCGACCTCGATGGTCTCGGTGCGGACCCTCAGCGGCTGCCACCGGCCGTCGTAGCGCCACTCGTCGCCGCGCACCCGCTCGAGGTAGAGGTCGGTGACGTCCGGGCCGAGGTTGGTGAACCCCCAGGCGATCTCGGCGTTGTGGCCGATCACGACGCCCGGCACGCCGGAGAAGGTGAAGCCCGCGACGTCCATCGGGCAGTCCGGGCCCGCGTCCCGGCAGTGCAGGCCCATCTGCATCCACACCCCCGGCATGCCGACGCCGAGGTGCGGGTCGTTGGCGAGCAGCGGGGCGCCGGTCGCGGAGTGCTCGCCGTCCACCACCCAGCTGTTGCTGCCGACGCCCTCGCCGCGGCCGAGCAGCGCGGGCAGCCGGCCCAGGCCCGCGCCCACCTCGCCGAGCACCGCGCGCTGGTCGGCGGTGAACGCCGGGCGCAGCGGGTTGCGGGTGGTGTTGGCGGTGGCGTCCTGGTCGAAGACGCCGTCCACGACCGCGCCCTGGCCGACGATCGGCGCGTGCTCGTCGACGGGGTACGCCGGGTGCAGCTCGCGGGCCCGCTCGACCCCCACGGCCGCCTGCGCCAGCACCCGGTCGATCTCGTCCTGCATGTTGCCGCGCAGGTCCCAGGCCATCGCCTTGAGCCACGCGAGCGAGTCGACCGGGGTCCAGTCGGCGGGGGCGTAGCCGAGCCCGCCCGCGTTCAGCACGGTGTACTCGACGGCGATCTCCGACGGGGAGTGCTCGTCGAGGTAGCTGTTCACCCCGGCCGCGTAGGCCTGCAGCAGGCCGCGAGTGGTGGGGCTGACCAGCGCGAGCTCGCGCTCGGCGACGCGGCGCCAGCCCATGGTGCGCACGTAGGAGTCGCTCTCGACCGCGTCCTCGCCGAACAGCTCGGCCAGCCGGCCCGCGGTCGCGTGCCGGCGCACGTCCATCTCGAAGAACCGCTCCTGCGCGTGCACGTAGCCCTGCGCGCGGACCAGGTCCTCCATCGAGTCGCCGTAGAGCTGGGGCACGCCGTGCTCGTCGCGCACCACGGTGACCTCGCCGTCCAGGCCGGGCAGCGTCGCCTCGCCCTCGGTCTGCGGCAGCGGCCGGCGTACCAGCCCGACGACGACCACCGCGACCACGACCAGGACCAGCGCCAGCCCGAGGGCGACGTACGACGTGAGGCGGACGCCGCGGGGCCACGCCCGGAAGGCCGCCCACCAGCGGCGGGGCGAGAGGGGCGGGGGGTCCTGCGGGGCGCTGGTCATGGCTCGGCCATTGTGCCTGTGCCTTATGCTTGGCACTCGCACATGTCGAGTGCCAGCCGCGCGATCACCTCACGATCATCCGCACGATCCGGAGACCCCATGCCCACGTACCAGTACGCCTGCACCGAGTGCGGCCACGCCTTCGAGCAGGTCCAGAGCTTCTCCGACGACGCCCTCACCGAGTGCCCGCAGTGCACCGGCCGGCTCCGCAAGGTCTACAACGCGGTCGGCGTGGTGTTCAAGGGCTCGGGCTTCTACCGCACCGACAGCCGCGCCGCGTCGTCCTCGACCGTCGCGTCGTCCGACTCGGCGTCCTCGGCGTCGGGCTCGGGCTCGGGTGACAAGGGCGGCGCGACGAAGACCGAGAGCAAGCCCGCCGCGGCCGCGAGCACGACTTCGTCCTCGTCGTCCTCGTCCTCCTCGTCCGACTGACCGCTCCCCTGTGGAGGACGCGCACACCGCGCGTCGATCCCTCCTAGCGTCGGGGGATGCTCGCCGACGACCCGGTCCACCGCTCCCGTCCCCAGCGCGTGCTGCGCGCCGTACGCCGCGCCGTGCTGGCCCGGCGGCGGCTGCTCGCCGCCGTGCTGACCGCGGTCGCCGTGGCCGCCGGCCTGCAGGCGGCGACCGCCCCTCCCCCGGCGACCCGGTCGGTGACCGTCGCGGCACGCGACCTCCCGGCCGGCTCCGTCATCGGCGCCGGTGACCTCACGACGTCCGCGTTCGCGCCGGGCAGCGTCCCGGCGGACCTCGTGGCCGAGCCGGTCGGGGGCGTGCTGGCCGCACCGCTGCGCCGCGGTGAGCCGGTGACCGACGTACGCCTGGTGGGCCCGGCGCTCACGGCGGGGCGCCCCGACCTGGTGGCGCTGCCGGTGCGCCTGCCCGACGCCGCGATGGCCGGGCTGCTGCGCGCCGGCGACGTGGTCGACCTGGTGGCCGCCGACCCCCAGGGCGGCAAGCCCGCGCTGGTCGCCTCCGGCGTGCCGGTGCTGGCGCTGCCCGACGCGGCGACCGGCCCCGGCACCGACGGGCTCAGCGGCCGGCTGGTCGTGGTCGGCGCCCGGCCGGCCGACGTACCGGGCATCGCGGACGCTGCCATTCGGCTCTACTTGACGTACTCCTTCGCCCGCTAGCCTCCGGGAGTTCTGACTTCTTCCCCGACCTGGAGGCACCGCATGAGCGGCTTCAAGAACTTCATCCTGCGCGGCAATCTCGTCGAGGTGGCGGTGGCGTTCATCATGGCCACCGCGTTCGCCGCCGTGGTCACGGCCACCGTCGACCTCATCATGGACCTCGTCGGCAAGATTGGGGGCACGCCGAACTTCTCCAACTACAAGCCCGGCGGCGTCTCCGTCGGCGCCTGGATCACCGCGCTGGTCTCGTTCCTGATCCTCTCGGCGATCGTCTACTTCCTGATCGTCAAGCCCTACACCGTCGCCAAGGACAAGTTCTTCCCCAGCGAGGACCCCGGCACCCCCGCGGACGTCGCGGTGCTCGAGGAGATCCGCGACCTGCTCGCCGCCCAGCAGGGCACGCGCCCCGGCTCAGGTGGCCCCGGCTCGGGTGACCCCGGCTCGCTGCGCTGACCCGTCGCCGAGCTGTCGCCCGGTCGGTCGCAACCTGACCGACGTACCGTCCCCTTGACCGACGAAACTCCGTCGGTCAAGAGGACGATTCACCGGTCGACCGGTGAATCCTCTCCGCCCTCAGCCCCCGTGGTGGGGCGGCACCTGCGCCCGCAGCCAGGCGTCGGTGGGGTCGTCGCGCTCGCGGGGCGAGCCCTCGTCGCGCTCGTCGCGGGTGGTGTCGGGGAGGGTGTCGCCGAAGATCTCCGCGAGCCGGCGGCGCCGGACGTGCTCGGGCTCGGTCTCGGGCGAGCTGGAGCCGGTCATGTGCACAGCCCCGCGGCCTCGAGCGCGGCCTTGTCCTCCTCGGAGCGCGCGTCGTCGGTGCCCCCGGAGCCCGAGTCCGGACCGTCGCTGCTGCCCCCGCTCGGGCCGTCCGAGCCGCCGTCGGACCCGTCGTCGGAGCCCGAGCCGGGGGAACCGGGCACGTTGCCGGCGTTGATCGCCGTGCTGTCGAGCCGGCGGGAGATGACCTCGTCGTCGCGGACCCGCTGCCAGACGGTCTCGGCGGCGGGCGTCCACACGACGCGGCCGCGGAACTCCTCGCGCTGGTCGTAGGCCCACGGCACGGTGATGAACCGGATCTGGTTGAGCCCGATGCCGTTGAAGCCGAGCCCGACCTTGCTGAGCTGGAGGACGTTGCTGAGCCCGGGGTCGACCGTGAGGGCCTCGGTGGCGGCCTGGAGGAACCCGACCAGCCGGTCGGGACGGGCGAGCACGCCGCCGGAGACGACCTTGTTGGCCATCGCGGCGATGAACGCCTGCTGGCGCTTGACCCGGCCGATGTCCGAGCCGTCGCCGAGGGTGTACCGGGCGCGGACGTAGTTCAGCGCCTCCTTGCCCTCGATCTCCCGCGACCCCGCGGGGATGCGGATGCCGTGGGCGGGGTCCTCGATGTCCTCGGGGATGCAGACGGGTACGCCGTCGATCGCGTCCACCATGGTCTGGAAGCCGGCGAAGTCGACGACGACGTAGTGGTCGATGCGGACGTCGGTGAGCTGCTCGAACTGCTGGATCGTGCAGGCCGGGCCGCCGAGCGCGAACGCCTCGTTCCACATGGCGTTCGCCGCGCCCGGGATGGTGGAGCCGTCCTCGGCCTCGCACTCCGGCCGGGTGACCAGCGAGTCGCGCGGGATGCTCACGCCGTACGCGAACTCCCGGTCGCCGGAGAGGTGGAACAGGATCGTCGTGTCCGAGCGCTCGCCGTCCCCGGTCAGGCCGTCGATGTTGTTGCCCGCACCGTCGCGGTCGTCGGAGCCCATCACCAGGATGTTGAGCGGCTCGCCCGGCTCGTCGTCGCTCGGCTTGTCGGGTCGGTTGTCGAGCTGGCCGACGACGTCGAGCACGGTGAGGTTGGAGTTGAGGTCGCGGTAGAGCCAGATGGTGCCGAGCCCGGTGACCATCGCCAGCGAGAGCGCCGTCGCGAGCAGCACCTTGGCGACCGTGTGCCGCTTGCGGGCCCGCCCGCGGCGCTTCGCCGTACGCCGTCCGCGGGCGTCCGAGGGCTGCTCCGGGACGGGCGGCTCGACGTCGGCCATGCGGGGATGCTCCAGGTGGACAGGGGATCGGCGCAGGGAGGACCTGCGCGCTCCCTCGATTCTCGCCGCGACCGGCGAGTAGGGCAAAACCCGGCTGGACGGCCGTGACAGGATGTGCGGCGCCGTTCCCGGCTCGCCCCAGTAGCTCAGCGGATAGAGCAGCCGCCTCCTAAGCGAAAGGTCGCAGGTTCGACTCCTGCCTGGGGCACCACCTCGCCCGGCTCCTGCACCGGGTGCGACCTCGGGCACGCAGGTCGGCACGGGGCCTCGGCGGCGTCCCCGGCCCGGGGATCGTCAGCGGGTGGACCTGTCGGCCGTCGCCGATTCGTCTCTCGTCCGCAGCCCGGCGCCTCCGTCGCGATCCGGGTCCGTCCCCGAGGTCCTCGACAGGCTCGCCACGGTGACGATCGTCAGCGTCACTGCGATGAAGGACAGCGACGCCCAGATTGGCACCTCGGGGACGAGGTGCACCCCGTGTCCGCCGTTGATGAAGGACACCTCGTTGGCGTGCAGCGCGTGATTGATCAGCCGCAGGCCGATGAAGGCCAGGATCGCGGAGAGTCCGACGCCGAGGTAGACCAGTCGCTCCAGGAGGTGCCCGATCAGGAAGTACAGCTGGCGGAGACCGAGCAGCGAGAAGGCGTTGGCGGCGAAGACCAGATAGCCCTCGGTGGTCAGCCCGAACACGGCCGGGATCGAGTCCAGGGCGAACACGATGTCCGTCAGCCCCAGCGCGAAGACCACGACGAGCAAGGGCGTCGCCATGCGTCGGCCGTCGCGACGCACGCTCAGGCGATCCCCGTCGTACTCGTCGGTGACCGGGACCACCCTGCGCAGCAGCCGGATCCCCCGACTGTTCGTGTGGCTCTCCCGGTCGCGAGGTCGCAGCTGGCGCACCGCGAGCAGGAGGAGCAGGGCGCCGAGGGGGTAGAAGACCCACGAGAAGGCGTTGATGACCGCGACGCCGATGAGGATCATGACCGTGCGGACGGCGAGAGCGATGGCGATGCCGAACAGCAACGCCTTCTGCTGGAGCGCCCGGGGCACGCCGAACTGGGTCATGAGCATCAAGAAGACGAACAGGTTGTCGACCGAGAGCGCCTTCTCCGTCGCGTAGCCGGCGAAGTACTCCCCGCCGAAGGTCCAGCCGTAGTGGAGCCCGACGTAGACGCCGAAGATCAGCGCGAGGCCGATGTAGAACGCGGACCAGGTCCCCGACTCGCGCAGGGTCGGTTCGTGCGGTGAGCGCACGTGGCTGTAGAAGTCGAGGACCACGAAGGCTGCAGCACAGCCCACGGTGACGATCCAGATCGAGACGGGGACGTCCATGGCGGTTCCTCGGTGAGCAGCGACGGGGCAGAGCCGAGTCTTCGCGCCACGGGGGCGGCGAAACAGGCTCCCGTGCACCTAGGCGCGACCCTCCCTGTCGCGCTTCGACACCCCAAAGGGCGTACCGCGACGTCGGTGCGCGCGGCTAGATTCCGACGCATGACCGAGGAACCGTTCCGCGCGCTCCACCTGACCGACCCGGACCGGATGTCCCTCTTCGGCTCCATCGACGAGCTGAGCATCGACTCGCTGCGGGCCACGCTCGCCGAGCTCCGCACCCCCACCGCCGTGGACCTCTCCGACGTCACCTACCTGCCGAGCATGGCGCTGAACGTCTTCCTCCGGGCGATGGCCGACGGCAGCGAGAAGATCACCCTGCAGGTACGCCCGGGCACGATCGCGCAGCGCGTCCTCCACGTCACGGGGCTCCCGCACGAGCTGGTCTGAGGACCCGGCCGGTCTGGACCGCTCGGACCGGTTCGGCCGATCCGCGGACACCGCCGGCCATCCGGCCCTAACTTCTACCTCGAAGCCCGCTGGTGACCCGAGACTCCAGCGGGCTTCGCTATGCCCGGGGTCCGTCAGGCGACGACCTCGAACCGCATGCCGGCGGACTGCAGCCGGGCCAGCAGGTGCTCCCCCATCGCCTGGGCGGTGGTGACCGAGCCGGCGGTGGGCGGGTTGTCGTCGAACGCCAGGCACAGCGCCGACTCGGCCAGCATCTTCGCGGTCTCGCCGTACCCGGGGTCGCCGCCGGAGACCCGCGTGTGCAGGGTGCGCCCGTCGCCCTCGGCGACGAAGTCGACGGTGAACCAGGCCTTCTCGCGCCGGCGCTCGTCGGGGCCCTCCCCCTGCGGCACCTTGCTCAGCAGCAGGTTGCGCAGCGGGGCGACCTGGGCGGCGACCCCGAGGGCGCCGACGCCGACCGCGCCGCCCGCGGCGTACCGCAGGGTCTTGGCGCCGGCGTAGTGGGAGTACCGGAACTCCGGGCCGTACGACGCCAGCGCGGCGCCGCTGCGCGCCACCACCGCGGGGTCGACGGTCGGGAGCGGGAGCAGCCAGTAGCCGAGCACCGGGTCGCGGTGCGGCTTGCCCGCCACCGCGCGGGAGGACCGGCCCTCGGGACGCGGCTCGATCCGGCGGCGCGCCTGGGCGGCCTCCCGCAGCTGCCGCGCCCGGGAGAACTGGGTCATCGCGGAGTGGAAGGTGCCGCCGGAGACGGTGCCCGCCGCGCGCACGACGCCGCGCACGGTCACCGGGCCCTCGGCGGCGAGCTGCTGGACGGTGTACATCGCGCCCAGGTCGTGCGGGATCGAGTCGAAGCCGCACGCGTGCACGATCCGGGCGCCGGTGCGCACGGCGGTCGCGTGGTGCGCGACGTACATCCGGTCGATGAACTCCGGCTCGCCGGTCAGGTCGACGTAGTCGGTGCCGGCCTCGGCGCACGCGGCGACCAGCGGCTCGCCGTGGGTGAGGTAGGGCCCGACGGTCGTGATGACGACCTTGGCACGGGCGGCGACGTCGGCGAGCGAGGCGGGGTCGGTGACGTCGGCGTGCAGGAGCTCGAGCTCGCCGAGGTGCGGGGCGATCACGACCAGCCGGGCACGCACGGCCTCGAGCTTGTCGCGGTTGCGGCCGGCCAGCGCCCACCGCAGCCCGTCGGGCGCGTGCCGGGCGAGGTACTCGGCGGTCAGCGCGCCGGTGAAGCCGGTGGCGCCGAAGAGCACCAGGTCGAGGTCGGGGTCAGCAGCCATGGCGGCCATGGTGCCAGCCGGAACCAGGGAACCCCGGCCGCCCCGGCCGCGTCCGACCCCTCATGGCCCGCCCCGTCCTCGCCCTCGGTCTCACCGGCGCCCTCGCGGGCGCCTTCCTCGCCGGCACCCTCGTCGCCGACCGCGACCCCGCCGGTGCGCGCGACCGGCCGGACGACGCCAGCACCCTGGCGGCCGGTCCCGGCCCGGTGCCGGCCGCGGCACCCGGCGCGCCGGTGTCGTACGCCGACTCCTGCGCCGACCTGCTCTCGTCGTACGTCGAGCGCGCCGAGGCGAGGGTGGGCCCATGGGGCTGGACCAGCCTCCACCCGGTGCTGGAGAACGACGTGGTGATGCTCGACGGCCCCGAGGAGGCGGCGCCGCTCGCGGGCGACGGGGCGTTCTCCGCCCGCGCCGGCGCCGCGGCCCCCGCGCCGGCCACCCAGCGGGCCACCAGCGGCGAGAGCGGCACCAACGTCCAGGAGGCCGGCGTCGACGAGCCGGACGTCGTGAAGACCGACGGCGAGCTGCTGGTCCGGCTCGACGAGGGGGTGCTGCGCACCTACGACGTGGCTGCGGGGGCCGCGGACGGGGAGCCGCTGGCAGCGCTCGGCTCGGTGCCGGTCGCCGGGTCCGCGGGCGGCGAGCTGCTGCTGGCGGGCGACACGGTGACGGTCGTGGTCGACGACACCGAGGCCGAGGTCTACGACGAGGCGTACGCCGAGGGCACCACGCGGGTGCACACCGTCGACGTCTCGGACCCGGCGGCGCCCCGGCTCACCGCCACGACCGAGTACGACGGCCACCTGCTCGGGGCGCGCCTGCACGGGTCCACCGTGCGCGTGGTCGTGGCCGCCGGGCTCCCGGACCTCGACTTCGTCCAGCCGGGCTTCCGCGACGACCGCGAGGCGCTCGAGGACAACCGCCGGATCGTCCGGGAGACCACGATCGAGGACTGGCTGCCGCTGGTGACCGACGACGAGGACGGCACGGACGGCACCGCCGAGCCGCTGCTCGACTGCGACGCGGTCGCGCTCCCCGACGAGGACGCCGGCCTGGACACCCTCGCCGTCGTCGGGTTCGAGGCCGGCGACCAGCGCGACCGCAGCGTGCAGGGGCTCTCGGCCGCCGCGGACGTCGCGTACTTCTCCACCGACCACCTCTACCTCGCCGCCTCCCACCAGGCGGCCTGGTCGGAGTGGGACACGTGCTGCCCCGGCGACACGGTCGCCCCCTTCCGCCCCGGCCCGGAGAAGCGCGACGAGCTCGACGGGACCACCACGGTGCACGACCTGTCCCTCGACGGCACCGGCACGACGTACCTCGCCAGCGGACGCGTGGACGGCCACGTCGCCGACCGCTGGGCGGTGGACGAGCACGACGGCGTGCTCCGGCTCGCGGTGGGCCCGACGCAGCGCACCGGGAACTTCAACGCGGTGCTCACCCTCGAGCAGGACGGCTCGTCCCTGGTCGAGGTGGGGCGCGTGGACAGCCTCGGGGTGGACGAGCAGATCGAGTCGGTGCGCTGGTTCGACGGGCTGGCGATCGTCGTGACCTTCCGCCAGGTCGACCCGCTGTACGCCGTGGACCTCACCGACCCCGACGACCCGACCCTGCTGGGCGAGCTGAAGATCCCCGGGTTCTCCGAGTACCTCCACCCGCTCGGCGGGCGGCGCCTGGTCGGCGTCGGGCAGGGGCCGACCGCCGGCGGTCGCGCCTGGGGCGCCCAGGTGGGCCTCTTCGACGTCACCGACCTCGCCGACCCGCGCCGGATCGACGTCCTCTCCTACGGCGGCGGCACCGAGGCCCTCGCCGGGCTCGACCCGCGCCGGCTGACCTGGCTGCCCGAGGTCCGGACCGTGCTCACCGTCGTGGCCGAGGGCTCGACGGGGCGCACCGGCTACGTCTCGGTGATCACCCTGGGCGAGGGCCGGATGCGCAACCGGATGGTCGAGGTGGAGCACGGCACCGACGTGGACGAGGTGCGCACGGTCCCGCTCGGGGACGGCCGGGTCGTGCTGGTCACCGGCGACGAGGTGTCCTTCTTCGACCTCTGAATCGACCCCTGACCGCAGCGCCCGCCCCGTCGTACGCTGGGTGCATGTGCCGCAACATCCGCCCGCTCAGCAACTTCGAGCCGCCGGCCACGCGCGACGAGGTCACCGCGGCCGCGCTGCAGTACGTCCGGAAGGTCAGCGGCACCACGAAGCCGTCGCAGGCCAACCAGGCGGCGTTCGACCGGGCCGTCGCCGAGATCGCGCACCTCACCGAGCACCTGCTCGACGAGTGGGTGACGACGGCGCCGCCGAAGAACCGCGAGGTCGAGGCGGACAAGGCCCGCGCCCGCGCGGCGCTGCGGTACGCCCGTTGACCCTGGCCGCCGACGCCACGGGCCGGGTCGCGGAGGTCGTCGACCTGCTGCGGGACCGGCCGCTCGTCGTGCTCACCGGCGCGGGCCTCTCGACCGACTCCGGCATCCCCGACTACCGCGGCCCGGGCGCCCCCGCGCGGGCGCCGATGACCTACCAGGAGTTCGTCTCCGGCCCGGCGGCCCAGCAGCGGTACTGGGCGCGCAGCCACCTGGGCTGGGCCCGGATGCGGCGCGCCGACCCCAACCCCGGGCACCTCGCGCTCGCGGCCCTCGACCCCGAGCTGCTGATCACCCAGAACGTCGACGGGCTGCACGAGCGCGCGGGCAGCCGGCGGGTCGTGGCGCTGCACGGGCGGATCGCCGAGGTGGTCTGCCTCGGCTGCCGGCGTACGTCGGCCCGCACCGCGCTGCAGGAGCGGCTCGCCGCCCTGAACCCCGGCTTCGCGGAGCGGCACGCCGCGGCCGAGGTGCGCCCCGACGGCGACGTCGACCTCGACGACACCGACGCGTTCGTGGTGCCGGGCTGCGCGGACTGCGGCGGGGCGCTCAAGCCCGACGTCGTCTTCTTCGGCGAGAACGTGCCGGCCCCGCGGGTCGAGCGCTGCTACGCCGCCGTCGACGCGCTCGGCACCAGCGGCGGCGTGCTGGTGGTGGTCGGCTCCAGCCTCACGGTGATGAGCGGCCTCCGGTTCGTGCGCCGGGCCGCGAAGGCCGGGACGACCGTGGTGATCGCCAACCGCGGCCCGACCCGCGGCGACGAGCTGGCGACGTACCGCCTGGAGGTGGGGTGCAGCGAGTTCCTCACCGGGCTCGCCACGAGCCGCGGCTGACCGCGCACCACAGCGAGAAAACTTCGTGGGATGTCCGAACGCAGAAGGAGTCGGCGCGCTCTACTGTGAAGAGGCCCGATGACGCGCTCAGAGGATCCGCGTCGGCTGAGCTCCACGAGCCTCTACTTCGGTAGGGGCTCTCCTCGTTTCGCACCCGTCACAAGAATCGGGAGTCCCATGAAGGAGAAGTGGTCGGCACGAACCCACCCCACGAGGTTCGTGGTGGTGCTGATCGGTGTCACCGTGGCGTGCCTGCTGCTCGGCTGGCTGATGGCACAGCTGGCGAACTCGATGGGGTGAGGCCCGTCGAGTCGGGGCCGGGATCGACCGGGGCTCAAGCGGCCCGGAGGCGGCGGAGCAGGCGCAGCTCGGCCAGCAGGTCGACGACGTCCTCGACCTCGAGCGGCTGGGTCGTCGCGGACGCGGGCGCCGCGAGGGCGTCGGCAGGGTCGACGCGGTCGTGCTGGGGGGCCCACCGGGTGTGCAGGTGCTGGTCCATGGGAGTAGTCCTTCCGTGCTCCGAGATCACTGCCGTCGGTATGCCCCGGAGAACGCGACCGGAACCTCGAGGGCACGTCTCGGAGGAAGTGGACGAGACCAGTTCGCCGACTTCCGCGAAAGTGCTCAGGTCGCCGGCCGACCTGCCGAATCAGACCCGCTTGACGAAGATGTGGTCGGCCGCCTCGGGCACGATCTCGGCGGTCTCGCCGCCCGAGCCGACCAGCACCCCGGCGGGCGTGGCGACCACGGTCACGGTCTTGTCCGGCAGCGCGCCGACGCGGCGCATCGCGCTCATCAGCAGTTCGTCCTTCTGCATCTCCTCGGAGATCCGCCGCACCAGGACCCGCCCCTCGAGCGAGCCGGCGGCCTTCGACAGCGGCTCGACGTCGGTCATGAAGTCCTCGGCCAGCACGACCTGGCCGAGCTCGTCGAGCCCCGGGATCGGGTTGCCGTACGGCGACTCGGTGGGGTGGTCGAGGAGCTCCAGCAGCCGCCGCTCGACGGTCTCGGACATCACGTGCTCCCAGCGGCACGCCTCCTCGTGGACGAGCTCCCACTCCAGGCCGATCACGTCGATCAGCAGCCGCTCGGCCAGCCGGTGCTTGCGCATCACCCGGACGGCCAGCCGCCGGCCCTCCTCGGTCAGCTCGAGGTGGCGGTCGCCCTCCACGGTGAGCAGGCCGTCGCGCTCCATCCGGGCCACCGTCTGGGACACCGTCGGCCCGCTCTGGTGGAGCCGCTCGGCGATCCGGGCACGCAGCGGGACGATGCCTTCCTCGACCAGCTCGTAGATGGTCCGGAGGTACATCTCGGTCGTGTCGATCAGGTCGCTCACGCTCCTCATCCTGCCTCATCCACCAACCGGCTGGCATCGTGGGCGAGGTGGCCTCCCTGATGTGGTTCCGGCGCGACCTGCGGCTCCGGGACAACCCCGCACTGCTCGAAGCGTGCGCCGACGGCGAGGTCCTCCCGCTGTTCGTGATCGACCCGCGCCTGTGGGGACCGGCCGGTCCGAGCCGCCGCGCCTACCTCGCCGCCTCCCTCCGCTCCCTGGACGCCGGGCTCCGCGCCGCCGGGGCGCCCGGGCTCGCGGTGGTCCGCGGGGAGCCGGCGCGCGAGGTGGTCCGCGCGGCCCGGGCGGTCGGTGCCGACCAGGTGCACGTGGCCGCCGACTTCGGGCCCTACGGACGACGCCGCGACGCCGAGGTCGAGCAGGCGCTGGCCGGTGTGGGCGCCGAGCTGGTGCGCACCGGATCGCCGTACGCCGTGGCACCGGGCACGCTGACCAGCGGCTCGGGCGACCACTACCGGGTGTTCACCCCCTTCTTCCGGGTCTGGGAGCAGCACCAGCCGGCCGACCCGCAGCCGGCGCCGCGGCACGACGCGTGGCTCGCCCTGGACCCGGGAGCCGCTGCGAGCACCGCGCTCCCGAAGACGCCGCTCCCCGAGGGGATCGAGCTCCCCGCGGCCGGCGAGGACGCCACCCTGGCCCGGTGGCGAGAGTTCCTCGAGCGCGGCCTCCAGGACTACGCCGAGGCGCGCGACCTGCCCGGCACCGACGGCACCTCGCGGCTGTCGGTGCACCTGAAGTACGGCGAGGTGCACCCGCGGCAGCTGCTCGCCGACCTGGCGCGCGCCCGCGGCCGCGGCGCCGCGGCGTACCGCACCGAGCTGGCGTGGCGTGAGTTCTACGCCGACGTGCTGTGGCACCAGCCGCGCACCGCCCGGGAGTACTACAAGACGCAGTACGCCGGGCTCGCCTACGACGAGCCGGGCGAGTTGTTCGCGGCCTGGCAGGAGGGCCGCACCGGCTTTCCGGTCGTGGACGCCGGGATGCGCCAGCTGCGGTCGGTGGGGTGGATGCACAACCGGGTCCGGATGATCACCGCCAGCTTCCTGGTCAAGGACCTGCACGTGGAGTGGCAGCACGGCGCCCGGCACTTCCTGCACTGGCTGGTCGACGGCGACCTGGCCTCCAACAACCACGGCTGGCAGTGGGTCGCCGGCTCCGGCACCGACCCGTCGCCGTTCTTCCGGGTCTTCAACCCCACGACGCAGGGCCGGAAGTTCGACCCCGACGGCGGGTACGTCCGCCGCTGGGTCCCCGAGCTGGCCGACGTCGCCGACCCCCACGACCCGTCGCCGGACGACCGGGACCGGGTCGGCTACCCGCACCCGGTCGTCGACCACGCCGAGGAGCGGCGCGAGGCGCTGGCGCGGTGGGAGAGGATCCGGTCGTGACCTCCCTCGTCGTCCCCGCCCGGTTCCGCGGGCCGGCCCGGTCCGGCAACGGCGGCTGGTCCGCGGGCCTGCTCGCCGCCCACCTCGCCGCCCACCTCGCCGCCCACCGTGCGGCTGCCGCCGGCGGCCCCGCCGTGACCGTGCGGCTGCGCCGGCCCCCGCCGCTCGACGTGGCGATGGAGGTGGGCGAGCAGGACGGCTGGTGGGTCGCCACCGACGACGGCGCGGTGGTGCTCCAGGCGCGGGCGGCGGACACCGAGCCGTTCCCGGTCGCGGCGGTGGGCGCCGACGAGGCGCGCGCCGCGGAGGCGGCGTACGCCGGGCTCGGGAGCCACCCGTTCCCGACCTGCTTCACCTGCGGGACCGGTCGCGAGCCCGGCGACGGGCTGCGGATCTTCCCCGGCCCGGTCGGCGAGGGACGCGTCGCCGCGACCTGGACCCCGCACGACTCGGTCGGCGAGGACGGCCTCGCCACGGTGCCGGTGACCTGGGCGGCGCTGGACTGCGCCGGCGCCTGGGCGGCCGGCGTTGACGAGCGGCCGATGGTCCTGGGCTCGATCACCGCCCGGCTCGCCGGCCGGCCGGTCGTCGGCGAGGAGCACGTGGTCGTGGGCGAGGCGCGCGGCCAGGACGGCCGCAAGGTCGCCACCGCGACCACGGTGCGCGGCGCCGACGGCCGCGTGGTCGGGACCGCCGAGGCGGTCTGGGTGCTGGTCGACCCCGACCGCTTCAACTGACCGGCTCCCTCACCCCACCTGGTTACCTGGGGGCATGGACTCTCCCGAGTGGTGGCGGCACGCGGTCACCTACCAGGTCTACGTCCGCAGCTTCGCCGACAGCGACGGCGACGGCGTCGGGGACCTCCCGGGCATCACGGCCCGGCTCCCCTACCTGCGCGACCTCGGCGTCGACGCGCTGTGGATCACGCCGTTCTACCGCTCCCCGCAGAAGGACCACGGGTACGACGTCGCGGACTACCTCGACGTCGACCCGCTCTTCGGCACCCTCGCGGACGCCGACGCGCTGACCACCCGCGCGCACGAGCTGGGGCTGCGGGTGATCGTCGACCTGGTGCCCAACCACACCTCGTCGGACCACGCCTGGTTCCAGGCGGCGCTGGACTCCGAGCGCGGCAGCCCGGAGCGGGCGCGGTACCTCCTTCGCGAGGGCCGCGGGTCCGAGGGCGAGGAGCCGCCCAACAACTGGCGCTCGGTGTTCGGCGGGCCGGCGTGGACGCAGATGGACGACGGGCAGTGGTACCTGCACCTGTTCGACTCCAGCCAGCCCGACCTCGACTGGCGGCACCCGGAGATCGGCGACATGTTCGAGGGCGTGCTGCGCTTCTGGCTGGACCGCGGCGTCGACGGCTTCCGCATCGACGTCGCGCACGGGCTGGTCAAGGAGGAGTCCCTGCGCGACCAGGTCGTCGACGACGGCGAGGAGCTCGGCAGCGCCGCGCCGACCGGGGAGTCGATGGTCGAGCGCACCCAGCGCGACGAGCCGATGTGGGACCAGCCCGAGGTGCACGAGGTCTACCGCCGCTGGCGGCGGGTGCTCGACGGCTACCCCGGCGACCGGATGCTCGTCGCGGAGGCCTGGACGCAGTCGCCGGAGTCGATGGCGCGCTTCGTGCGGCCCGACGAGATGCAGCAGGCGTTCAACTTCTCCTGGCTGCTGGCGCCCTGGTCGGCGACGGCGTTCGCCGAGGTCGTGACCGGCACCCTCGCCGCGGTCACGCCGGTCGGGGCCTCCCCGACCTGGGTGCTCTCCAACCACGACGTGGTGCGGCACGCGACCCGGTACGGCGGCGGCGCGACCGGGCTCGCGCGCGCCCGGGCCGCGACGCTCACCATGCTCGCGCTGCCCGGGTCGGCGTACCTCTACCAGGGCGAGGAGCTCGGGCTCGAGCAGGTCGACGTGCACCCCGACGACCGGCAGGACCCCTCCTGGTTCCGCACCGGCGAGGTCGGCCGCGACGGCTGCCGGGTGCCGCTGCCGTGGGCGGGCGACGCCCCGCCGTACGACTTCGGGCCGGGCGGCGCGCAGCCCTGGATCCCGCAGCCCGACGACTGGGGTCCGCTCACGGTCGCCGCGCAGGAGGCCGACCCCCGCTCCACGCTGGCGTTCTACCGCCGGGCGCTGGCGCTGCGTCGTACCTTCGCGACGACGGCGGGCGACCAGGTCGAGGTCCTCGACGCCGGCGCGGACGTGCTGGCGCTGCGGCGCGGGCCGGTCACCGCGGTGCTGAACTGCGGGACCTCGCCGGTGCCCCTGCCTGACGGCGAGGTGCTGATCGCGAGTGGCGAGCTCGACGTCGGCGCGCTGCCGCCGGACACGGCGGTGTGGCTCAGCCGTTGAGCGCGGCGTTGTAGCGGCCGAGGACCGCCGCGAAGTCGCCGAGCTCCTCCTCGGACCAGTCCCCCAGCTTGTCGTCGAGCAGCCGACGCCGCATCGAGGCGACCTCGGCCAGCCGGGTCGCGGCGTCGCCGCTGGCGGAGACCAGCGCGGCGCGGCCGTCGGCCGGGTCGGGGGTGCGGTCCACGAGGCCGAGGTCGACGAGGTGCTGGACCTGGCGGCTGATCGCGCCCTTGTCGATGTCGAAGACCTCCGCCATCGCCGAGGACCGCATCGGCCCGTGGGAGTCGAGGTAGGCGAGCATCAGGTACGCCGCGGGCTGCAGCTGCGGGTGCACGGCCCGGGCCCGGACGCCGAGCACCCGGCGCACCCGGCGTACCAGGACGCCGACCTCGTTCTCGAGGGTGACGAGGTGCGCCGCCCGCCGGGAGTCGCGACCTGCATCCACACTCGTCATCGGGCTCGCGCCTCCTCCGTGGTGGCCTCCGTGGTGGCTTCCGTGGCTTCCTGCTGCGCCGTGCCGACGGTGGTGCGCAGCGGCACCTCCTTGATGAAGAGCACGCAGAGGAGGGCAACCACGGCGAACGGGACGGACACCATGAACAGGTGGCCGGTGGCCTCCCCGAAGGCGTTCTCGTAGAGGTCGCGGATCGGGGCGGGCAGGCTGGCCAGGTCCGGGATGGCGCCCTTGCCGCCGCCGGCACCGGGGTCGACGCCCAGCTTCTGCAGCCCGGACGTCATCGAGTCGGCCACCTGGTGGGCCAGCAGCGCCCCCAGCGCGGAGACCCCGACCGTGCCGCCGATGGAGCGGAAGAACGCGACCACCGAGCTGGCAGCGCCGAGGTCGGCGGCCTTGGCGTTGTTCTGCACGGCAAGCACGAGGTTCTGCATGGTCATGCCCATGCCGACGCCGAGGACGGCCATGAACAGGCCGACGACGGTCAGGGAGGTGTTCGCGTCGATCGTCGCCAGCAGCGCGAAGCCGAGGACCACGAGAGCGGAGCCGGCGACGAGCCAGCGCTTCCACAGACCGGTGGCGGTGATGATCCGGCCGCTGACGATGCTCGAGACGAGGAGGCCGCCCACCATGCAGATCGTCATCAGGCCGGCGTTGGTGGGGGTCATCCCCCGGGAGAGCTGGAAGTACTGGCTCAGGTAGACCGTCGACCCGAACATCGCGACACCGATCATTACCGAGGCCAGCGTGGCCAGCGACGTGGTGCGGTCACGGAACAGGCGGAGCGGGACGACCGGCTCGCTGGCGACCTTGCCCTCGACGTACAGCGCGGCGGCGATGACGACGACCGCGGCCCCGAGCAGGAGGGCGGTCGTGCTCGAAGCCCAGGCGAACTGGTCGCCGGCCAGGGAGACCCACACCAGCAGGATCGAGACGCCCGCGACGATCAGCGTCGCGCCGGCGTAGTCGATCTTGACCTCGCGCTTGATCACCGGGAGGTGCAGCTTGAGCTGTAGGACGACGAACGCCACCACGGCCACGGGGATGCCGACGTAGAAGCAGCCGCGCCAGCCGAGCGGCGAGTCCACGATCAGGCCGCCGAGCAGCGGGCCGCTCACGGTGGCGGTGGCGAAGACCGCGCCGATGTAGCCGGCGTACCGGCCGCGCTCGCGGGGGCTCACCATGGAGGCGATGACGACCTGCACCAGCGCGGTGAGGCCGCCGACGCCGAGGCCCTGGATGGCGCGGGCGCCGATGAGCACCTCCATGCTCGGCGCGAGGCCGGCGACCAGGGAGCCGATCGCGAAGATGACCAGGGCGACCTGGACCAGCATCTTCTTGCTGAACAGGTCGGCCAGCTTGCCCCAGATCGGGGTGGTCGCGGTCATGGTGAGCAGGGTCGCGACGACGACCCAGGTGTAGCCGGTCTGGGTGCCTTCGAGGTCGGTCACGATCCGCGGCAGGGCGTTGCTGACGACGGTGCTGGAGAGCATCGCCACGAACATCGCGAGCAGCAGTCCCGACAGCGCCTCGAGGATCTCGCGGTGGGTCATCTCCGCGGCGGGCGCGTCCGGGGCGCCGGGGACGGTGCGGGACATGGCGGTGGGCTCGTCGGTCGGAGGTCCGGCCTGGGTCACGGGTGCTCGTTTCACGTCAGGAATAAGGTTGATCGCGACAACTTTATTCCAGTGCTCGTCGCCGGGTCAACGTGAGCCGGGTCGCTGCCGGACCGATCCCGGTGGGGATAGTCCGACACACCCTTGTCGTCTCCCGCCCCGGGGACAGCACGCAGGTGGCGGACTACCCCGCCGCGACCCACTCCAGGGATAGTCCGGCACGTTTCGGCTGCCGACGGGGCCCGATCACGACCGGAACGTGCCGGACTACCTCCCGACAACCAGGGTCCAGGAGGTACGACGTCGCCGGGCGACCTACGTCGTGCGGTCGCGGAGGGCCTGGCTCAGCGAGGCGACGGTCTCGTCGCTGGGCGAGGCGGCGGTGCGATTGCTGTTCTCGAGCTCGCGGAGCAGCTCGGCGCGGTTGACCGCGACCGAGCGGGGGGCGTCGATGCCGACGCGGACGACGTCCCCGCGGACCTCGAGCACCGTGATCGTGATGTCGTCGCCGATGACGACGCTCTCACCGACGCGGCGGCTCAGGACCAGCATGGGGCCAACCTACGCCACGAGCGGCGCGCTCACCGGCAATGACGAATCGTCGAGGATGATCTGCGCGGCGCGGCGGGTGGCGATGTTGACCACGACCGGGGCCAACAGGTTGGCCGTCGTCTCGTCGAGGGTGGCGCCGGCGGTGAGCACCAGCAGCACCAGGGCGTCCTCCGCGACGGTCAGCCCGAGCTCGGCGGCGGCGGCGTCGTCGATCTCCGGGCTGTAGCCGGGGAAGAAGCTGCCCGGGGTGACCACCAGGAACCGCAGGTCGGGGTCCTCGAGCGAGCGCAGGGCGCAGAGCGTGCCGGCATCGTCGAGCATCACCAGGGCGAACCGGCGCCGGTCGGGGAAGCCCGGCATGGGCTGGACCAGCTCGATGACCGGCAGGTCGGGCAGGGCCGGGGTCGGCATCTCGGTCGTCTGTTCCATCATCGTCATCATCGCAGGAAGTCCACCAGGCTCGGTTGTAGGACACGTCCGGTCGCGGCGAGGGCGGCCTCGTAGGCCACCTCCTGCATCTTCAGGTCCACGATCGCGCGGGGCAGGTCGGTGTTCTCGACCTCGGACAGGGCTTGGGTGAGGGTCAGCTCGGCGTTGGCAGCCTTCAGCGAGGCCGCCTCGATCCGGGACTGGGTGGCGCCGACCTGGGCGCGGACGGCGGCGAGCTTCTCCAGCCGCCCGCCCAGCGCGTCGAGCCCGGCACCGATGCCGGCGTCGTCGCCGGCGCGCAGGGCGTCGGACAGCGCGTCGAGGTCGTCGAAGAGCGAGGCGCCGTTGGGGCCGACCAGGTCGGTGCCGTCCACGTCGACGCGGACCCTGATCCCGTCGGCGACGGTGCGCATCACCGGGCCGGGGGTCCCGACGTACGCGCCGGTGTCGTCGAACGCCTTGCTCCCGGCGGTCACGCCGCCGAAGACCGGGCGGCCGAGGTAGTCGGTGTTCGCCTGCGCGAGCAGGCTCTCCCGGATCTGGTCGATCTCGGCGGCCAGCGCGCCGCGGGCGGCGGGGGTGGCGGCGCCGGCGCTCGCGCCCCGGATCGCGAGGTCGCGCGCCCGGCGTACGTCGGTGGTCATGGCGTCCGCCGTGCCGTCGATGAGGTCGAGCCAGGCCGACCCGTCCTCGGCGTTGCGGACGTACTGTCCTTGGTCGCCCAGCTCCGAGCGCAGCCGCATCGCGGTCGTGGTGCCGCTGGGCGAGTCCGAGGGCCGGTTGAGCACCCGCCCGGTGGACAGCTGCTCCTGGATCTTGGCCGTGCGGCCGAGGCTGCTCTGGAGCCAGTCGACCGACCGGTGGGTCAGCATCCCCTGGGTGATCCGGTACGTCATCAGCGCAGCAGTCCTGTCCTGTTGATGAGGGTGTCGAGCACCGAGTCCACGACGGTCATCACGCGGGCGGCGGCCTCGTAGGAGCGCTGGGCCGACATCATCGACACCATCTCCTCGTCGAGGTTGACGCCCGCGAGCTGCTCGCGGGACCCGTCGACCTGGGCGGTCACCAGGCCCTGGGTGGCGGCGAGCCGCGCGGCCGAGGCGACCTGGGTGCCGAACGTGACGACCAGGCGCTGGTACGCCGAGTCCGTGGCGCCCGGGCCGCCGAGCTTGTCGGCGACCGAGCCGTCGGTGACGCCGCCCGGCAGCCCGGACGCCGCCAGCCGGCGACCGTCCGTGAGTGCCACCGAGAGGGTCCCGGCGACGTTCGCCGGGTCGTAGGCGAACAGCGCCTGTCCGGGCGCACCGTCCTGGTCGAAGCCAGAGCTGTGCAGCGCGTTGACCTCGTCGGCCAGTGTCTGCGCGACCTCGGAGAGGGCCTCTCCGTACGCCGGGAGCGTCGTGGTCAGCAGCTCGCGGACCGCGCCGAGCTCGCCGCCCACGCCGGTGGGGGGCGCGGTGGCGTCGAGGGGCGTGGTGGAGTCGAAGGAGACGAGGACCGCCTCCCCCACCCGGACGTCGGCCGCGCCGTCGGGCCGGATCGTCGCGACCCCGCCGGTGAGCTCGGCGAGCCGCATCGTCAGCTGGTCGCGCCGGTCCAGCATGTCCACGTTGTCGACGCCGCTGAGCGAGGTGGAGACCAGCGTGCGGTTGGTCGCCGCCAGCTCCTGCGCGAGCGTGTTGACCTCGCCGACGACGGTGACCAGGCGCGCCTGCTGGTCGCCCTGCTCCTTGGTGATGTTCGAGGCCTGGGCCCGGATCGCGTCGGCGAGCGAGGTGGCCGTCGCCAGCACCTGGCTCCGCCCGGCCTCGCCGCCGGGGTTGTTGGCCAGGTCGTGCCAGCTGCTGCGGAACTGCTTCAGCGCGGCGGAGACGCCCGTGTCCCCGGGCTCGCCGATGCCGCCCTCGACCCGGGCGAGGACGTCGGCGCGGGTCTGGAGGAACGACTGCTGGCCGTGCTCGTAGCGGCCGCGGGCGTCGAGGAGCGGGTCGACCATCCGGTCCACCCGGGAGGCCGTGACGCCGCCGCCGGCGCCGTCGTACCGCGACCACACGGCCGGGACGGCCGGGGCGCCGAGGGACTCGCCCTGGACGCGGCGGCGGGTGTAGCCCTCGGTGTTGACGTTCGCGATGTTCGAGGAGGCCACGTCCATCGCGACCCGCTGGTACTGGAGGGCGGACAGCGCGGTGTTGAGCGAGGAGAGGGACCCGGCCATGTCAGAGACTCCGGTCGAAGCGGCGCGTGGCCGGCGCGGTCGCGACGGCGGCGCCGTCCTGGCCGTAGCTGTCCGGCGCTCCGCCGAGGTCGAGCAGGGTCTCCCGGGCAGCGCGGTAGCCGGTGGTGATCAGGTCGCGGTTGACGCCGGCGAGCGCGATGACCTGGTCGGTCAGCGAGACGAAGGCATCGCGGTGGTCGATGAGGATCTCGTGCCAGGGCTCCGGCACCGACTCGGCGAGCACCCGCAGGGAGGGGTTGGCGGAGAGGCCGACGGACGTCGCCGCCTCGTCCGCGGCCATCGCCCGCAGGATCTCGGTCTCGCGCAGCTGCTGCAGGATGCTCTCGACGTCGTTCGCGGCACGCATCAGCCACCGCGAGCGGCCCTGGGCGAGGACGAGCTGCTCCACCTCGAGCCGGTAGAGCAGCGTCTCCAGGAGCTCGCGCTCTCGCCAGAGGATGAGGGACAGCTTCTCCACGAGAAACCTCCTGGCCCGGGGGCGGTGTGGGGGGATGGACGGGGGGTGCGTCCTGACCATCGCCCGCCCCCCGACGGACCTGAGAGGTTCCCGGCTCGCAGGGCGATGAATGCCCCGGGGGGCACCGAGAGGGTGGGCTCGAGCGCGCCACGATCGCCACGACACCTGGAGGACTGAAGGCCTCTTCCGGGATCTTGATCCGTTCTTCATGGAGCGCCCGGCGTCGGTCTAGTCGGCCGGTTGAAGATCGCACGATTGCCCTTGGATGCCGCGGGGGTGGTGCCCATTCTTCTTGTCGCGAGGCCGGTGCCAGAGCACCCGGACCCCGCCACCGGCAACGAGAGCGAGGGATGATGAGCAGCTTCGGAGACGACGTGCAGCAGCACGTGACCGCGGACCCCAGCGGCGTCGAAGGCACGCCGCACGAGCGCGACGAGCTCGTCGTCCAGCACATGGGCCTGGTCGCCCACATCGTCCGGGAGACGATGAGCCGCGTCCCCTCGCACGTGAACCGGGACGACCTGCACTCGGCGGGCCTCACCGCCCTGGTGAAGGCCGGCCGCTCCTTCCAGGACGACCGCGGCGTCCCGTTCGTGCGGTACGCCGCGAGCCGGGTCCGCGGCGCGATCCTCGACGAGCTCCGCAGCGTCGACTGGGCCTCCCGATCGGTGCGCCGCCGCGGCCGGGAGCTGGACGAGACCCGCACCCGGCTCGCCACCTCGCTGGGCCGCTCCCCCGAGAACGCCGAGGTGGCGGCCGAGCTCGGCATCACCGTCGGCGAGGTCGAGGGGAACGACGACGACGTCGCCCGCGCGAACGTGCTCTCCCTGCAGGGCTCGGCCGAGACCCCGTTCGCGGAGATCCTCGCCAGCCCCGACCCGTCGCCCGAGGCTCTGGTCGAGCACCAGGAGCGCCTGGAGTACCTCGTCGACGCCATCGAGGAGCTGCCCGAGCGGCTGCGCGCGGTGGTGCAGGGCTACTTCCTCGACGAGCGCCCGATGCTGGACATCGCGGACGAGCTCGGGGTCTCGGAGTCGCGGATCTCGCAGATGCGGGCCGAGGCTCTCGTCCTGCTGCGCGACGCCATGAACTCCGCGCTCGACCCCGACCTGGTGCCCGCCCACGCGCGTCCCGACGGCTGTGCGGCCAAGCGCCGCGACGCCTACTTCCGCGCCGTGGCCGCGCGGCACACGTCCGGACGACGCACCCTCCCGGCGCCCTTCGAGGCCGCCGGCTGATCTCGAGGAGCCCGGTGGCGGACCTGCGGAGAAAAAGTCGCAGGAAATTCCTCCCCGGACTCCTCAAGCCCCCGCACCCGTCGCCGATGGGAGGGGCGCACCACCCAGAGCAGGAGCCCACGGACGGGCTCCACGCCGACTCACATTCCAGGAAGGAACACCATCATGAGTCTCCGCATCAACCAGAACACCGACGCCTTCAACACCTACCGCAACCTGTCGGTGACCCAGGGCCAGATGTCGAAGTCCCTCGAGAAGCTCTCGAGCGGCTTCCGCATCAACCGCGCCGCCGACGACGCGTCCGGCCTGGCGATCTCCGAGGGCCTCCGCGCCCAGACCGGCGGCCTCAAGGTCGGCGTCCGCAACGCCCAGGACGGCATCTCGGTCGCCCAGACCGCGGAAGGCGCCCTGACCGAGGTCCACTCCATGCTGCAGCGCATGAACGACCTCTCCGTGCAGTACGCCAACGGCATCCAGAACGACGACTCGAAGGCCGCCCTGTCGTCCGAGTTCAGCGCGCTGAAGGAGGAGATCGACCGAATCGCGGACAAGACCACGTTCAACGGCGTGAAGCTCTTCGACGGCAAGGACCTGACCTTCCAGGTCGGTTCCGACAACGGCGACATCATCACCATCGACGGCACCGGCACGGCCGGCACGCCCGCCGTGCCCGGCCCGCCTGCCGTGCCCGCCACGGCCGCCAGGCCTGGCGCCCTGTCCGAGCTGAACGTCGCGGCCGTCGACATCGAGGACAGCAGCACCGTCAAGGCCGCCATCACCACGATCTCGGCGCAGCGCGCCGAGCTCGGTGCGGTGCAGAACCGGTTCGAGCACACGATCGCGTCGACCAACGTCGCGATCGAGAACCTGTCCGCCTCGGAGAGCCGGATCCGCGACACCGACATGGCCTCGGAGATGATGAACTTCACCCGCGCCCAGATCCTGTCGCAGGCCGGCACCTCGATGCTCGCGCAGGCCAACCAGGCCCCGCAGGGCGTCCTCAGCCTCCTCCGCTGACCCTGACCGGGGTGGGAGCGCGTGACCCGCGCTCCCACCCCTGTCCCCGCTCCACCCCCGACCTGTCGCACGAGCCGAAGGAGGAACCGTGGCCACGATCAGCGGTCTCGCCAGCGGCCTGGACACCTCGACGATCATCAACCAGCTCATGCAGCTGGAGGCGGTGCCGCAGGACCGCCTCAAGACCCGCGTCTCGACCGAGAAGTCGGTCCTGACCACCCTGCAGAACCTCAACGCCAAGGTCGCCGCGCTCGCCACCAAGGCCGCCGACCTCGCCAAGCCAGCCGCCTGGTCGCCGCTCACGGCGACCTCCTCGAACGCCGCCGTCACGATCACCACCGGGCCCACGGCGTCGCCGGGCTCCCTGTCGGCGACCGTGACCTCGGTGGCCCGCAGCCACCAGCTGGGGTACGCCGAGCAGCACGCGCTGGGCGACCAGGTCACCGGCGCCTCGACCGACGTCCTCCTGGAGCGGTTCGACGGCTCGCCGCAGACGCTCGCCACCGACGGCACCCTGACCGGCCTGGTCGCGGCGATCAACGACCCGGCGAACGCCACCGGGCTCCGCGCCTCGGCGATCCAGGTCTCCGAGGGCCGCTACCAGCTGCTGGTGGAGTCCACCGCCACCGGCGCCGCGCAGGACTTCGCCCTCACCGCCGCCGACGGCTCGCCCCTCCTGGGCGGGGCCACCGTGCGACCGGGCGCCGACGCCACGCTGGACCTCGGCGCCGGCATCCGGGTCACCTCGGGCACCAACACCTTCACCGACGTGATGCCCGGCATCACCCTGGCGCTCGGCGCCGGCGCCAAGGTCGGGGACGTCGCGGCGCTCGGCGTCACCCGCGACACCGGGGCCGTGACCGCCAAGGTCAAGGACCTGGTCGACTCGATCAACGCCGTGCTCGCCGACATCGACGTCCAGACCTCGACCAAGGGCATCCTGGGCAAGCCCGGCGCCCTGGCCGGCGACGCGACGCTCCGCAACCTGCGCAGCGCCCTGGTCGACGCGGTCTACCCCGCTGACAACACCTCGATGGCCTCCCTCGGCATCCAGGTCAACCGCAACGGCCGGCTGGAGCTGGACAGCACCAAGCTGACCCAGGCGTACGCCGCCGACCCGGTCGGCGTGGCGGAGCGGTTCAGCACCGACGGCGACGGGTTCGCCGCCCGGATGGCGACGGTCACCAAGGGCGCCAGCGACCGGGCCACGGGCAGCCTCACCCTCGTGATCACCGGACGCGAGACCGGCGTCGGCCGCCTCGAGGACAGCATCGAGGACTGGGACAACCGGCTCGCGCTGCGCCGCAGCAACCTCGAGCGCCAGTACACCGCTCTGGAGACCGCCCTGTCCCAGATGAGCAGCCAGTCCAGCTGGCTGTCCAGCCAGCTCTCCTCCCTCTCCTCCTCCTGATCCAACGTCCACGTCCTGATCCACCCGTCATTCCACGGAAGCCAAGGAAGGCCACCCATGATGACCCACGCGCGCACCGCATACATGGATGCATCGGTCGCGACCGCCAGCCCCGCCCGCCTGCTCGTGATGCTCTGCGAGCGCCTCGTCCTCGACGTCACACGGGGCCGCGACGCCCTGGTCGCGGGCGACCGCGAGGAGTCCAACCGGCAGCTCGTGCACGCCCAGGAGATCATCCTGGAGCTGCGCGCGAGCCTGAAGGTCGAGGAGTGCGACGCCGGCCCCGGCCTGGCCTCCATCTACGACTACCTGCACACCCAGCTGGTCCGCGCCAACATCACCCGCGACGTCGCGATGGCCGAGGGCTGCCTGAGCCTGGTCAGCGACCTGTGCGCCACCTGGCGCGAGGCCGCCCTGCTGTCGCTGAGCGCGGCCTGAGGCCGTCGTGTTCGTCGACCGCGGCGGGCTGACGCTGGTCGTCATCGACCCCGCCCACGACGCCTGGCAGGTCACGCTCGACCGGATCGAGCTCGACGTGATCCGGGCCGAGCTGGCCCTCGCCCACGGCACCGACCTGCGCGTCGACCAGTGGGACGTCCCGAGCCCGCAGGGCCCGGTCCCGACCGCCCTCCAGGCCCGGGCGCACGAGATCCTCGCCCGCCAGGAGGCCGTCCTCGAGCAGCTGGCCGACCGTCTCGGCGACACCTCCCGGCAGCAGGCCGTGGTCGACCGCGTCGACCGCGCCTCCGGGCGCCGCCACGTGCCGGCGTACGTCGACGTCTCGGCGTAGCCGCACCCGATCCGCCTGAGAACAGGAGCACCCTCACATGCACGCGTCGACAGGGGCGGTCCGCCTGCCCGGCCCCATGCAGGTGCGCGACCTGCTCGGCGACCTACTCCGCCGGGAGGTCGCGCTCCGGCCCGGCCCGCCGCTCGCGGTGAGCGAGTTCACCCCCGCCAGCGTCGCGTCGTACGTCGACGACACGCTGGTGGTGCGGGCCCTGGTCGTGCTCGACCTGCCGCTCTCGGCGTACGCCGGGGCCGCGTCGGCGCTGGTGCCGCCCGCCGCCGCCCGGACCGCGGTCACCGAGAGCACCCTGGGTCCGGTGATCGGCGCGAGGCTGGACCGCCTCATCACCGAGGTCGCGCCGCTCCTCGCCGGCGCCGACGGCCCGCAGCTGCGCCCGTACGCCGTCCACCTGGCCGGCTCGCCGGTGCCGGCCGACCTGCGCGCCCGCACCCAGGTGCTCGGCCGCCGCCTCGACCTGCGGGTCGACGTCGCCGGGTACGGCGCCGGCCGGCTGGCCCTCGTCCTCGCCTGAGCGGCACCCCGAGAAAAGAAAGTCCTCAGATCGGCACGACCCCGACCGATCCACCTCCCAGAGCAGGGACTGCTCAGCACACCCGCCGACGGACCGGCACCTCGCTTCCTCCTGGAGAGGTCCCCCGTGTCCGTTCCTGCCTTCTCGGCGTCCGACCCCGTGTCGGCTGCCCTCGGCTTCGCGCTCGACGGGCTGTCGCTGCGCCAGCGCACGATCGCCGACAACCTCGCGAACGTCGACACCCCCGGCTTCCGCGCCGTGGCCGTCGACTTCGAGAGCGCGCTCACCGACGCCCTCGGCTCCGACGACCCCGCCGCCGACCTGGCCCGGGCCGGCATCAGCACCGTCGCCGTGGACACCCCGGTCGGCGCCAACGGGAACAACGTGGACCTCCGCAAGGAGACCCTCGCGGCGATGCAGTCGCAGTTCCAGTACCAGATGGTGACCCGCGCCGTGACCGACCGCTTCGAGCACCTCAAGACCGCGGCGAGTGCCTCCTGATGGGCGCCTTCGACCTGCTCCGCATCGCCGGCTCCGGCCTCGGCATGCACCAGACCTGGCTGGACACGATCGGCAGCAACATCGCCAACGTCAACACGATGACCTCGACCGACGAGGACGCCTTCACCGCGCAGATGGTGGTGGCGCAGGCCCGTCCCGACGGCGGCGTCGACGTCGCCGGCATCGCGACCGGCGACCCCGAGGGCGTGCTGGTGCACTCCCCCGACCACCCGCTCGCCGACGAGGACGGCTACGTCCGCGGCCCCGCGATGGACCTCACCAGCCAGATGAGCCAGCTGATCATGGCGCAGCGCGGCTTCCAGGCCTCCTCGCAGGTGACCCAGTTCGCCCAGGACGCCTACGCCAGCGCGATCCAGATCGGCAACCGCTGATGAGCGTCTCCGGCATCGAGGGCCTCGCCGGCGCGGCCGGCTTCACGCCGTACGTCGCCCCCCAGGTCCCCACGGCCCCGGCCGCCGCCACCTCCGGCGTCTCCGGCGTCTCCGCCTCCCGCTCCTCCGGTCCCGACTTCGGCGACCTCGTCCTCGACGGCCTGGACCGTCTCGACGGCGTGCAGCGCACCAGCGACTCGCTGGCCGTGCAGGCCGCCACCGGTGAGCTCGAGAACCTCCACGACTACACGATCGCGGCCTCGCAGGCCGCGGCGACCACCCAGGTGACGGTCGCCGTCCGCAACAAGGCGGTCGAGGCGTTCACCGAGATCATGCGGATGCAGGTCTGATGAAGGACACGATCACCCGGCTGACCGGCAAGCTCCGCCAGTCGTTCGCCGCCTTCACCACCGGGCAGAAGGTCGTCGCCGTGCTGGGCACGCTGGCGCTCCTGCTCGGCGGGTTCATGGTCTTCCGCTGGGCGTCCACGCCGAGCTACGCCCCGCTGTTCTCCAACCTGTCCTCGACCGACGCCTCGGCGGTCGTCGAGCAGCTGGAGTCCCAGGGCGTCCCCTACGAGATCGCCGGCGGCGGCGGCACCGTGATGGTGCCCCGCGACCAGGTCTACGAGACCCGGATCGAGCTGTCCGGCGAGGGCCTGCCCACCAGCTCCGAGGGCGGCTACTCGCTCCTCGACGACCAGGGCCTCTCCACCTCCGAGGACCAGTGGCAGACCGACTTCAAGCGCGCGATGGAGGGCGAGCTCTCCACCACCATCGAGGGCATCGACGACGTGCAGACCGCCGTCGTCCACCTCGCGCTGCCGG
The DNA here is from genome assembly GCF_014127485.1 of Nocardioides dongkuii. Classification (NCBI taxonomy): domain Bacteria; kingdom Bacillati; phylum Actinomycetota; class Actinomycetes; order Propionibacteriales; family Nocardioidaceae; genus Nocardioides; species Nocardioides dongkuii. Next base: position 805,555 of record NZ_CP059903.1, on the reverse strand, counting down.
AGAAGGAGGTCTTCGCCGACGAGCAGGAGCCCTCCACTGCCTCGGTGCTGCTACAGACCTCCCCGGGCAACTCCCTCGAGAGCAGCCAGGTGCAGGCCGTGGTCCACCTCGTCGCCTCCAGCATCGACGGCATGGACCCCGAGAACGTCACGGTCGCCGACTCCACCGGCCGGGTGCTGACCGCGCCGGACAGCGCCGGCGGCGGCGCCGCGGCCACCACCCGCAACGAGCAGGTCAAGGCGGTCCAGGACGAGCTCAACGGCCGGCTGCAGCGGATGCTCGACCAGGTCGTCGGCGCCGGGAACTCCACCGTGCAGGTCACCGTCGACCTCGACTTCGACAAGACCGTCACCGAGACCACCGAGTACGACGAGGAGGGCAACGCCGTCCCCTTCTCGACCGCCACCTCCACCGAGTCCTACAACGGCGTCGACGGGGCCCCGGGCGCCGCCGGCGGCGTGGTCGGCCCGGACGGCCAGACCGAGGAGACCGGCGCCGCCGCGACCGACGGCAGCTACGAGAAGGAGCAGGTCACCCAGGACAACGCTGTCGGGTCCCGTGTCGAGCGCCGCGAGACCGCCCCCGGCGCGATCGAGTCGCAGCACGTCGGCGTGGTGCTCGACGGCGAGGCCGCCGGCAACGTCGACCCGAACGAGATCCGCGGCCTGGTGGCCGCCACCATCGGCATCGACAAGGCGCGCGGCGACACCGTCAAGGTCTCCTCCCTGCCCTTCAACCGGTCCGCGGAGGACGCGGCCGCGGCGGAGCTGGAGGCGGCCGCGAAGGCGGACGCCGCCAGCGCCCGGATGGACCTGATCCGCAAGGCCGGCCTGGCCGTCCTGGTGCTGCTGCTGCTGCTCCTGGCCTGGGTCACCGCCCGCCGGCGGAACAAGGCCCGGCAGGAGGCGACGTCGTACCTCGTGGAGCAGCTGAGGGCCGACCAGGCCCGGAACACCGCCGCGCTGGAGACCACCACCCCTGCCGCCCTCGCGCTGGAGCAGGCCGAGCTGGACGAGGCCGGCCAGATGCGCCACGAGCTCAACGCGCTCATCGAGCGTCAGCCCGAGGACGTCGCGGAGCTGCTGCGCGGCTGGCTCGTGGAGCGTCCCTCGTGAGCACCGCCGTCGCCTCCCTGGGCACCCGCAAGGCCGCGGTCCTGCTGGTCCAGCTCGGCCGGGACAGGGCCGCCGAGGTGCTCAGCCACCTCAGCGACACCGAGGTCGAGGCGGTCACCGCCGAGATCGCGCGCCTGGACTCGATCAGCGCCCCCGAGACCCAGGCGGTGCTGCAGGAGGCCCACGAGCTGATGACCGCGCGCACCGCGATCAGCCGCGGCGGCCTCGTGTACGCCCAGCAGCTCCTCGAGCAGTCCATGGGCCCCGAGCGCGCCGCCGAGATCATCGCCCGGCTGCACGCCGCCGCGGTGCAGATGCCCTTCCAGTTCCTGCACCGGGCCGACCCGGCGCAGCTGCGCTCCTTCATCGTCGACGAGCACCCGCAGGTCATCGCCCTGGTGCTCGCCCACATGACGCCCGACAAGGCCTCGCTGCTGCTCTCCGGGCTGCCCGCCGACCAGCAGGCGCAGGTCGCCCACCGGATCGCGGTCATGGACCGGACCTCGCCCGACATCGTGCGCGGGGTCGAGGCCACGCTCGAGCGCAAGCTCTCCTCGATGCTGCAGCCCCAGGACATGTCCCGGGTCGGCGGCCTCGACCCGCTCGTCGACATCATCAACCGCTCCGACCGCTCGACCGAGCGCCAGATCGTCGAGGGCCTCGAGTCCCTCGACCAGGCGCTGGCCGAGGAGGTCCGGAGCCGGATGTTCATGTTCGAGGACATCACGAAGCTCGACGACCGCTCCGTGCAGCAGGTGCTGCGGCAGGTCGAGACGGCCTCGTTGGCGCTCGCGCTCAAGGGGGTCCCGGACAACGTCCGCGACAAGATCGTGCGCAACCTCTCCGAGCGCGCCGGGCAGAGCCTGGTCGAGGAGATCGAGCTGCTCGGCCCGGTCCGCCTCGCGCAGGTGGAGGAGGCCCAGCAGGGCGTCATCCGCACCATCCGCCAGCTCGAGGAGCAGGGCCAGATCATGGTCCGCCGAGGAGGCGACGATGAGTTCGTCGAGTAGCCCGCTGGCGGTCCTGCCCTTCGAGGCGTACGACGCCCCGGCCGCCGCCGTGCTGCGCGGGCCCGAGGCCGTCGGCGCCGTCGGCCTGGTCACCCCGGAGCTCCGCGACGGGTCCTGGACCCGGCTCGGCGACCGCGCCGTCCTCGGGGACGAGGTCACCGAGCGCGCGCTCGGCCGGCTCGCCGAGAGCACCGCCGCCGCCGCCCGCGCGCAGGGGTACGCCGTGGGCTGGGCGGAGGGCCGCCGGGAGGCCGCGGCCCGGGCCGCCGACGAGGCCGACGAGGCCGCCCACGCCCAGCAGCTCGCCGAGCGGCGCCGGCAGGCCGAGCACGCCGACGCCGTGGCCGCGCTGGTCCGGGCCGCCGCGTCCTTCCAGGACGCCGCCGCCGCGGTGAGCGCCGCCGTCGAGGACGAGGCGCTGCGCCTCGCCCGTGAGCTCACCGCCGCCCTGCTGGGCCGCGAGCTCGCCACCGCGGCCGACCCCGCGGGCGACGTCGTACGCCGCGCGCTGGAGGTGCTGCCCGACGGCGTCCCCACGACCGTCCGCGTCCACCCCGACGTCCGCTCCCACGCCGCCGCCGAGGCGCTGGCCGCCCACGGCGTCACCGTCGTCGCCGACCCGACCCTGGGCCGCCACGACGCCGTCGTCGAGACCGCCACCACGGTGGTCGACCTCGGCGTGGACGCCGCCCTGGACCGGGTCCGGGAGGCGCTGGCATGAGCCTCGCCACCGCCCCGCTGCGCCGGGTCCGCGAGCAGGCCCTCGCCGCCGCCGGCCCGCTCCGGCTCGGCCGGGTCTCCGAGCTCGTCGGCCTGCACCTGCGCGTCTCCGGGATCCGGGCCGCGGTCGGCGACCTGCTCGAGGTGGGGGGCGGCCCCGACCCGCTGCTGGCCGAGGTCGTCGCCAGCAGCACGGACGGCGGCCTCACCTGCCTCCCCCTCGGCCGCACCGAGGGCCTGCACGTGGGCGCGGTGGTCCGCAGCACCGGCGGACCGCTCTCCATCAAGGTCGGCGACGCCCTGCGCGGGCGGGTCCTGGACGGCCTCGGCCGCCCGGTCGACGGCGGCCCGCCGCTCGCGGACCTGCCCGGCCTGCACGACGCGGTCGTGGAGCACCCCGCCCCCGACGCCTTCACCCGGCCCCGGATCCAGACGCAGCTCGGCCTCGGCGTCCGCGCCCTGGACGCGCTGGTGCCGTGCGGCACCGGCCAGCGGATCGGCATCATGGCCGGCTCCGGCGTCGGCAAGTCCAGCCTGCTCTCGATGATCGCCCGCGGCACCGAGGCCGAGGTCTCGGTCATCGCGCTGGTCGGCGAGCGCGGCCGCGAGGTCCGCGAGTTCCTCGAGAACGACCTCGGCCCCGAGGGCCTGGCCCGCTCGGTCGTCGTGGTCGCCACCTCCGACGCGCCGCCGGTCGAGCGGCTGCGCGCGGCGTTCGTCGCCACCCGGATCGCGGAGTGGTTCCGCGACGACGGCCGGCACGTCGTGCTGATGATGGACAGCCTCACCCGGGTCGCGATGGCCCAGCGCGAGATCGGCCTGTCCGCCGGCGAGCCCCCCGCGACCCGCGGCTACCCGCCGAGCGTCTTCGCCCTGCTCCCCCGGCTGCTCGAGCGCGCCGGCACCTCGCCGACCGGCTCGATCACCGGGCTCTACACCGTGCTCGTCGAGGGTGACGACCTGCAGGACCCGATCGGCGACACCGCCCGGTCGATCCTCGACGGCCACGTGGTCCTCTCGCGCCGCCTCGCGACCGCCGGCCACTTCCCCAGCATCGACGTCCTCGAGTCGATCTCGCGGGTGACGTCCGCGGTCACCACCCTCGACCAGCGGGCCGACGCGACCCGGCTGCGCCGGATGATGGCCGCGCACCGCAACGTCCGCGAGCTCGTCGAGATCGGCGCGTACGTCGCGGGCAGCGACCCCGACGCCGACGCCGCCCTCGCCCGTCGCGGCCTGATCGACGAGTTCCTCCAGCAGCCGATGGACGAGGCCACCGCCACCGGCGACACCTGGGCCTGGCTGAACGCGCTGGTGGCGCCGTGAGCGCCGGGCGCACGGCCGACCGCGGCCTGCGGGCCGTGGAGCGGGTCCGCGAGGTCCGCGAGCGGGACAGCCGGCTCGGCCTCCAGCAGGCCCGCCGGGAGCAGGAGGCGCACGCGGGGCGGCTGGCCGAGCTCGAGGAGATCACCCGGCAGCACGGGTCGTTCGTCAGCGGCGACATGGGCGCCTTCGTCGCGCTCCGCACCCAGCTGGTCGGCCTCCGCGAGGCGACCACCCACGCCCGGGCCGAGCTCGACACCGCCACGCTCGTGGCCACCTCCGCCCAGGAGCACTGGCAGGGCGACCACACCCGGCTCTCCGCGGTCGAGAGCCTCCTGGGGCGCCGCGCTGACGAGCGCCGTGCCGAGGCGCTGCAGGCCGAGGCCCGCGAGCTCGACGACGTGGCCGGACGGCTCTGGCTGCGCCGCCACCGGGCGGAGGCGACCGCATGAGCGTCAGCGAGATCACCGCACGCATCACCCAGATCCAGTCCCAGCTGGCTCTGCTCGCGCCGCGTACGGGCGCCTCGACCGCCGCCGGCTTCGCGAGCTCCCTGGCGACCGCGACCGCCGCCGCCTCCGGCACCGGGGCTGCCGGCACCGCCCCGACCGGCACCAGCGCGGACGGGCAGCAGGTCGTGGCCGAGGCGCGCAAGTACCTCGGCATCCCCTACGTCTGGGGCGGCACCGACCCCGACAAGGGCCTGGACTGCTCCGGCCTGGTCCAGCTGGTCTACAAGAACCTCGGCGTCGACCTGCCCCGCGTCTCCTACCAGCAGGCCGAGGCCGGCCGCGTCGTCCAGGGCGGGCTCGACAACGCCCAGCCCGGCGACATCCTCGCCTTCGGCTCCCCCGTGCACCACGTCGGCATCTACATCGGCGACGGCCAGATGATCGAGGCGCCGCGCACCGGGCTCGACGTCCGCGTCATCGACGTCTACGAGACCCCGAGCCACATCCGGCGGGTGCTGCCCGACGCCGCCGCGACGTCGTCCGGCGGGCTCCCCGGGATCCCCGCGCTCGACGGGATCGCCGGCATCCCCGCCGCGTCCCGGGTGCCCGCCGACGTCCCCTACCGCGACCTGTTCGTCGGCGCCTCGCAGCGGTACGGCGTCGACGCCGGCCTGCTCGCCGCCGTCGCCCGCCAGGAGTCCGGCTACGACCCGCAGGCCGTGTCGCCCGCCGGCGCCCAGGGCCTGATGCAGCTGATGCCGGGCACCGCCCGCGGCCTCGGCGTCACCGACTCCTTCGACCCGGTCCAGGCCGTGGACGGCGCCGCGCGCCTGCTGCGCGACCTCCTCGACCGGTTCGGCAGCACCGACCTCGCGCTCGCCGGCTACAACGCCGGCCCCGGCGCCGTCCTGCGCTACGACGGCGTCCCGCCGTACCCCGAGACCCAGAACTACGTCCGCTCCGTCCTCGCCATGATCGGACCCTCCTGATGTGCCCCGTCACGCCGCTCCCGGCGAACCCCCTGCTCGACCTGCTCACGGGCCCGGCGCCCACGCCCGGCACCGGTGCCGGTGCCGGTGCCGGTGCCGCCGGCTTCGGCGCGCTGCTCGCAGCGATGGTCTCCGGCGGACCGGCGCCCGCTCCGGCGACGCCGGTCTCCGCCGGCGTCCCGGGCGCCGCGCCGCTGCCGGCTGCTGCAGCGGAGCCCGCCGACCCCGCCGACCCCGCCGATCCCGCCGACCCGGCGGTTGCGCTCGCGCCCGAGCCGGGCGTCCCGCTCCCCGTCGTGTCCGGCACGCAGCCGGCACCCGCCGACGGGACCGACGTCGCCGACGCCCCCGAGGACGACGAGACCGACCCTGTCGACCCTGCCGACCCGGTCGAGGCCGCCCCGGCGCCGGACCCGGCGCTCGGCGCCGCCGTCGTGCAGGCCCGCCTGGCGGTGCCCGAGGCCGCCCTCGCCCCCCTGACCACCGCCGCCCTCGAGGCCGCGGTGAGGTCCGTCGAGCCCGTGACCGTCGAGGACGCCGCTCCGGCCGCCTCGGCGGTCCCGACGCTCGACGTCCCGGACCCGACCGCTCCCGCCGCCGCGGCGCCCGTGACCGCGCCCCCCGCCGGCACCGACCCTGCGGCCGCCACCGCTGCGGTGACCGCAGCCGGCGGGGCAACGGTCGGCGCGACGAGCACCGCCGGCCTCGAGCCGGTGCCCGCCGAGCCGGCCGCGACCGCGGTGCCGCGGCAGGTCATCCCCGAGGTCGTCCGGCTCTCGCAGTCCGGCAACGGCACCCACCGCATCACGATGCGGCTCGACCCCGGCACCCTCGGGGAGGTCCGGGTCGTGCTCACCGTCCGCGACGGGGAGGTGCAGGTCCGCCTGGCCGCCCAGCCGGACGCCCGCGACGCCCTCGTCCACGCCGCCCCCGAGCTGCGGCGGCTGCTGGAGCAGACCGGCGGCGTCGAGGCCCGGGTCGCGGTCCACGACCTGCCCGGCCAGCCGGGTCAGTCCGGCCAGCCGTCCGAGTCCTCCGCCCGCGGCGGCGCCGACCACGGCCCGTCGTACGACGGCCGCGGCCGGTCCGCGGGCGAGCACCGCGGGCCCCCCGACCGGTTCGACCGGCCGGCCCGGCCCGACGTCCCCGAGCCGCGCGCGGCCCGGGACGTGCAGCCCCGTCCCGGCCTCGACCTGGCCCTCTGACCCCCTGACCGTCCGACCCGACCACCGAAAGGTCCCACCATGTCCGTCTCCGGCATCGAAGCCGTCCCAGCCGCAGGTCTCAGCAACCTCGTGACCGCGGCCCCAGCGGGCCAGTCCGAGGACAAGGACATGTTCCTGCAGCTCCTCGTCGCCCAGCTGCGCTACCAGGACCCGATGAACCCCGCCGACTCCGGTGAGTTCCTCGCCCAGTCCGCGCAGTTCACCGCGCTCGAGAAGATGCAGGCCGTCGCCGACCAGACCACGCTCGTCCTCGGCGCGCAGATGGCCTTCGGCGCGAGCAGCATGATCGGCCAGCAGGTGACCTACACGGGCGCCGACGGCGCCTCGACCACCGGCACCGTCCGCGGCGTCACCTTCGAGGCGGCCGGCCCGGTCCTCGACGTCGACGGCGTCGACGTCCCCCTCGTCTCGGTCATCACCGTCGGCGAGGCGTCGCCCACCCCGGCCCCGTCCACCACGGACTGACCACCACCCGGACCACGCAGCAGCACCAGCACCAGCACCAGCACACCCAGACCCGGCTCCACCCCACCGTAAGGAAGTCCCATGCTCCGTTCACTCTTCGCCGGCATCAGCGGTCTCCGCGTCAACCAGACCATGCTCGACGTGACCGGCAACAACATCGCCAACGCCAACACCATCGGCTTCAAGTCCAGCACCACGGTCTTCCAGGACACCCTGAGCCAGATGCTGACCGGGGCCGCGGGCGCCAACGACGGCCGCGGCGGCACCAACCCGGTGCAGGTCGGGCTCGGCGTCCAGGTCGCCGGCACGCTCAGCAACTTCGGGCAGGGCTCGGCGCAGATGACCGGCCGCGGCACCGACCTGATGATCCAGGGCGACGGGTTCTTCGTGGTCCAGAAGGGCGAGGAGATGCTCTACACCCGCGCGGGCGCCTTCACCTTCGACGAGACCGGCACCCTGGTGACCTCCTCCGGCAGCCGCGTGCAGGGCTACGCGATCGACGCGAACGGCGAGCCCACCGGCGGCCTGGTCGACATCCGGCTCGACGCCGACGGCCTGACCCCGCCCGTCCCCGCGGGCGTCGAGCTCACGTCGTACGACTTCGGCAGCGACGGCACCCTGCGCGGCGTCTTCACCGACGGCGTGCAGCGCGAGATCGCGCAGGTCGCGGTCGGCGACTTCAACAACCCGATGGGCCTCGAGCGGGTGGGCGAGAGCTCGTTCCGCCAGTCCGCCAACTCCGGCGCCGCGGAGATCAGCACCGCGGGCCGGAACGGCAACGGCACCCTCATCGGGGGCGCGGTGGAGATGTCGAACGTCGACCTCGCCGCCGAGTTCACCAACCTGATCCTCGCCCAGCGCGGGTTCCAGGCCAGCTCGCGGGTGATCACCACCTCCGACTCGGTCCTCGAGGACCTCGTCAACATCAAGCGCTGACCCCGACCACCCCGCCCACGAGGCCGACCGCCCGGCGCACCCGGGCGGTCGGCCCCGAGGCCTCAGGTCCGGCGATGCCCGGCCGATGGGTCTCTTGACGGCCACGGACGGCCGCCGTACACCGCACTAAGGATGGTGCTCCCCCATGATCTTGCTGACCCGTCTCTCAGGCTCCCCGTTCGTGTTGAACTCGGACCTCATCGAGCGCATCGACAGCACCCCGGACACCATCGTCACGCTGGTGGACGGCTCCAAGTACGTCGTCCGCGAGGACCTGCGCGACCTCGTCACCGCGGTCCGCCACCACCGCGCGGAGGTGATCGCGCTCAGCGAGGCGCTGCAGATCGCCGGCGCCGCCGTGACCCCGTCCGCCGGCCACCAGGAGTCGGACCCGGTGCGCCCGGCCCTCTCCGTCGTCACGCACCCCGACGAGCACACCGACGAGCACGCCGACGCCCGGACGGAGGCGAAGCCCTGATGGACGTCGCGACCTCCGCAGGCGTGGGCGGCGCCTTCGTCGTCATCATCACCGCCAACGTGCTCGAGGGCGGGAACCCGATGAGCATGCTGCTGCTGCCGCCGCTGCTCCTGGTCTTCGGCGCCACCATCTGCGTGTCGATGGCGGGCGGCACGATGGACGACTTCAAGAGCTCGCTGTCCGCCCTCGGGCGAGCGTTCACCGGCAGCGTGCCGTCGTCCGGCGACGTCGTCCCCCAGGTCGTCACGCTCGCCGAGAAGGCCCGCCGCGAGGGGCTGCTCGCGCTCGAGGACTCCGTCAAGCGCCTCGACGACGAGTTCCTGGCCAAGGGCGTCACGATGGCGATCGACGGCACCGACCCCGAGGAGGTCCGCGAGATCCTCGAGGCCGAGGTGATGGCGAAGAAGCGCGCCGACAAGCAGGCCGCCAAGTTCTTCGCCGACGCCGGCGCCTACGCCCCCACCATCGGCATCATCGGCACCGTCATGGGCCTGGTGCACGTGCTGGAGAACCTCGCCCAGCCGGAGGAGCTCGGCCACCTGATCGCCGCGGCGTTCCTCGCGACCCTGTGGGGCGTGCTGTCCGCCAACGTGATGTGGCTGCCCATCGCCAGCCGGCTCAAGCGGCTCAGCGAGCTCGAGGCCGCTCGGATGGAGGTCGTGATCGAGGGCGTCGCCGCCATCCAGGCCGGCGCGAACCCGCGGATCATCTCCCAGAAGCTGACCTCGCTGCTGCCGAGCAGCCAGCAGCCCGCCCCGGAGGCGGCCTGAGATGAGCCGCCGCCGCACCAAGCACGAGGAGCCCGAGGAGCACGAGAACCACGAGCGCTGGCTGGTGACCTACGCCGACATGGTCACCTTGCTGATGGTGCTGTTCATCGTGATGTTCGCGATGAGCGCCGTCGACCAGGAGAAGTACAACGCGCTCAAGAGCGGGCTCGCGACCGGCTTCGGCCAGGACTCCATCCTCAACGGCAACGAGTCCGTGCTCGCCGACGACAACTCGCCGATCACCACCATCAACCCGCAGCTGGCGAACGCCTCGCTCTCCGAGAAGGAGCGCGCCGCGGTCGACGGCGCCCTGCAGGAGCAGAACCGGATGGCGGCCGAGCGGTCCCGCGACGACGCGGCGGCCGAGGTCGAGCGCCTCGACGAGGTGTACGAGCGGATCCGCGCCGCCCTGCGCGAGCGCGGCCTCGAGGACGACGTCCAGGCGTCGTACGACGAGCGCGGGCTGGTCGTCAGCCTGGTCTCCAAGCACGTCGTCTTCGAGGCGGACCTGGCCACCCTGAGCGATCGCGGGCGGCTGGTCGTCGACACCATGGCCCCGGTGCTGCGCGAGCTCGCGGACCCGCTGCAGGTCGACGGCCACACCAACCAGGCGTCCGGGAAGCCGAGGTTCTTCGACACCGACTGGGACCTGTCCGCCGCCCGCGCCATCGCGGTGCTCCGTCGCCTCGACGAGCACCTGGGCGTGCCCGCCGAGCGGCTCTCGCTCGCGGCGTACGGCCACGAGCGCCCGCTCGTCGACCCGGCCGAGGCCGGCTCGCAGGCGATCAACAAGCGGGTCGACATCGTGGTCCTCTCCAACGCCCCCGCCGACGCCCGCGCGCTGCTCGCCGAGGTCGCCCGCGAGAAGCGGGCCGCGGGGTTCCACGACTCCCCCGAGACCCAGACCCAGACCACCAGCAGCCAGACCGCGGACGGCAGCACCGAGGCCGCCCCCGCCCCCGAGACCAGCCCGGAAGGACCCCACCGATGAGCGTCACGACGATGCCGCAGACGGACGGCACGGACACCGAGCCGACGAAGAAGAGCAGGAAGAAGCTGCTCCTCGTGCTGGTCCTGGTGCTCGCGGTCGCGGGCGCGGCCTACTGGTTCCTCCTCAAGCCGGGCGGCGCCGACGCGGCCGAGCCGGTGCCGGGCGAGGTCGTGGTCATGGAGCCGATCCAGGTGAACCTCGCCGAGGGGCACTACCTGCGGATCGGCGTCGCCCTGCAGCTCACCGCCGACGTCACCCACGCGGCGGACGGCAGCAAGGCGCTCGACCTGGTGATCGACACCTTCAGCGGCCGGACCACCGAGGAGCTGGCGCAGCCCAAGGAGCGGGCGAAGATCAAGAAGGAGCTGCTCCACGAGGTCGAGGAGGCCTACCACCACGAGGTGATGGACCTCTACTTCACGGAGTTCGTCACCCAGTAGCCCGCACTGGTCCGGCCCGCGTCCGCGGGGAGCATGTGAAGAGACGGTAAAGATTCCGCTCAGGTCCCTCGAGCGTGCGCCGAAAACCTCGACGTGAGCCTGACCACCGCCGAGCCTGCCGGCACCGTCCCCCCCGGCCCCACCGGGTCGACGGGTCGGTCGCGCCGTCGTGGCGCGGCCGTCGAGCCGGTTCCCTACGACTTCAAGCGCCCGATCCAGCTCTCCCGCGAGCACCAGCGGATCCTGCAGCTCGGGTTCGACGCGTTCGCCCGCCAGGCGATGACGGTCTTCACCTCCGCGCTGCGCAGCGTCTGCCAGGTCTCGGTCACCCGGATCGACCAGCGCACCTACGCGGAGTACGTCGACTCGCTCGCCGGCACGACGTACCTGACGCTGTTCTCGACCGAGCCGGTCCCCGGCCAGGGCGTCCTCGACATCCCGCTGGACGCGGTGATGTCCTGCATCGACCACATGCTCGGCGGGCCCGGCACCGGCGTCCAGCCGAGGCGGCCGCTCACCGAGATCGAGAGCGGCATCATCAAGGGCGTCGTCGACCGCCTGCTCGCCGAGATGCGCTACTCCCTCACCGACATCGTCGCGCTGGACCCGCAGGTCACCGGGGTCGAGTACAGCCCGCAGTTCGCGCAGGCCGCCGGCCCCGCGGACGTCGTGGTGGTGATCCGTCTCGAGCTGCGGATCGACGACCGCCCGCACGCGATGACGGTCTGCCTGCCCTTCAACGGCCTGCACCCGCACCTGACCGCCGCCGCGGCGCCGTCCCCCGTCTCCAACCGCGAGCGGGCCCAGCGCGACCGGGCCGCCGAGCTCCTGCACCGGGAGTTCCAGGACGTCCCCGTCGACGTCGCCGTGCGCTTCCGCAGCACCGGCCTCGACCCGGCCACGCTCACCGGCCTCGGCGTCGGCGACGTCCTGCGCCTGGCCCACCCGGCCTCCGCCCCGCTCGACGTCACCGTCGACGACACCGCCTTCGCCCACGCGACCGCCGGGGCCCAGGGCCCCCGCCTCGCCGCCCTGATCGTCACCACCCCCGAGGAGAGCGCATGACCCCGCCCACCGCACACGAGCCCTCCGGCCCGGTGTCCGCGATCCTGACCGCCACCGCGCAGGGCGTCGCCGGCGCGCTGCCGTCGGCCGAGCCGCTCCGCCCGGGCGACGCGCAGCCGGGCGACGAGCAGCTCACCGGCCGCTTCGCCGGCGCGGTCGTCGCCGACCTCACCGGCGCCGTGCGGGGCCGGATCGCGATCCTGGTCGGCGAGGACCTGGTCGCCGCGCTGGCGTCCAGCCCGATGGGCGCCCTCGACCTCGCCTCCGCCGTGCAGCCCGCCCTCGACACCGCCGCGTCGATGCTGGGTGCCCGGGCGAGCGCCGCCCGAGAGCTCGACCTCGCGCTCGTCCTGCACGAGCTCGGCGGCCCGTCCACCGCGGTCCCGCTGCTCGGGTCCACCCTCGCCGCGGCGCTCCTGGTCCCCGACGCGACCCTGGCCACCGCCGCCGGCACGCCGGCGCCGTCCACCCCGACCGCGCCCTCGCCCGTCTCGGCGCTGCCCGGCACCCCGCGGCTGCGGCCGGTCGCCGGCGGCCGGGGCATCGAGATGCTGCACGGCGTCGAGATGGAGGTCACCGTCGAGCTCGGGCGCACCCGGATGACCGTGCGCGACCTGCTCGCCCTGGCCCCCGGCACCGTGCTGGAGCTGGACCGCGCCGCGGGCAGCCCCGCCGACCTGCTCGTCAACGGCCGGCTCATCGCCCGTGGCGAGGTCGTCGTCGTCGACGAGGACTTCGGCCTGCGGGTCACCGAGATCGTCGACGAGAGCGCGGCGGTCTGAGCCGTGGCCGAGCTCGCCGTGCGGATGGTCGTGTCGCTGGCCGTCGTCCTGGGCCTCCTGCTGCTGCTGGCCCGGCTCGGCTCGCGTCGCTTCCAGGGCCGGGCTGGGTCCCCGGTCAAGGTCCTGCACCGGCAGTCGCTGACCCGCGGCTCGTCGGTCGCCGTCGTCACCATCGGCTCCCGCGTGCTCGTGCTCGGCACCACCGACCAGCAGGTCCGCATGCTCGCCGAGCTCGACCCCGCCGACCTGGGGGTCGGCGACCCCGCCGACCTGATCGCCGCCGCCCCCGCGGACGGCGGGTCCACCACCGGGCGCCGCGCCCTGGTGGCGCTGCCGACCCCCGAGCCGGCCGCCCCCGACTCGTTCGCCGCCGCCCTCGCCGCCGAGCTCGAGCCGGCCCCCGCCGTACCCGCTCCGCAGCCCGCCGGCCGGCACCGCGCCGCCGCCCCGGCCGCGACCCCGCGCGCCGACCAGGCCACCGACTCCGGCCCGTTCGCGGGCTCCCTGCTCTCCGCCCAGACCTGGCGGCAGGCCGCGCGCGCCGTCACCGGGCGCGCCTCGTGACCCGGGCCGTCCTGCGCGCGACCGTCCTCCTGCTGCTGGTCCTCGCGCCCGCGCTGGGCGCGCTGGTCGGCACCGCCGGGTCCGCCTCGGCCGCCCCGGTCTCAGCCCCGGCGGCCGTCTCCGTGCCTGCGGTCGACGAGGACGGGCCCGGCGGGCCGCGGGGTCCCGGCGGCCCCGGCGGCTCGGACAGCTCGGTCACCATCGACCTCGAGGGCCTGGCCGACAAGCCGAGCTCGTCGGTGACGGTGCTGATCACCCTCACGCTGCTCTCGCTGCTGCCCGCGATCCTGCTGACCTGCACCAGCTTCACCAAGATCCTCATCGTCCTCGGGCTCACCCGGAACGCCCTCGGCCTCCAGCAGACGCCGCCGAACCAGGTGCTGGCGGGGCTGGCCCTGTTCCTCAGCCTCTTCATCATGGCGCCGGTGCTCTCGGAGATGAACGACATCGGCGTGCAGCCCTACCTCGACGGCGAGAAGACCAGCACCGAGGCCTGGGACTCCGGCATCGAGCCGCTGCGGACCTTCATGCTGCACCAGGCCGGCGACGAGGAGCTGGAGCTGCTCACGAACGTCGCCGACCGCGACCTGCCGGAGAGCCGCGAGGACGTCGCGATGTCCACGCTGGTGCCGGCGTTCATCCTGAGCGAGCTGAAGCAGGCCTTCATCATCGGCTTCATCATCTTCATCCCGTTCCTGGTCATCGACATCGTCGTGAGCGGGGCGCTGATGGCGCTCGGCATGATGATGATGCCGCCGGTGATGGTGTCGCTGCCGTTCAAGCTCCTGCTCTTCGTCCTCGTCAACGGATGGGGGCTGGTCATCACCTCCCTCGTCGCGAGCTACCAGTAGGGACCGGCCGTGACCGACACCGACATCATCGCGATCGCGATGGAGACCATGGTGGTCTCGCTCAAGCTCTCCGCACCGATCCTGGTCACCGCGCTGGCCGTCGGCTTCCTGGTCTCGCTGTTCCAGTCGATGACCCAGATCCAGGAGTTCACGCTGGCGTTCGTCCCCAAGGTGGTCGCCGTCGGCGTCGCCATCGTCGTCAGCGGCAACTGGATGCTGCACACCCTGATCACCTTCACCGAGCAGCTCTTCGAGCGCATCCCGACCCTGCTGGGCTGACATGACCATCACGGTGGCCGGCGAGCCGGTGCTCGCGTTCCTCCTCGCCTCGGTGCGCATCGTGGCGTGGATGGCCGTCGTGCCGCCGTTTTCCTCCCGCTCGGTCCCGGCGATGGCCAAGGTCGTGCTGAGCCTGGGGCTGGCCCTGGCCGTCGCGCCGGCGATGGCCGACGCGACGATCCCGGTGGACACCGTGGGCCTGGTCGTGACCGTGGTCACCCAGGCCCTGATCGGGCTGGCGATGGGCTTCCTCACCTCGGTGCTGTTCAGTGCGATCGCCGCGGCCGGCAGCCTCGTCGACGTCTTCGGCGGCTTCGCCCTCGCGCAGGGCTTCGACCCGCTGGCGATGAACATGACCACGGTGTTCGGCAAGTTCCACCAGATGCTCGCGACCATGCTCCTCTTCGCCACCGGCGGCCACCTGCTCGTCATCGGCGGGCTGCTGAGCACCTTCAAGCTGCTCCCGGTCGGCGCGACGCCGGACGTCGACCACGGCCCCGACCTGCTGCTGCGGGCCTTCCAGGTCTTCTTCGTCACCGCCGTCCAGATCGCGCTGCCGCTGATCGCGGTGCTCTTCATCGCCGACCTCGGCCTGGCGCTGATGACCAAGGTGGCCCCGCAGCTGAACGCGATCAACGTGATGTTCCCGGTCAAGATCGGGCTGACGCTGCTGCTGGTCGGCCTGTCCTTCCCGGTGCTCCCCGGCGTGGTGCGCACGCTCACCGAGCTGTCCATGGAGGTCATGGCCTCCCTCGCGGGCGGGGGGTGAGCCGTGAGCGGGGAGAAGACCGAGAAGCCCACCGCGAAGAAGCGGAAGGAGTCGCGCAAGGAGGGCCAGGTCGCGCGCACCCAGGAGCTGGGCGCCTGGTCGGCCATGATGCTCGCCGCCCTGACGATGCCGATGATGGTCGGCCACGAGCTCGGTGCGCTGCGCGAGATCGTGCTCGCCAGCCTGCGCGGCACCGAGGACCCCACGGTCGCCACCGCGACCCGGCTGCTGCGCGAGGGCGCGCTGCACGCGTTCGTCGCCGTGCTGGTCCTCTCCTGCGGGATCGCGCTGGTCAGCGTCGCCGGCACCGTCGCGCAGGGTGGCTTCTACCTGGCCACCAAGGCGGTGAAGCCGACGTTCTCCAAGCTCAACCCGATCTCGGGCGCCAAGCGGATCTTCGGTCCGCAGGCCCTCTGGGAGGGCACCAAGATGCTCATCAAGTGCTCGGTCGTCGCCGCGTTCGTGTGGTCCGCGATCCGCGCGATGATGCCGCTGCTCGGGGGGATGGTGCCGGTCGACACGGTCCTGGCCGCGGTCAGCGACCACGCGCTCGGGCTGCTGCGCAGCGTCGCGGTGGCGGGCCTGGTGATGGCCGCCGCCGACTACGCCTACCAGCGGCACCGCACCGGCAAGCAGACCCGGATGAGCAAGGACGACATCAAGCAGGAGCACAAGCAGACGGAGGGCGACCCGCTGGTCAAGAGCGCCATCCGGTCCCGCCAGCTCGCCGCCGCCCGCAACCGGATGATGGCCGACGTCCCGACCGCCGACGTCGTGCTCGTGAACCCGACCCACGTCGCGGTCGCGCTGCGCTACCAGGCCGAGCGCGGCGCGCCGGTCGTCGTGGCCCGCGGGGCGGGCGCGATCGCGGCGGCCATCCGCGAGCGGGCGGTCGAGCACGAGGTGCCGCTGGTGCGCGACGTACCGCTCGCCCGCGCTCTGTACTCCTCCACCGAGGTCGGCCGGGAGATCCCCGCGGAGCTGTTCGCGGCGGTCGCCCAGGTGCTGGCGTTCGTGATCAGCCGCCGCGGCTCCGGGCGGCGCGGCGGGCAGCACGTGAGCCCCCGCACCGAGGCCGACCTGCCTGCGGTCCCGGTCGCGGGACGACGGCGCCGGGGAGCGGGGATGGACACGTCCGCGCAGGCGCCCGTCTAGACGCGGCTCGTCGACGCGACGGCGACCCTCTCCGCCGTCGGGACGTTCGTCCTGCGGCGTGCAGGTCGCGCGACTCTGCCGGACGACGGCGCCCGCTCGTAATCTCCACGACGTTCCGTAGAGATCCCACACGCGCGCCCCCCACCAGGCCCCGCACCGCACTGAAAGCAGACGCTTCCTTGGACGTTCTCGAGATTGCCCGTTGGCAGTTCGGCATCATCACCGTCTACCACTTCCTCTTCGTCCCGATCACGATCGGCCTCTCGGCCATCGTCGCTTCCTTCGAGACGCTGTGGGTGTTCAAGAAGAGGCCCGAGTACCTCCGGCTGACCAAGTTCTTCGGGACGCTGTTCCTGATCAACTTCGCCCTCGGCCTGGTGACCGGCATCGTCCAGGAGTTCCAGTTCGGCATGAACTGGTCCGGCTACAGCCGCTTCGTCGGTGACATCTTCGGGGCGCCGCTGGCCATCGAGGGGCTGCTGGCCTTCTTCCTGGAGTCCACGTTCCTCGGCCTGTGGATCTTCGGCTGGGACAAGCTCCCCCGCGGCCTGCACGCGGCCACCATGTGGCTGGCCCACCTCGGCACTGTCTTCTCGGCGTACTTCATCCTGGCCGCCAACTCCTGGATGCAGAACCCGGTGGGCTACGAGTACAGCGCCGAGAACGGCCGCGCCGAGCTGGTCGACTTCTGGGCGGTGATGGTCAACAAGGTCCAGCTGGTCACGTTCCCGCACGTGATGACCGCGGCGTACATGACCGGTGGCGCGTTCGTGCTCGGCGTCAGCGCCTGGCTCTACCTGCGCCGCTCGACCGCCGAGGGCGACCGCCCGATGTACCGGATCGGCATCCGCGCGGGTGCGCTGGTCACCCTGGTCGCCGGCCTCGGCGTCGCCCTCACCGGCGACCTGCAGGGCAAGGTGATGACCGAGGTCCAGCCGATGAAGATGGCCGCCGCCGAGGGGCTCTACGAGACCGCCGAGACCTGCGCTCCGTTCTCGGTCTTCACCTTGGGCACGCCCGACGGCAAGGAGGAGAAGTTCGCGCTGACCGTCCCCTGCCTGCTCAGCTACCTGGGCACCGGGAGCTTCGACGGCGAGGTCCAGGGCATCAACGAGCTGCGCGAGGAGTACGCCGAGGAGTACGGCCAGGACCCGGGTGAGGCGTACTACCACGCCGGCGACTACGTCCCGGTGGTCCCGGTGACGTACTGGAGCTTCCGGTTCATGATCGGCCTGGGCGTCCTGGCCGCCGCCGGCGCCGCGCTGGTCCTGTGGGCGACCCGCAAGGGTCGGGTCCCCACCAGCGTGTGGTGGGCCAGGCTCGCGGTCGTGCTCCCGCTCGCCGTGGTCTTCGCCAACTCCTGGGGCTGGCTGTTCACCGAGCTGGGCCGCCAGCCGTGGGTGGTCTACGGCCTGATGACCGTGGGCAACGCCGTCTCCCCCGGCGTCAGCACCACCGAGGCCTGGATCTCGCTGCTCTCGCTGACCCTGGTGTACGCGGTGCTCGCGGTGATCGAGATCGGGCTCACCCTCAAGTACGTCAGGGCGGGCGCCCCCGCGTTCCAGGAGCCGCCGGACCCCGGCAACACCCCGGCCGACGACGACGCTCCCCTGACCTTCGCCTACTGAGGAGGACCCCCATGGAACTCACCACTGTCTGGTTCATCCTCATCACCGTCCTTTGGGTCGGCTACTTCACCCTCGAGGGCTTCGACTTCGGCGTCGGCATGCTGCTGCCGGTGCTGGCCGAGGACGACACCGAGCGCCGCGTCATGATCAACACCATCGGCCCGGTCTGGGACGGCAACGAGGTCTGGGTGCTGGTCGCCGGCGGTGCCACGTTCGCGGCGTTCCCGGAGTGGTACGCCACGCTCTTCAGCGGGTTCTACCTGCCCCTCCTGCTGATCCTGCTGGCGCTGATCGTGCGCAACCTGGGCTTCGAGTACCGCCACAAGCGCCCGGAGCGCCGGTGGCAGTCGCGCTGGGACGCCGCGATCATCGTCGGCTCCTTCCTGCCGGCCGTGCTCTGGGGCGTGGCGTTCGCCAACATCGTCGGCGGCGTCCCGATCGACGCCGACAAGGAGTTCACCGGCTCCCTGTTCACCCTGCTGAACCCCTACGGCCTGCTCGGCGGCTTGGTCACCCTGCTGCTCTTCCTGACCCACGGCGCGATGTTCGTGGCCCTCAAGACCGACGGCGACATCCGGCACCGGGCCCGCGCCCTCGCGGTCCGGCTCGGCGTCGGCGCCGCCGTCGCCGCGGTGGTCTTCCTGGCCTGGACCCAGGAGCGGACCGGCACCCCGGCCTCGGCCGTCGTCTTCGTGCTGGCGGCGCTGGCGCTGGTCGCTGGCATCCTCTCCGCGAGGGCCGGCCGGGAGGGCTGGGCCTTCCTCGGGACCTTCGTCACCATCGGGCTCGCGGTCACCGGCCTGTTCCTCGCCCTGTTCCCCGACGTGATGCCCTCGACGACCGACGCCGCGTTCTCGCTCACCACCACGAACGCGGCCGCGACGGCGTACACGCTGACGGTGATGACCTGGGTCGCGGCGATCTTCACCCCGATCGTGCTGGGCTACCAGGCCTGGACCTACTGGGTGTTCCGCAAGCGCATCTCCGTCCACCACATCCCGACCGCCGAGCTGGCCGCCAGCGGGACGTGATCACGACGGCGGCGCGAGAACCAGACCGAACACCGACGAACCAGGACCGCTGAGTGAAGCCCCTCGACCCCCGAGTCCTCCCCCACCTGCGACCCGCCCGGGTCTCCCTGGCCGTGGTGGTGGTGGGCAACCTGCTCGCCGGCGTGCTGCTGGTGGCGCAGGCCTTCGCCCTGGCCACGCTGGTCACCCGCCTGGTGACCGGCGGCTGGCGGGCCGACCTCTCCGCCGACGGCTGGGCCGGGCCGGCACTGGCCCTGCTCGCCGTCACCGTCGGGCGCGGGCTGCTCAGCGCCGTGGTCGACGCCGCGGCGTCCCGGGCCGCGGGCCAGGTGGCCACCCACCTGCGCCGTACGGTCCTCCAGCGCGCGCTCGACCTGGACGCCGTCAGCCTCGCCGAGCACCGCACCGGCGAGCTCGGGCTGCTCGCCACCCGCGGGGTCGCGGCGGTCGAGCCGTACCTCACCCGCTACCTGCCGACGCTGGTGCTGGCCGGGGTGCTGCCGGCGCTGACGGTGCTGGCGATCGCCACCCAGGACTGGCTCTCCGCGCTGGTCGTGGTGCTGACGCTGCCGCTGGTCCCGGTCTTCGCGGTCCTGATCGGGATGAGCACCCGCGACCGCGCCGACCGGGAGTGGCGCATCCTGAGCCAGCTCTCGGGCCACTTCGTCGACGTGGTGCGCGGACTGCCCACCCTGGTCGCGCACCGCCGGGCACGGGCGCAGGCCCCCCGGATCCGCGCGATCACCGACCGCTACCGCCGCGCCAACGGCGACGTGCTCAAGCTCGCGTTCGCCTCCTCGGCCGCGCTGGAGCTGATCGCGACGATCTCCGTCGCCCTGGTCGCGGTGCTCGTCGGCCTCCGGCTCGCCGCTGACGGCATGGAGCTGCAGACCGCGCTCACCGTGCTGCTGCTGGCCCCCGAGGCCTACTGGCCGCTGCGACGTGTCGGGGCGGAGTTCCACGCCGCCGCCGAGGGCTCCGCGACGTTCGAGGCGATCCACGACCTCACCGCGCAGCCGCTGCCCGCCGCGGGCACCGAGCCGGCTCCGCTCGCCCCGGCGCCCCTGCGCATCGACCACCTGAGCATCCGGTGGCCCGGCCGCGACCGGCCGGCGCTCGAGGGTCTCGACGTCGGCATCCCCGCCCGCGGGCTGACCGTGGTCACCGGCCCGTCCGGGTGCGGCAAGAGCACGCTCCTCGCCGCGCTGATGCGCGAGGTGCCGATCACCGGCGGGCTCGTGCGGGTGGGCGGCGTGGACCTGACCTCCCTCGACCCCGACTCGTGGCGCTCGCGGGTGGCCCACGTCGCGCAGCGGCCCTGGCTCACCGACGGCACCCTCGCCGACAACGTCCGCCTCGGCCGCCCCGACGCCGACGACGCCGCGGTGATCGGCGCCCTGTCGCGGGTGGACCTCACCGAGGTCGTCGACGCGCTGCCGCTCGGGATCCACACCCCTCTCGGCGAGGACGGCGCCGGTCTCTCCGCCGGGCAGCGCGCCCGCCTCGCGCTCGCCCGCGTGATCGTCTCCGAGCGCCCCTTCGTGCTCCTCGACGAGCCCACCGCGCACCTCGACCCCGCCACCGAGGAGGTGCTGCTGCGCACGCTGCGCGACCTGGCCCGCGATCGCTGCGTCCTCGCCGTCGCGCACAGCCAGGCGCTCGTCGACGCCGCCGACACGGTGGTGGCGCTGACGGCGGCGGGGATGGCGGCTGGGATGGCAGCGGAGCCCGTCGCGCCCCGGGTCGCTCCCGGGGACGCAGGCGCACCGCCCCGGGCACGCGAGGCGACACCGGGGACCCCGGAGGCTCCTGGGCCGTCGGCGGGCTCCCCCGACCCTGCGCCCTCCCACCCCCGGGCCCGGCTCGCGCTGGCCACGCTGCTCGGAGTGCTGGCCTCGACCTCGGGGATCGCGCTGACCGCGACGGCCGGGTGGCTGATCGTCCGGGCCGCCGAGCACCCGCCGGTGCTGATGCTGATGGTCGCGATCGTCGGGGTGCGCACCTTCGGCCTGGCCCGCCCGGCGCTGCGGTACGCCGAGCGGCTGACCTCGCACGACGTCGCCCTGCGCGAGCTGGCCGAGCGCCGGGCCAGCGTGTACGACGCGCTGGTGCCGCTGGTGCCCGGGCGGCTGGGCCGACACCGCGGCGACCTGCTGGCCTCCGTGGTCGACGACGTCGACGCGCTGCTCGACGACCAGCTGCGGGTGCGGATGCCGCTGGTCACCTGGGTGGGCGCCGGCGCGGTCACCACGCTGGTCGCGACCTGGTTCCTCCCGGCCGCCGGCCTGGTCACCGCCGCGCTGGTGCTCCTCACCGGCATGCTGAGCTGGGCGACCGCCCGCTACGGCACGGCACGGCACGCCGCCGAGCAGGTGGCCGCCCGTGCCGAGCTGTCCCGGCGCAGCCTCTCCCTGCTGACCGATGCCCGCAACCTGGTCCAGTGGCAGGCCGGCGCGCGGGCCGTCGACCACGTCCAGCAGGCCGGTGCCGCCCTCGCCCGAGCCGCCGACCGCACGACCCTCTGGCTCGTCCTGGCCCGCGCCTGGCCGATGCTGGCGGCGGGGATCGGCATGGTGACGATGGCGGCCGTCGGCGGGTCCGCGCTGCGCGAGGGCACCGTCTCGGGACCGGTCGTCGCGCTGCTCGTGCTGCTCCCGCTGGCCCTGGTCGACGTGCTCGGCCCGGTCGCCGACGCCGGCGCCCTGCAGGTCTCCACCCGCGCCGCCGCCCGGCGCCTGGACGAGCTCACCGCGCTGCCCCCGGCAGTGGCCGACCCGGCGGACCCCCTCCCGCTGCCGTGCCCGCTGTCCCCCGCGGACGCGGCCGTCCGCCTCGCCGAGGTCACGGCCGCGTGGGCGGACCGCGACGTGCTCGATCCGATCTCGCTGGACCTCCCCCCGGGGCGCCGCATCGGACTGGTCGGTCCCTCCGGCTCCGGCAAGTCCACGCTGGCCGCGGTCCTGGTCCGCTTCCTCGACCCCACCGCGGGCAGCTACCGGCTGGCGGGCCTCGACGTGCGCTCCCTGGCCGCCGACGACGTGCGCGGCGTGGTCGGGCTGCTCGACGACGACCCGTACCTGTTCGGCTCCACTCTGGTGGAGAACGTCCGGCTCGCCGCCCCCGCCGCCGGCGACGACCAGGTCGAGGCGGCGCTGCGGGCCGCCCGGCTCGGGGACTGGCTCGACGCGCTCCCCCAGGGACTGCAGACCCGGCTCGGCGACGGCGGCGCGGCCGTCTCCGGCGGGGAGCGGGCCCGGATCGGCCTGGCGCGGATGCTGCTGGCCGACCACCGCGTGCTGGTCCTGGACGAGCCGACCGCCCACCTCGACACCCGCACGGCCCGCGCGGTCGCGGACGAGCTGCTGGCGGTGACCAGCGACCGCACGGTCGTGTGGATCACCCACGGCACCGTCGGGCTGGACCGGATGGACGAGATCGTCCGCCTCGGCCAGGAGGAGCCGGCCAGGGTCCCGTGACGGGGAGGCGAGTCTTCGCCCAGCTCGCCGAGGAGTCGCCCGGTCGAACCTCTCAGCCCCCGGCACGACCGGCCGATGAAGCCCGCGAGGCCAGGACGGCGTCACCACGTGGGCCAGGGACGGCGATCGCACCCGAACGGGAGACGACCCGCCCCATGGGCCTCAAGCGACTGACCCAGCTCGGCGTGCCGATCGGCATCGTCATGATCGTCGTGATGCTGGTCGTCCCGCTCCCCGCGGTGCTGCTCGACCTGCTGATCGCCGCCAACATCACCGGCGCGCTGCTGGTCCTGCTGACCGCCATGTTCGTGGTCCGGCCGCTCGACTTCGCCTCGTTCCCCTCGGTGCTGCTGGTGATGACGCTGTTCCGCCTGGCCCTCAACGTCAGCGCGACCCGGCTGGTGCTGGTCGACGGGTACGCCGGCAAGGTGATCGAGACGTTCGGCCACTTCGT
The DNA here is from genome assembly GCF_014127485.1 of Nocardioides dongkuii. Lineage (NCBI taxonomy): Bacteria > Bacillati > Actinomycetota > Actinomycetes > Propionibacteriales > Nocardioidaceae > Nocardioides > Nocardioides dongkuii. The sequence continues at coordinate 782,586 of NZ_CP059903.1, read as the reverse complement.
GGTCGGCGGCTCGCTGATCGTCGGCCTGATCATCTTCGTGATCCTGCTGATCATCCAGTTCATGGTGATCACCAAGGGCGCCGAGCGGGTCGCCGAGGTCGGCGCCCGCTTCACCCTCGACGCGATGCCCGGCAAGCAGATGGCGATCGACGCCGACCTGAACTCCGGCCTGATCGACGAGGACCAGGCCCGGAAGCGCCGCGCCGAGGTGCACGCCGAGGCCGACTTCTACGGCGCGATGGACGGCGCCTCGAAGTTCGTCAAGGGCGACGCGATCGCGGCGATCATGATCACCCTGGTCAACCTGATCGGAGGGTTCGCGATCGGCATGACCCAGATGGGCATGTCGGCGGGCGACGCGGTCACGACGTACAGCCTGCTCTCGGTGGGCGACGGCCTGGTCTCGCAGATCCCGGCGCTGCTGCTCTCCGTCGCCACCGGCCTGATCGTCACCCGCAGCGCCGGCGACGGCGACATGGGCTCCGACATCATCCGGCAGGTCACCCGCAACCAGATGCCCCTGCGGATCGCGGGCGCGGCGTCGATGGCGCTGTGCCTGATCCCGGGGCTGCCGAAGATCCCGTTCCTGCTGACCGGCGGCGTCCTGCTGCTGCTCTCCACCCGGGTCACCCCCGAGGACCCCGAGCCCGCGCCGTCCGAGGTCGCCGCCCTGCACGCCGCGGCCGTGGACGACTCCCCCGAGAGCCTCGCCGCCGAGATCCAGGTCGACCCGCTCGGCCTCGAGCTCTCCGCCGACCTCATCGACCTCGTCGACACCTCCTCCGGCGGCGACCTGCTCGAGCGGGTCAAGGCGCTGCGCCGCAAGGTGGCCTCCGAGATCGGCGTCGTGGTGCCCCTGGTGCGCACCCGCGACAACCTCGACCTCCCCAGCCGCACCTACGCGATCAAGCTCTTCGACATCGAGGTGGCCCGCGGGGAGGCGCCGCCCGGCACCGTGCTGGCGATCGGGGACTTCCTCGGCTCGCTGCCCGGTGAGCCCACCCGCGAGCCGGTCTTCGGGCTCGAGGCCAAGTGGATCCCCTCGGAGCTGCGCAGCCAGGCCGAGCTCAGCGGCGCCACCGTCGTCGACCGGGCCGCGGTGATCACCACCCACCTCGCCGAGGTCGTCTCCACCCACGCCGCCCGGCTGCTCGGCCGCGAGGACGTCCGGCTGCTCACCGACGTCGTCAAGCGCACCCACCCCAACGTCGTCGACGAGCTCGTCCCGGCGCACCTCAGCCTCGGCGAGGTGCAGCGGGTGCTCCAGTGCCTGCTCGACGAGGGCGTGTCCATCCGCGACCTGGTGCGCATCTACGAGGCGCTCTCGCTCCGCGCGCAGACCACCAAGGACCTCGACGCGCTCGTCGAGGTCGCGCGCGGCGCCCTCGGCCCGGCGGTGGTCGCCCCGCACATCGCCGACGGGACCGTCCACGTGATCAGCTTCGAGCCGCAGTTCGAGCAGCGGATGCTGGAGGCGATGCGCCCCTCCGAGCAGGGCACGGTGATCGTGCTGGACCCGGTGACCATGCACGCGATGGTCGGCAGCCTGGCCCAGCTCCTCGTGGACGCCGAGAACCGCAACACCCGGCCGGTGCTCGTCTGCGCCCCGCAGCTGCGCGCCGCCGTACGCCGGCTGGTGCGGCCGGCGATCGACCGGCTGCCGGTCCTCGCCTACTCCGAGCTCAGCGGCACCGCCCAGGTGCGCTCCGCCGGCGTCGTCTCCGCCGACCCGGCCCGCGAGCACGCGATGCAGGTGACGGCATGAGGATGGTCTCCGCCCCGGTCCTGGGCGCCGCCGCGCTGGTCTCCTCCCCCGCCCTCTGGCAGGGGTTCGTCACCCAGCAGCTGACGATGGAGACCGCGCTGCTGCGGTTCGCGGTCGCGCTGGTCGTGGCCTGGGTCGCGATCTCCATCGTCGAGGCGCTGGTCGGCGAGCCGCCGCGACCGGTCGCGGTGCCGCTCGAGCCGACCGAGGTCGACGAGGGTCGCGAGACCGCCGCGGCCTGAGCGTCCCCCTGAGGCGGCGGGAGACCCGGCGGAGACGCAGCGACCCGCAGGCGTGGCGCCGGATCCTGGTCTGACCGGGGTCCGGGCCGCACCGGGGGACGTGGTCCCGGTTCGCCTGCGGGTCGGGTAGCTGCTGTGGATTCGCCAGCAGCCTCGGGGGCACTCCTGCCCCGTCGTCCTGCTGGGGCTGCTAGCGGGCAGCCACCTCACGCGTCCAAGAAGAACTCATTCTCCGGACCACCTCCTTTCCCGTGTGCGACCACGGTAGGTCGCTCCGGGGCGGTGCTCAAGGACTTTTCGCGGCGGCGAACTGGGCCGCGTGCAGCCGGGCGTACGCGCCCCCGGCGGCGAGCAGGGTGGCGTGGTCGCCCTGCTCGACGATGGCGCCGTCCTCCATCACCAGGATCAGGTCCGCGTCGCGGATGGTCGAGAGCCGGTGGGCGATCACGAACGAGGTCCGGTCGGTGCGCAGCGCGGCCATCGCCTGCTGCACGAGCACCTCGGTGCGCGTGTCCACCGAGCTGGTGGCCTCGTCGAGGATCAGCAGCGCCGGGTCGGTGAGGAAGGCGCGGGCGATGGTCACCAGCTGCCGCTCGCCCGCGGAGAGGCTGGACCCCTCCTCGTCGACCAGGGTGTCGTAGCCCTCGGGGAGGGAGTGGACGAAGCGGTCCACGAACGTGGCGCGGGCGGCGTGGAGCACCTCCTCCTCGGAGGCGCCCGGGCGGCCGTAGGCGATGTTGTCGCGGATCGTGCCCTCGAAGAGCCACGCGTCCTGGAGCACCATCCCGACCTGCTCGCGCAGCTGCGCCCTCGGCACGGCGGCGATGTCGACGCCGTCGAGCGTGATCCGGCCCGCGTCGAGGTCGTAGAAGCGCATCACCAGGTTGACCAGCGTCGTCTTGCCGGCCCCGGTGGGGCCGACGATCGCCACCGTCTCGCCCGGCCTCGCGACCAGGGACAGGTCGGTGATGAGCGGCCGCTCGGGGTCGTAGGAGAACGAGACGTGCTCGAACCGGACCTCGCCGCGCCGGGCAGCCGGCCCGCCGGCGGCGGGGACGTCGGGCGGCTCCTCGTCGGCGTCGAGCAGCTCGAAGACCCGCTCGGCGGACGCGACCCCCGACTGCAGCAGGTTGGCCATCGAGGCCACCGTGGTGAGCGGCTGCGTGAACTGCCGGGTGTACTGCACGAACGCCTGCACCTCGCCCAGGGTCAGCGCCCCGCTGGAGACCCGGAACGCGCCCACGACCGCCACGACGACGTAGTTGAGGTTGCCGAGGAACATCATCGCCGGCATCACCAGCCCGCTGACGAACTGCGCCCGGAACGACACCTCGTACAGGCCCTCGTTGTGCTCCTCGAAGGACCGCTCCACCTCGCGGGTGCGGCCGAGCACCTTGACCAGCGCGTGGCCGGAGAAGGCCTCCTCGATGTGCCCGTTGAGCTGGCCGGTACGACGCCACTGGGCGACGAACTGCCCCTGGGACCGCTTCATGATCGCCCGGGTGACCCAGAACGACAGCGGGACGGTGGCCAGCGCCACCAGGGCGAGCAGCGGGGAGATCCACAGCATCATCGCGAGCACCGCGAGCACGGTGAGCACGGACTGGAGCAGCTGGCTCATCGTCTGCTGCAGGGTCTGGCTGACGTTGTCGATGTCGTTGGTGACCCGGCTCAGGAGCTCGCCGCGCGGCGAGCGGTCGAAGTACCGCAGCGGGAGCCGGTGGATCTTGTCCTCGACGTCCTGGCGCATCCGCCGCACGGTGTGCTGGACGACGCCGTTGAGCACGTAGCCGGCCAGCCAGGACAGCAGCGACGCCGCGACGTACACCGCCAGCACGAGCAGCAGCCACTCCCCGACCGCGGCGAAGTCGACGCCCTGGCCGGCCACGACCCCCTGGTCCTGCACCGCGTCCGGGAGCGCCGAGTCGGGCGTGCCCGCCGGCACCGACCCGCCGACCGCGCCACGGAAGACGAGGTCGGTGGCGTGCCCCAGCAGCCGCGGGCCGATCGCCATCAGCAGGACCGACGCGGTGACCAGCAGGACGACCAGGAGCGCCTGGCCGCGGACCGGGCGCATGCCGGCGACCAGGCGGCGCGCCGACGGCCCGAAGTCCATCGCCTTCTGGGCGACCATGCCGCCCATCGGGCCGCGGCCGGGCCCGCCGGCCGGGGCCTCGATCCGCTCCGTCGCCTGGAAGCCCTGCCCCGGCTTGGCGCCCGCGGGTCGCTCGGAGGTGGTCACGCCGCCTCCTCCGCGGTCAGCTGGGAGGCGACGATCTCCTGGTAGGTGGCGCACCCGGCGACCAGCTCGTCGTGGGTGCCCCGGCCGACGACGTGGCCGTCCTCCAGCACCAGGATCAGGTCGGCGTCGCGGATCGAGGAGACCCGCTGGGCGACGACCAGCACCGTCGCGTCGGTGGTGACCGGGCCGAGCGCGGCGCGCAGCCGCGCGTCGGTCGCGAGGTCCAGCGCGGAGAACGCGTCGTCGAAGAGGTAGACCGCGGGGCGGCGGACGACGGCCCGGGCGATCGCGAGCCGCTGGCGCTGGCCACCGGAGAAGTTGGTGCCGCCCTGGGAGACCGGGGCGTCCAGCCCCTCGGGCAGGTCCGCGACGAACGCGGCGGCCTGGGCCACCTCGAGCGCCGCCCACAGCTGCTCCTCGGTCGCGTCGGGCCGCCCGTGCAGGAGGTTGCTGCGGACCGTCCCGGAGAACAGGTACGCCCGCTGCGGGACCAGGCCGATCTGCGACCAGAGTGCGTCGGGGTCGAGCCGTCGTACGTCGACGCCGCCGACGCGCACCACGCCCCCGGTGGCGTCGAAGAGCCGCGGGACCAGGTTGACCAGCGTGGACTTGCCCGCGCCGGTGGAGCCGACGACCGCCACCGTCGTGCCGGGGCGGGCCGAGAACGAGACCCCCTCGAGCACCGGCCGGTCGGCGCCGGGGTAGGTGAGGGCCACGTCCTCGAGGTCGAGCCAGCCCCGCCTCGCCGGGTCGGGGGTGACCGGGTCGGTGGGCGGGGCGACCGAGGTCTCGGTGTCGAGGACCTCGGCGATCCGATCGCCGCACACCGCCGAGCGCGGGACCTGCATCAGCATGAACGTCGCCATCATCACCGACATCAGGATCTGCATCAGGTAGGTGAGGAACGCGGTCAGCGAGCCGACGCCCATCTGCCCGTCGTCCACGCGGTGCCCGCCGAACCAGATGACGGCGACACTGGAGACGTTCACGACCAGCATCGCCAGCGGGAACATGGTCGCCATCCACCGGCCGGCGGTGACGGCGACGTCGGTGAGCCGGTCGTTGGCCACCGCGAACCGCTCCCGCTCGTACGGCTCGCGCACGAACGCCCGGACCACCCGGATCCCGCTGATCTGCTCGCGCAGCACCCGGTTGACCTCGTCGATGCGCGTCTGCATCGCGCGGAAGCTCGGGACCATCCGGGAGACCACGAACCCCACGCTCAGGAACAGCGCGGGCACGACCACGGCCAGCACCCACCCGAGGCCGAGGTCCTCGCGCAGCGCCATCGCCACGCCGCCGACCATCATGATCGGGCTGGAGACCGCGATCAGGCAGGCCATCACCACCAGCATCTGCACCTGCTGGACGTCGTTGGTGGTGCGGGTGATGAGCGACGGCGCGCCGAAGTCCTGCACCTCCCGGGCGGAGAACGTGCCGACCCGGCGGAACAGGTCGCGGCGCAGGTCGCGCCCGAACGCCGTCGCCGTGCGCGAGCCGTACCAGGCGGCGGCGACCGCGCAGGCGACCTGGAGCAGCGAGACGGCCAGCATCAGGCTGCCGAGTCGCCAGATCAGGGCGGTGTCACCGGCGACCACGCCCTCGTCGATGATCCGGGCGTTGAGGCTCGGGAGGTAGAGCATCGCGAGGACGCCGGCGAACTGGAAGGCGACCACCGCCACGAGCCAGGTGCGGTACGGCGCGAGCCGCTCGCGGAGCAGACGGACGAGCATCAGGACCCCTCGGTTATGGCGCGAGCCGCTCCGTGCGCCACCGCTCGCCGTCGCGACGGTAGACCAGCCGGTCGTGCATCCGGCCGGGGCGTCCCTGCCAGAACTCCACGGTCTCGGGGCGGACGACGTACCCGCCCCACTCGTCGGGGACGGGGACGTCCTGGCCGTCGAACCGCGCCTCGACCTCGGCGTACGCCGCGGCGAGCTCGTCGCGGTCGGCCACCGGGCGGGACTGGTGGGAGGCCCACGCCCCCAGCTGGGAGCCCCGCGGCCGGACGGCGAAGTAGTCGGCGACCGCGGCGGCCGGCAGCGGCGTCGCGAGCCCGTCGACCCGGACCTGCCGCTCCAGGGGGTGCCAGGGGAACAGCAGCGCGCAGCGCGGGTTGCCGGCCAGCTCCTCGCCCTTGCGCGAGCGGGTGTTGGTGTAGAAGACGAAGCCGTCCTCGGAGACGCCCTTGAGGAGGACCATCCGCGACGACGGCGCGAAGTCGGCGCCGACGGTCGCGACCACCATCGCGTTCGGCTCGTGCAGCCCGGAGGCGAGCGCCTCGTCCAGCCAGCGGCGGAACATCGCCACCGGGTCCGGGGCCAGGTCGTCCTCGGCGAGGCCCGCCGCGGCGTACTCCTGGCGCAGCGCGCGCAGGTCGAGATCGGGGTCCGACATACCCACAGCCTAGGGATGGGTGCAGAATGCCCGGGGCGCTGCGGAGGTGGTGCCCGACGCAGGAGCCGAGACGAAGGAGTCCACCATGACCGAGGTCCACCACGGACTGGAGGGCGTCGTCGCCTTCGAGACGCAGATCGCGGAGCCGGACAAGGAGGGCTCCGCGCTGCGGTACCGCGGCGTCGACATCGAGGACATCGTCGGCCGGGTGCCGTTCGAGAACGTCTGGGGCCTGCTCATCGACGGCTCCTACTCCCCCGGCCTCCCGCCGGCCGAGGCCTACAACATCCCGGTGCACACCGGCGACGTGCGCGTCGACGTCCAGGCCGCCATCGCGATGCTGGCGCCGGCGTTCGGCTTCCGCCAGACCTACGACATCTCCGACGAGCAGGCCCGCGCCGACCTCTCGCGCGTCGCCGTCATGGTGCTCTCGTACGCCGCGCAGTCGGCCCGCGGCCTGCACCAGCCCGTCGTCCCGCAGGCCGACGTCGACGCCGGCGCGACGCTGGCCGAGAAGTTCCTGATCCGCTGGAAGGGCGAGGCGGACCCCAAGCACGTCCAGGCCATCGACGCCTACTGGTCCTCCGCGGCCGAGCACGGCATGAACGCCTCCACCTTCACCGCGCGCGTGATCACCTCCACCGGCGCCGACGTCGGGGCGGCGTTCTCCGGCGCGATCGGCGCGATGTCCGGCCCGCTGCACGGCGGCGCGCCGTCCCGGGTGCTCGGGATGATCGCCGACGTCGAGGAGAGCGGCGACGCCGAGGCCTACGTGAAGGGGCTGCTCGACAAGGGCGAGCGGCTGATGGGCTTCGGCCACCGCGTCTACCGCGCCGAGGACCCCCGCGCCCGGGTGCTGCGTCGGACGGCGAAGGAGCTCGACGCCCCCCGCTACGAGGTGGCCGAGGCGCTCGAGAAGGCCGCGCTCAAGGAGCTCAAGGAGCGGCGCCCCGACCGGGTGCTGGAGACCAACGTGGAGTTCTGGGCGGCGATCGTCCTGGACTTCGCCGAGGTGCCGGCGCACATGTTCACCTCGATGTTCACCTGTGCGCGCACCGGCGGCTGGTCGGCGCACATCCTGGAGCAGAAGACCACCGGCCGGCTGATCCGGCCCTCGGCGATCTACACCGGCCCCGAGCCCCGCGGCGCCGACCAGGTCGAGGGCTGGAACCCCGACTGGCACGCCTGAGCCCCTCACGGCGGGCGCTGCGGCACCCGCTGCGGCGGGCGCTCACAGGCGCCCGTCGTACCAGGACGTCCTGCCCTTGCCGCCGGCACGGCTCAGCGAGACGTGCACGTGGTCGCGGTGGCGCAGGGTCTTGGAGCAGCGCTTGCGCGACCGGCAGCCGGAGCTGAGGTACGCCGCGGGTCGGAACTCGTTCCACGCGGAGTAGATCCGGTCGTCCCAGATGACGTACATGATCCCCATCCGGCGCGCCCGCGCGTGCGGGTTGCCGGCGCGATCGGTCGCGAAGGCGTCGCGCAGGAACGCCTTCGCGGTGCGGCGGTCGCGCTTGCTCGCCGCGTCCAGGGTCCAGTCGAAGGCGCGTCCCCCCTGGTGCTCGGAGGTCGAGCCGGGGGTGCAGCCGCGGGAGATGCCGCCGTACGCCCCGCCGTACCTGCTCACGAGGTGGCGGCCGAGCGCCTCGGTGCCGGCCTTGGCGCGCGGGGAGCACTTCTTCTGCGGCTGGTAGTCGGCGTAGTCGTCGACCGGCTCCGCGGCGCCGGCGGGCGCGGCGAGCGCACCCGCGGTCAGGACGACGGCGAGCAGGACGACGAGGGAGGCCAGGGCACGGCGCAGCATGGGTGGCTCATCGGCCGGGCGCGCCCGGTGCTGAGCGGGTCGTGCGGGCGAGGTAGGCGCGGCCGCGCGGTGAGAGGTCGTAGCCGACGTCGAAGCTGACGGTCAGGCCGAGGTTCTTCAGCTTGCGGACGTCGATCTTGAACGGGTCGCGCTCGCGGCCGACCTCCGCGGCGAGGTCGGGGGCGCGGACGTGCGGGCGGCGGCCGATGAGCTCGAGCGTCCGCATCGTCCAGGGCCCGTGGCTGCTGGCGCGGTCCAGCCGCTCGAGCCGCGCGTCGATCGCGGCGACGTCGGCGTCGGTGAGATCGGCGTCCTCGCGCAGCGCGACGCGTGGGTCGGGCCCGGCCCACGCCAGCACCACCCGGTACGTCGGCGCGTCGTCGTCGCGGAGGCGGGCGCGCAGCGCGTCGGCGCTCGGGTGGCCGGCGAGTGCCGCCTCCTCGTCGGTGATCGCCGCGGGGTCCACCTCCTCGACCGCCTCGACCCGGACGACGCCCGCGACGGTGCGGAACTGCGAGCCGGGGCGGACGTCGGGCGCCCGCCACCGCCGGAACGCCAGCGTCACCGTGCCGTCGGCGACGCCGTGCGCGACCTTCGGCGGCAGCAGCACCGGTGGCTCCTCAGCCGGCCCGTCTCAGAGCCGCTTGCCGTAGCAGCGGTTGACCGGCGAGTCCCGGTAGTAGCCGAACGGCGCGATCAGCTCGTAGCCCGCGGACTCGTAGAGCGCCATCGCCTCGGGCTGCTGCGACCCGGTCTCCAGCACCAGGGCCTGGTAGCCGGCCGCGCGGGCGGTCGCCTCCAGGTGGGCGAGCACCCGCCGGGCGTGACCGCGGCGCTGGGCGCGCGGGACGACGTACATCCGCTTGATCTCGGCGGTCCGGGTGGTGCCGAGCGCCTCGACGCCCGAGTGCCGCCAGGCGCCGGTGGCGACGGCGTCCCCGTCGGGCCGGTAGCCGACGAAGAAGCTGCCCCGCGGCGGGAGGAACAGCGCGGGGTCGACCGGCGACTCGTCGCGGCCGCCGTACCGCGCGACGTACTCGGCCTGGACCTCCTCGACCAGCCGGACGGCGTCCGGGTGGTCGTAGCCGACCCGCACGACCTCCAGCTCCTGACCGGTCTCAGGCGAGCGCGGTGCCACAGCCGTCACAGAACCTCGCCTCCTCGTCGTTGCGCTTGCCGCAGGAGCGGCAGAAGGGACCGGCGGCCGCGGGCTCCGCCGTACGACCGACGCCCAGCACGCCGCGGCCGTCGGAGAGGTACGTCGCGGAGTCCTTGACCACCGGCATCGTCTCGCCCGCGACGTAGCGCGTCTGGGCGCCGAGGAAGCCGGCGTTCAGCAGGGCCAGTCCGACGATCGTCATGAAGCCGCCGGCAGCGATCCGCAGGATGGCGCCGGGACCGTCGCTGATCGCCGGGTTGTCGAACTCGTCGATGAAGTCGAGCAGGCCGGTCACGCCGAGGAGCAGGCCGGCCAGCAGCAGCGCGCCGCCGAGCACGCGCAGGGCGGTGCGGCCGCCACGCTGGTGCCGCAGCCCCGGCTCGGGGGTGCTGTCCATGGTCTCTCCGATTCCTCCGGGTGACGGTCCGGCTGCCACAATAGTCACGCTGACAGCGTCGTCAGGGACACCTCCTACCCCGTTCGGAAGGCAGTACATGACCGACGCCCTGAAGATCCCCGCCGACCTGCTCCCGGCCGACGGCCGATTCGGTGCCGGACCGTCGAAGATCCAGACCAGCCACCTCGACGCGCTCGCCGCGACCGGGTCGACGCTGATGGGCACCTCGCACCGTCAGGCGCCGGTGCGCGACACCGTGGGCCGGGTGCGCGAGGGCCTCGCCGCGCTGTTCTCGCTGCCCGAGGGCTACGAGGTGGTGCTCGGCAACGGCGGCGCGACGGCGTTCTGGGACATCGCGACGTACGGCCTGATCGAGCAGAAGAGCCAGCACCTCTCGTTCGGCGAGTTCTCCTCGAAGTTCGCGAAGGCCGCGGCCGACGCGCCGTGGCTGGACGCCCCGTCGGTCATCAAGAGCGAGCCCGGCTCCGCGCCGGTCGCCGAGGCCGAGGCCGGCGTCGACGTGTACGCGTGGGCGCACAACGAGACCTCGACCGCCGTGATGGCCCCCGTCGTGCGGCCCGCGGGCGCCGACGAGGGCTCGCTGGTGCTGATCGACGCGACCTCCGGCGCCGGCGGCCTGCCGGTCGACCTGACCGAGGTCGACACCTACTACTTCGCGCCGCAGAAGTGCTTCGCCTCCGACGGCGGCCTGTGGCTCGCGCTGATGTCGCCGGCCGCGCTGGACCGCGCCGCCCGCATCGCGGCGACCGACCGGCACGTGCCGGCGTTCTTCGACCTGCCGACCGCGATCGACAACTCCGCGAAGAACCAGACCTACAACACCCCCTCGGTCGCGACGCTCTTCCTGATGGCCGAGCAGCTGGACTGGATGAACGCCAACGGCGGCCTCGCGGGCATGGTCGAGCGCACCACCCGCTCCTCCGACGCGCTCTACGGCTGGGCCGAGCGGACGGCGTACACCACGCCGTACGTCGCCGACCCCGCCCACCGCTCGCTGGTCATCGGCACGATCGACTTCGAGGACGGCATCGACGCCGCGGCGGTCGCGAAGACCCTGCGCGCCAACGGCATCGTCGACACCGAGCCCTACCGCAAGCTCGGCCGCAACCAGCTGCGGATCGCCATGTACCCCGCGATCGACCCCGCCGACGTCGAGGCCCTCACCGCCTGCATCGACCACGTGGTCGAGCGACTCTCCTGAGGTAGTCCGGCACGTTTCGGTCGTCCGGGCCCCCGTGTCCACGACCGGAACGTGCCGGACTATCCCGCCCGCGGGCGGACACAAGCGCCGACTCGGCGTACCGAGGTAGTCCGACACACTCGTGCTGTCTCCCGGCCGGGGGACGACACAGGTGTGTCGGACTACCCCAACGACCGTCGGACCAGGTCGTACGACGGGCGGCCGAGGGCGACGATCCGGGCCTCGGTCACCTGGGTGTCGGCGGAGCGGAAGACCTCGAGGGCGGCGGCGACCGCGTCGTCCTTGGGCCAGCCGTAGATGCCGGCGCTGATGAGCGGGAACGCGACGGTGCGGGCGCCGAGCTCGTCGGCGACCTCGAGCGCGCGGCGGTAGCACGAGGTGAGCAGGGAGCGGTCGGTCTCGCCGGCGTTGTAGTTGGGGCCGACGACGTGGATCACCCACCGGGCGGGCATCTCCCCGGCCGTCGTCCAGCCGGCGTCGCCGGTCGCGAGCCCGCGGGGGAACCGGCGTACGCAGTCCTCCAGCACGGCCGGTCCGCCGGCCCGGTGGATCGCGCCGTCGACCCCGCCGCCGCCGCGCATCCCGCGGTTGGCGGCGTTGACCACCGCGTCGACCTTCTGGGTCGTGATGTCGCCCTCCACCACTGTGATGTCCACGGGAGGTCGGTACCCAGCCGCGCCGGTCAGGAGGCCTCCTGGTCCCGGATCAGCGCGAGGGTGGCCCGCTCCAGCGCGGCCTGGCGCTCGTCGGGGTTGTCGTAGGTCCGCCGGGTGGTCGCGGAGATCGTGCGGCCCTCCTCGTAGGCGTCGATGACCCGCGGGTCGACATACGCCGAGCGGGCCAGGGTCGGCGTGTTGCCGAGGAACGACGAGACCTCCTTCATCGCCCCCGACACCGCCCGCTTCCGGGAGGCCTTGGTCTGCCCGGGCTCGGGGCTCTCGGCGAGCGCCGCGGCGGCGAGGACGGTGGCGTGCCAGGTGCGGAAGTCCTTGGCCGTGGCCTCCAGCCCGGTCGACGCGCGGACGTACTCGTTGACCAGCGCCGGCAGCAGGCTGCGCCAGTCGCGGCCCTCCTTGTAGGACAGCAGCCGCGCGTCCACCCCGCGCCGGCGGCGCATCGCCTCCAGCGTCTCGATCACCACCGCGTCGTCGATCTCGATGCGGTGGTCCACCCCCGACTTGCCGGTGAAGGTGAACACCAGCCGGTCCTGGCGCCGCCGCACGTGGCGGCGCTCGAGGGTGGTGAGCCCGAAGCTGCCGTTGGTGTCGGCGTACACGTCGTTGCCGATCCGGAAGTAGCCGAGGTCGAGCAGCCGGACGGCGACCGCGCAGGCCCGCTCCAGCGGCATCCCCTCGCGCCCGAGGTCGGCGACCACGAGCTGGCGGGCCTCGGTCAGCGCCGCGCCGAAATCCAGCATCCGCTCGAACTTCTCCGCGTCCCGCTTCTGCCGCCAGACCGGGTGGTAGAGGTACTGCCGCCGCCCGGCGTCGTCGGTGCCGACCGCCTGCAGGTGGCCGTTCGGGTACGGCGTGACCCAGACGTCGCGCCACGCCGGCGGGATCACCAGGCCGCGCACCCGCTGGGCCGCGTCCTCGGGCAGCCGGCGCCCCTGGTCGTCGAGGTAGACGAAGCCCTTGCCCGCACGCCGCCGGGTCCAGCCCGGCTGGTCCGGTGAGGTACGGCGCAGGCGGGGCACGAGCGGGTCAGTAGCCGTGGCGCAGCGACGGCAAACTCCCGCCCGCGGTCAGCTCGGCCGCCGCCAGAGCCAGCGGAGCAGCACCACGAGCACGCCGACCCCCAGCCAGCCGCCGAGGAACCACGGCCACACCGGACGGTCCTCCGGGGTCGGCTCGGTCTCGTCCGCCGGGTCCGGCGCCGGCGGCGCGGAGGGTACGGCGGGCTCCGTCGGCTCGGCGGGCTCCGGCGGCGCGACCGCGGCCCGAACCTCGCGCGGGAGGGTCACGGCGAGCACGTCCGAGGCGGCTCCCTCGGTGCTGATCAGCACCCGGCCGTCCTCGTCCACCGCGATCCCCTCCCCCTGGTCCTGGTCGGGGAGGCCGAAGCTGTCCACCGTGTCCAGCGCCGGCCAGGTCAGCACCGTCGCGCTGCCGTAGTCGCGGACGACGACGTGCCGGCCGTCGGGGAAGAACGCGCCGTCGGTGGCGATGCCGGGCGCGGGACCGACGGCGGTCAGCCGGTTGGGACCGTCGGGGTCGAGCCGGGCGGGGGCGCGGTAGACGGTGCCGCCGAAGATCTCCTTGCTCACGACCACCAGCCGTCCGGTCTCCGGCTCGGCGAGCAGCGTCTCGGCGTCCGTGGGGCCGTCGGGGTAGACCAGCTCGAAGCGCTCCGGGTCGGCGGTCCGGTCGCCACGGCCGACGGGCACGCGCAGCACCTCGACGGAGTCGCGCGAGCCCGGGTTGTCGCCGATGTCCCCCACCCAGACCTCACCGGGCCCGGCCGGGGCGAGGGCCTCGACGTCGGTCGGCTCCCCCTCCCAGCGGGTCACCCCGACCGTCCGCCCGGTGGCGGGGTCGACGGTGAAGACCCGGCCGGAGTCGCCGGAGTCGTTGGTGGTCACGACCAGGTCGTCGCGGGCCACGAGGCCGCTGGACTCCACGATGGCGGGGTCGGCGAAGGTGAAGAGGGCCGGCACGTCCTCCGGCGCGAGGGCGGTCGCCGTCCCGAGCGCGAAGGGGACGCCGACCAGCCAGACCAGGAGCTGGTCAGCCACGGCCCGCGTCCAGCAGCTCGGCCAGCCGCGGCCGGACCGCCCAGCTCGTGACCAGCTCGTCGTACTCCGCGCGGACGCTGCCGGCCCGGTCCGGCGCCCCGGTGCGCACCGCGCGCAGCATGGTGTTGCGCGGGGTGTGCTGGCTCTCGACGAACTGCACCACGTCGACGCGGTAGCCCTCGATGCGCAGCAGCGCGGCGCGCAGGCCGTCGGTGAGCGTGTCAGCGAGCCGCTCGCGCAGGATGCCGTGCCGGGTGAGCAGGGCGTACGGCGCGGGCGTGGGCGCCGTGCGCAGCTGCGCGGCGACGTCGTGGTGGCAGCAGGGCGCGGCGAGCACCACCTGCGCCCCCCAGCGCACCGCCTGGGAGAGCGCCTCGTCGGTAGCCGTGTCGCAGGCGTGCAGCGCGAGCACGACCTCCGGCGCGGGGTCGAGCTCCACGCCGCCGATCGTGCCGACGACGAACTCCGCCTGGACGCCGAGCTCCTCGGCGACCCGGCTGTTGTGCTCGCGGGACTGCTCCTTGACGTCGACGCCGGTGACCACGACGGGCAGCCCGCGGACGGCCCCGAGGTAGCGCTGGGCGGCGAAGGTGAGGTAGGCGTTGCCGCACCCGAGGTCGACGATCCGCAGCGGGTCGTCGTCGGTGGGCCGGCGCAGGTGGCCCTTCTCCAGGGCATCGTCGAGGGTCGCGGCGAGCAGCCGCAGGAACTCCTCCACCTGGCGGTACTTCGACTGCCGGCTCGGCTTGATCCGCCCCTGGGCGTCGGTGAGCCCGAGGACCCGGAAGACCGGGTCGTCGGCCGGCAGCAGCCGGTCCTTCCCGCGGTCGTGGCCGCGGTCGGCCTCGACCGGCGCGGCGCGGTCGCTGGTGTGCAGCACCGCCTCGAGCTTCTTGGTGACCCGCAGCTGGTGGCTCTGCGTCGTGGTCTCGACGTGCCAGTTGCCGAACGGCTCCTCGAGCAGCGCGTCGACGGCCTCGCGGGCCTCGTCCCCGACCGCGTGGTTGGCGGTGTGCGCCTGGGTCTCGTCGTACGCCGTGACCTGCAGGTGGCGGCCGGCCTTCAGGTCGACGTACCGCAGCTCCACCCGGCGCCACCGCGGCTGCGACCCGCGCCGGCGGCCGCCGGCGACCGCCCGGACGAGGAGGTCGGGGTCGAGCAGGTGGGCGCGCACCGTGGCCAGGGCCTCGGGCAGCGGCTGGCTCACCTGTTCACCACCGAGGCGACCACCACGATCACCAGGAGGGCCACGAGCGCCGCCGGGATGAGCAGGCGGCGGTGGCGGGGGTTCACCCCTTAAGTCTAGAAGCCAGCAGCTCGGCGAGGTGCATCGCCGGCACCCCGGCGAGGTCGTCGAGCTGGTGGCGGCAGGACAGTCCGTCGGCGAGCACGACCGCGTCTGGATCGGCCCGGACCGCGGGCAGCAGGTGGGTCTCGGCCACCGCGACCGAGGTCTCGTAGTGCCCGCGCTCCATGCCCCAGTTGCCGGCGAGCCCGCAGCATCCCGGCACCCGGGCCACCGTCGCGCCGCCCGCCGCCAGCACCCGCTCGTCCGCCGCCCAGCCGAGCACCGACGCCTGGTGGCAGTGCGGCTGCGCGACGACCCGGACGCCGGTGAGGTCCGGCACCGGCACCTCGAGCCGCTCCAGGAGCTCGGCGAAGGTCAGCACGCCCTCGGCGACCGCCACCGCCCGCGGGTCGTCGGTCAGCTCGACGGCGTCGCTGCGCAGCGTCGCCAGGCACGACGGCTCGAGGCCGACGACCGGCACGCCGCTCGCGACGTACGGCGCCAGCGCGGCCACCGTGCGCCCCATCGTCGACCGCGCCTGCTCCAGCTGCCCGGTGGTCAGCCAGGTCAGCCCGCAGCAGGCGTCGTCGGCGATCACCCGGACCGTCAGCCCGGCCGCCGCCAGCACGTCCCTGGCCGCGCGGGCGGTCTGGGGCAGGAAGTGGTCGGTGAAGGAGTCCGCCCAGATCCAGACGTCGGGGAGCACGTCGGCCACCCCGGCCTCGCGCCGCAGGGTCCGGGGCGCGAACGCCGGCAGCGAGCGGCGCGGGTCCACGCCGGCGACCGCCGTCGCCACCCGGCGCAGCGGACCCACCCGCAGTGCCCGGTTGAGCAGCGGCGCCACCGGCGCCGCGAGCGCGGCCCAGCGCGGCAGCCGGCCCATCGCGTAGTGGCTGCGCGGCCGGCGGCGCCCGGCGTACGTCTGGTGCAGCGTCTCCGACTTGTAGGTCGCCATGTCGACGCCGGTGGGGCAGTCGGAGGCGCATCCCTTGCACGACAGGCAGAGGTCGAGCGCCTCGTGGACCGCCGGGTCGGCGAGACCGGCGACGAGCTCGCCGTCGAGCGCCTCCTGGAGCACCCGCGCCCGTCCCCGGGTGGAGTCCTTCTCCTCCCGCGTCGCGAGGTACGACGGGCACATCACCCCGCCCGTCGCGGGCGCGACGCACTTGCCCACCCCCGTGCAGCGGTGGACCGCGTCGCCGAGCGAGCCCCCGTCGTGGGTCAGCCGGAGCAACGGTCGCACCGGCAGCCGCGGGCGGACCGCGCGCAGGTCGGCGTCGAGCGGCGCGGGGTCCACCAGCACCCCCGGGTTGAGCAGGTTGCCGGGATCGCAGACTGCCTTGACCGCGCCGAAGAGCCGCAGCGACTCCGCGTCGTACATCAGCGGCAGCAGCTCGGAGCGCGCGCGCCCGTCGCCGTGCTCGCCGGACAGGGAGCCGCCGTGCTCGCGCAGGCGGAGCGCGCTCGCGGTGAGGAAGTCGCGGAACCGGCGCTGCCCACCTCCTGTCAGGTCGAAGTCGATGCGCACGTGCACGCAGCCGTCGCCGAAGTGGCCGTAGGGCACCCCGTCGAGGTCGTGGTCGCGCAGCAGCTCGTCGAAGTCGCGCAGCCAGGCGCCGAGCCGGTCCGGCGGGACCGCGGCGTCCTCCCAGCCGGAGTACGCCGGCCGGCTCAGGCTGCGGGCCGCCAGCCCGGCGCCGTCCTCCCGGATCCGCCACAGCGCAGCCGCCTCGGCCGGGCTCGGCACCTGCCGGTGGTCCAGCGCGCCGGAGGCGGCCACGAGCGAGGAGAGCAAGGACGGCGCGTCCGGCCCGGCGACCTCGACGAAGAGCCAGCCGGCACCGCGCGGCAGCTCCGGCACGGAGCCCCCACGGGCCCGCACCAGGTCGACGATCCGCGCGTCCAGTCCCTCGCACGCGACCAGCCGAGCACTCGCCTCCGACAGTCCGGCGGCCCCGTCCACAGCCCCCGCCGTGGGGCGCACGCCGGCGGCCGCGAGCAGGGCCGGCACGGCGTCCGCCGCCTCCACCATCGAGGGGTAGCCGAGCACGACCAGCTCGCGGACCGGCTCGTCGGGCACCAGCCGGACGGTGGCGCCGAGCACCACCGCCAGCGTGCCCTCGGAGCCGACGAGGAAGCGGTCGACCGAGCGCCGCTCCGGCAGCAGGTGCTCGAGCGCGTAGCCGCTGACCTGGCGCGAGAACCGGCCGAAGGTGGTGCGCACGTGCGCCAGGTGGTCCTCGACCACGGCCGCCAGCGCGGTGGGCACGTCGCCCGCCGCGGCGTACGCCGTGTCGAGGGCGACGACGTTGTCGGAGGTGCGCCCGTAGCCGAGCGCGCGGGACCCGCAGGCGTTGTTGCCGATCATCCCGCCGATCGTGCAGCGGGTGTGCGTCGAGGGGTCCGGCCCGAAGCGCAGCCCGTGGGCCGCGGCGGCCCGCTGCAGGGTGGCGTGCACGGCGCCCGGCTCGACCACGGCCGTCTGCGACTCGGGGTCCACCGAGACCACCCGGTCCAGGTGCCGCAGCGTGTCGACGACGATGCCCGGGCCCACCGCGTTGCCCGCGATCGAGGTGCCGGCCCCGCGCATCGTGAGCGGCACCTCGGTCAGGCGCGCGACCTCCAGCACCGCGAGCAGCTCCTCGCGCGACCGCGGCCGGGCCACCACTCGCGGCACGACGCGGTAGAGCGAGGCGTCGGAGGAGTAGAGCGCCCGGGTGAGCGTCGAGTCGTCGACGTCGGTCACCCCGCGGCGGCGCAGCTCGGCGAGCAGGTCGTCGCCGGCCACCGCGGTCACGGAGCGGTCCTCCGGTAGCGGGTGCGCAGCGACCAGACCGTCCAGCCGGTGAGGAAGAGGAGGTAGCCGGCGAACGCCACGATGAAGTGCGGCCCGAGCGCGGGGTCGTCGGAGCGCGCCGCGACGGTCGTGGCGACGACGGCCAGCGCGACGAGCAGCAGGGTCGCGGCCCCGATCACCAGCAGGTCGGTGCGCATCATCGTGCGCATCCGCCGCTCGCGCTCCGGGGTCGCGGTCCACCAGTCCCGGTGCGGGACGTTGAGGACCCCGGGCGGCATCCGGTCGACCAGCGCGGCCGAGCCACCGAGGACGAGGGCGAGCAGCCCGCCGACCAGCCCCATCGTCACCAGGGCCTCGGTGCGGCTCCCCCACCGGTCGGGGTCACCGGAGCCGTCGAAGTGCAGCGGCACCTCGGCGGGCAGGAGGAACGCTGCGCAGACCAGCGCGACGGCGAGGCTGAGGACGGACGCGGCGAAGGTCAGGCGCGCGGTCACCAGTGCTCCATCGAGCCGCGGAAGACGGCCGCGAGGTCCTCGCCGGCCACCGCGCGGGGCGCGGTCGCGAGCAGCCGCTGCTGCTTCAGCGCCCCGTCGACGAGCGGCTCGACGTCCGCCTCGCCGTACCCCACCTCGGCCAGGCCGTTGGGGATGCCGATGTCGCGCATCAACCGGGTCAGCACGCCGGGAAGCACGTCGGCGCCCTCGCCCAGGTCGGCGTCCGGCTCGAGCAGCCGCGCGGCGCGCAGGTGCCGCCCGGGGTCGGCGTCGAAGGTGAACCGGAACGCCTCCGGCGCGGTCAGCGACACCGCCATGCCGTGCGGCACGATCGGCTCGTCCGCCGGGTAGCCCTCGGGCCGGTAGGAGCGCACCCGCCCGGCGATCGGGTAGGCGTTGGCGTGCGGGATGTGCACGCCCGCGTTGCCGAACCCGAGCCCGGCGAAGGTCGCGGCGAGCGCCATCTGCTCGCGCGACAGGGTGTCGTCGCCGTCGCGGACGGCCGCGCGGAAGGCGCCGGCGAGCAGCGAGAGCGCCTTCTCCGACCACATGTCGGCGATCGGGTTCGCCCCGCAGTACGGCACCCGCTGCTCGGGCTGCTTGGCGTCGAAGTCGGCGTACCAGCGCGCGGTGTAGCTCTCCAGCGCGTGGCAGAGGATGTCCATCCCGGAGGCGGCGGTCACCATCGCCGGCTGGCTGGCGGTCAGCGAGGGGTCGACGACGGCGAGCCGGGGCCGCAGCGCGACGTGGCTGATGCCGGTCTTCACCTTCAGCGACAGCACGTCGAGCACGCAGATGGTGGTGCTCTCCGAGCCGGTGCCGGTGGTCGTCGGCACCGCGACCAGCGGCAGCAGCGGCTGGGACGGCGCCAGCGCCTTGCCGACCGGCGCGTTGATGTAGTCCATCAGCTCGCCGGGGTTGGTGGTGAGCAGGTTGACGGCCTTCGCGGTGTCGATGGCGGAGCCGCCGCCGACGGCGAGGATCGCGTCGAACGGGCCGGCGTCGCGGGCGAACGCGATCGCGTCGGCCATCGAGGCGTCCGTCGGCTCCACGTGCACCCGGTCGTACGTCGTGACCTGCAGGCCGCGGGCCGTCGCCTGCTCGGCGATCCGCGCGGGGTGCCCGGTCGCGGCCACGCCGGGGTCGGTCACCAGCAGCACCCGCCGGGCGCCGTACCCCAGCAGGTCGTGGCCCACCTCGTCGGCCGCCCCCCGGCCGAACTTCAGTGCCGGCGCCGCGTAGGTGAAGACCGTCTCGCTCACCCGGCCAACCTATCGGCCCGGCCGCCCCGGGCGCGTGGTGCGCCGCATCCGCCCGCGCCCGGCCTCCGGACCGGCCGACTTCTCAGGGTTTCCTGCACGTTCTCAGGCATCGCGACGGCTGAGAAGTTCCGGTTTCCCCGGTGAACCGGGGAAACCGCCCCCGGCCGACCCTCAGCGAGCGGCAGCAGCGAGCGCGGCGCGCACCACGTCGAGCACGTCGACCGCACCGGACTCGATGTCGCCGAGGGGCACCCAGGCGACGGCGTCGGTGGTGCCGTCGACCTCGGCGACCACCGGCTCGGCGTCGTCGGGGACGGTCGCCTCGAACACCAGGTGCAGCCCGTGGAAGTCCTCGTGGCGGCCGGACGGCGCCGTGCCGCCGAAGTGCACGTCGTGCACGTCGAGCACGCCGCCGACGACGCAGTCGAGGCCGCACTCCTCGCGGACCTCGCGCACCAGCGCCTCGCGCGGCGGCTCGCCGTGGTCGATGCCGCCGCCGGGCAGCGTCCAGCTCCCGCTGTGGAACCCCCGTGCCGAGATCCGGGTCAGCAGGACACGGTCGTCGCGCCGCACCAGCGCGTACGCCGCGACCCGCTGCAGCCGGAACGGCTCGTGCACGCGCAGCGACGCGCGCACCAGGGCCGAGGTCGGCACGGTGCCGTCGAGGACCGCCTGCACCGGGTGCCAGGCGGCGTCCACGGTCGACCCGTCCACCTCGACGACGCGGGGGGCGGGCGCGTCGCGCGGCACCCAGCCCTCGAAGACCAGCCGCACCGAGTGCGCGTCGACGCGGCGTCCGTCGCGCCACGCGGAGGGCTGGTGGAAGGAGTCGACGCGGGCGGTCTCGCCGACCACGACGTCCAGCCCGGTCTCCTCGTGCACCTCGCGGACCACGGCGTCGCGCGGGTCCTCGCCGTGCTCGACGCCACCGCCCGGCAGCGTCCACATCTCCTGCTCGCTGATCCGCGGCGCGAGCCGGCTCAGCAGCACCTGGTCGTCGCGCAGCACCACGGCGTACGCCGCGAGCCGTCGTTCCCGGGGCCGCTCGCGCATCAGGTGAAGGGCGGCCGGTGGTCGAGGGCGATCGAGCGGCGCCCCGCCCAGCGCCAGACCCGGGCCGCGTGGTCGCGGTCCTCGTCGGTGACCAGGTTGCCCATCCAGCGCAGGGCGAGCGTCATCAGCCGGTCCGAGCGCATCCCGGCCGGGCCGAGGGCCGGCAGCAGCCGGGGCACGGTCACCAGGCCGGCCAGCCGACGCGCGATCGAGAACGCCTCGCCGTAGTGCTCGCGCAGCAGCGCCGGCCAGACCTGGTCGAGCGCGGCGCCGTCGGCGATCAGCTCGGCCACCAGCCGGCCGGTCTCCAGGCCGTAGTCGATGCCCTCGCCGTTGAGCGGGTTCACGCAGCCGGCGGCGTCGCCGATCAGCGCCCAGTTGGGGCCGGCGACGTTCGAGACCGCCCCGCCCATCGGCAGCAGCGCCGACGTCGGCATCCGCAGCTCCTCACCGAGCTGGAACTCCTCGCGCCGCAGCCCGGCGTAGTGCGCCATCAGCGGCCGTACGGCGATGTCGGCGGGCCGCTTCGCGGTCGCGAGCGTGCCGACGCCCAGGTTCACCTCGCCGTTGCCGAGCGGGAAGATCCAGCCGTACCCGGACAGGATCGCGCCGTCCTCGCCGCGCAGCTCGAGGTGCGAGCTGATCCACGGGTCGTCGCTCATCCCGGAGTCGACGTAGGTGCGGCCGGCCACGCCGTACACGGTCTCGCGGTGCCACTCCCGCCCCAGCACCTTGCCCAGCGGGGAGCGCACGCCGTCGGCGACGACGAGGTGCCGGCAGGCGACCTCGAAGGTCTCCGCGTCCGAGCCCGAGCCGGACCGGAAGACGACGGCGGCGACCCGGTCGCCGTCGCGTCGTACGTCGACCGCCCGGGCGCCGTCGAGCCCGATGGCGCCGGACTTCAGCGCGGTCGTGCGCAGGTGGTCGTCGAGCTCGGTACGGGCGACCGCCGAGCCCCAGTCGGGCAGCGTGCCGCCGGGCCAGGGCAGCAGCAGCGTCTGGCCGAAGCCGTGCGCCCGCAAGCCCTGGTTGACGGTGTGCGTCCGCAGCCAGTCCTCGAGCCCCAGCCGCTGCAGCTCGCCGACCGCGCGCGGGGTGAGGCCGTCGCCGCAGGTCTTGTCCCGGGGGAAGACCGCGGCGTCGGCGAGCACGACGTCCGCGCCGGCGCGGGCCGCCCAGGTCGCGGCCGCGGAGCCGGCCGGGCCGGCGCCCACGACCAGCACGTCGGTGCTCGTGGGGGTGCTCATCCCCCGATTCTCCCAGTCGGGCCCGCGTGCTCCACATCCGGGCGGCGACCGGCGCGCCGGATCGGCCCCGGCAGTGTGGCTCAGGCGCCCTGCTCTGGGTCAGCACGCGGTCCGGGAACGACGGAACCCCGTCACGCACGCGGCGTGACGGGGTTCCGGCGATTCAGCTCAGACTCGACTCAGGACTGGTAGGACCCAAAGTCGAAGTCGTCGAGGGCGACGGCCTGGCTTCCGCCGGTGCCGCCGAACTCGTAGTCGTAGGAGTCGTAACCGGTGACGGAGTACGCCGCGGCGCGGGCCTCCTCGGTGGGCTCCACCCGGATGTTGCGGTACCGCTCGAGGCCGGTGCCCGCCGGGATCAGCTTGCCGATGATCACGTTCTCCTTCAGACCGCGCAGCGAGTCCGAGCGGCCGTGGATGGCGGCGTCGGTGAGGACGCGGGTCGTCTCCTGGAAGGAGGCGGCCGACAGCCACGACTCGGTCGCCAGCGAGGCCTTGGTGATGCCCATGAGGACCGGACGACCCGAGGCCGGCGTGCCGCCCTCGGAGACGACGCGGCGGTTCTCCTCCTCGAAGCGCACCCGGTCGACCAGGTCGGACGGCAGCAGGTTGGTCTCCCCCGACTCGATCACCGTGACCCGGCGCAGCATCTGCCGCACGATGATCTCGATGTGCTTGTCGTGGATCGACACGCCCTGGCTGCGGTACACCTGCTGGACCTCGTCCACCAGGTGCTCCTGCGCCCGACGCACACCCAGGATCCGCAGGACGTCCTGCGGGTCGGGCGTGCCGGAGGTCAGGTGGTGGCCGACCTCGATGTGCTCGCCGTCGACGACGTTGAGCCGCGACCGCTTCGAGACCGGGTACTCCTGGACCTCGGAACCGTCATCGGGCGTGACCAGGACCTTGCGGGCCTTGTCGGTCTCGTCGATCTCGACCCGGCCGGCGGCCTCGGAGATCGGCGTACGGCCCTTGGGCGAGCGGGCCTCGAAGAGCTCGACCACGCGGGGCAGACCCTGCGTGATGTCGTCCGCGGAGGCCACACCACCGGTGTGGAAGGTACGCATCGTCAGCTGCGTGCCGGGCTCACCGATCGACTGGGCCGCGATGATGCCGACCGCCTCGCCGATGTCGACGAGCTTGCCGGTGGCCAGCGAGCGGCCGTAGCACTTCGCGCAGGTGCCGGTCTTGGCGTCGCAGGTCAGCACGGAGCGGACCTTGACCTCTTCGATCCCGGCCGCGACGAGCTCGCCGATCTTGACGTCGCCCAGGTCGCCGCCCGCCTCGACCAGCGTGTCGCCGGTCTCGGGGTGGGTGACCTCGACGGCCGCCGACCGGGCGTACGCCGCGGTCTCGGCGTTCTCGTGCTTGACGACGGTGCCGTCCTCGCGACGCTCGCCGATCCGCTTCGGCAGACCACGCTCGGTGCCGCAGTCGTCCTCGCGGATGATGACGTCCTGGGAGACGTCGACGAGGCGCCGGGTGAGGTAGCCGGAGTCGGCGGTGCGCAGCGCGGTGTCGGCGAGGCCCTTGCGGGCACCGTGGGTCGAGATGAAGTACTCGAGCACGGAGAGGCCCTCGCGGAAGTTCGCCTTGATCGGCCGCGGGATGATGTCGCCCTTCGGGTTGGCCACCAGACCACGCATGGCCGCCACCTGACGGATCTGCATCATGTTTCCGGACGCACCGGAGTCGACCATCATGTAGATCGGGTTGGACCGGTCGAAGTTGGCCTCCATGGCCTTGGCCACGTCGTTCGAGGCCTGGGTCCAGATCTCGATGAGCTCCTGGCGGCGCTCGTCGTCGGTGACCAGACCGCGCTCGAACTGCTTCTGGACCTTCGCAGCCTGGGCCTCGTAGCTCTCCAGGATCGCGGCCTTGTTCGCCGGCGTGGTGACGTCGTCGATCGAGACCGTGACACCCGAGCGGGTGGCCCAGTGGAAGCCGGTGTCCTTGAGCGCGTCCAGCGACGCCGCGACCTCGACCTTGGTGTAGCGCTCGGCCAGGTCGTTGACGATCGCGCCCAGCGCCTTCTTGCCCACTTCGTAGTTCACGTAGGGGTAGTCGGCGGGCAGGGTGTCGTTGAAGATCGAGCGGCCCAGCGTGGTGTCCAGGATGAGGGACCGGCCCTCCTCCCAGTCCGTCAGGTCGTGCTCGAGCGGCGGGACGATGTCCTCGAAGCGGATCTTGACCTGGCTCTGCATCGAGATCTCGCCACGGTCGAAGGCCATGATCGCCTCGGCCTGCGACGCGAACGCGCGCCCCACGCCCGGCTGGTCGGGCCGGTCGGTGGTGAGGAAGAACAGGCCGATGATCATGTCCTGGGTCGGCATGGTGACCGGCCGGCCGTCGGACGGCTTGAGGATGTTGTTCGTCGAGAGCATCAGGATCCGCGCCTCGGCCTGGGCCTCGGCGGACAGCGGCAGGTGCACCGCCATCTGGTCGCCGTCGAAGTCGGCGTTGAACGCCGAGCAGACGAGCGGGTGGATCTGGATGGCCTTGCCCTCGATCAGCTGGGGCTCGAAGGCCTGGATGCCGAGGCGGTGCAGCGTGGGTGCCCGGTTGAGCAGCACCGGGTGCTCGGTGATGACCTCCTCGAGCACGTCCCACACGACCGGGCGCGCACGCTCGACCATCCGCTTGGCGGACTTGATGTTCTGCGCGTGCGAGAGGTCCACGAGCCGCTTCATGACGAACGGCTTGAACAGCTCCAGCGCCATCTGCTTGGGCAGACCGCACTGGTGCAGCTTCAGCTGCGGACCGGACACGATGACCGAGCGGCCGGAGTAGTCCACGCGCTTGCCCAGCAGGTTCTGGCGGAAGCGACCCTGCTTGCCCTTGAGCATGTCGGACAGCGACTTCAGCGGCCGGTTGCCCGGGCCGGTGACCGGACGGCCACGACGGCCGTTGTCGAACAGCGAGTCGACGGCCTCCTGGAGCATCCGCTTCTCGTTGTTGACGATGATCTCGGGCGCGCCGAGGTCGAGCAGCCGCTTGAGCCGGTTGTTCCGGTTGATCACGCGGCGGTACAGGTCGTTGAGGTCGGAGGTCGCGAAGCGGCCACCGTCGAGCTGCACCATCGGACGCAGGTCCGGCGGGATGACCGGGACGGCGTCGAGCACCATGCCCTGCGGCTTGTTGCCGGTCTTGCGGAACGCGTCGACGACCTTGAGCCGCTTCAGCGCGCGGACCTTCTTCTGGCCCTTGCCGTTGGCGATCGTGTCGCGCAGCGACTCGACCTCGGCCGGGATGTCGAAGTCCTCGAGGCGCTTCTGGATCGCCGTGGCGCCCATGTGGCCCTCGAAGTACTTGCCGAACCAGTTCTTCATCTCGCGGTAGAGCATCTCGTCGCCCATGAGGTCCTGGACCTTCAGCGACTTGAAGCTGTTCCACACCTCGTCGAGGCGGGCGATCTCGGCCTCGCCGCGGCGGCGGATCTGGGTCTTCTCCCGCTCCGCGCCGTCGCGGACCTTGCGCTTGGCGTCGGCCTTGGCGCCCTCCGCCTCGAGCACGGCGAGGTCCGCCTCCTCCTTCTTGGACCGGTCGTCCAGGGCGAGGTTCATGCGGTTCTCGAGGCGCTCGCGCTCGAGCTGCACCTTGCCCTCGAGCGAGGACAGGTCGCGGTGGCGGGCGTCCTCGTCGACGGAGGTGATCATGTACGCCGCGAAGTAGATGACCTTCTCGAGGTCCTTCGGGGCGAGGTCGAGCAGGTAGCCCAGGCGGCTCGGGACGCCCTTGAAGTACCAGATGTGGGTCACCGGGGCGGCGAGCTCGATGTGGCCCATCCGCTCACGGCGGACCTTGGAACGGGTCACCTCGACGCCGCAGCGCTCGCAGATGATGCCCTTGAAGCGCACGCGCTTGTACTTGCCGCAGTAGCACTCCCAGTCCCGGGTGGGACCGAAGATCTTCTCGCAGAAGAGGCCGTCACGCTCCGGCTTGAGCGTGCGGTAGTTGATGGTCTCGGGCTTCTTGACCTCGCCGTGGCTCCACGTACGGATGTCGTCCGCGGTGGCCAGGCCGATCTGAAGCTGGTCGAAGAAGTTCACGTCGAGCACGATGGCTGCAACCCTTCGGTAGTTCTAGGAAAGTGAGGCTGAGGGAGGGCGGACGGGGGAACGGCGGAGCGCCGAGTGCTCCGAGGAACAGGCGCTCCGCCGTTCCTCGACTACACCTCTTCGACCGAGCTGGGCTCGCGGCGGGACAGGTCGATGCCGAGCTCCTCGGCGGCGCGGAAGACGTCCTCCTCCGCGTCACGGAGCTCGATGCTCGAGCCGTCCTGGGAGAGGACCTCGACGTTCAGGCAGAGCGACTGCATCTCCTTGACGAGCACCTTGAACGACTCCGGGATGCCGGAGTCGGGGATGTTCTCGCCCTTGACGATCGCCTCGTAGACCTTGACGCGTCCGGGGACGTCGTCGGACTTGATCGTGAGCAGCTCCTGCAGGGCGTAGGCGGCGCCGTACGCCTCCATCGCCCAGACCTCCATCTCGCCGAACCGCTGGCCGCCGAACTGGGCCTTACCGCCCAGGGGCTGCTGCGTGATCATCGAGTAGGGGCCGGTGCTGCGCGCGTGGATCTTGTCGTCCACCAGGTGGTGCAGCTTGAGGATGTACATGTAGCCGACCGAGACCGGCTCGGGGAACGGCTCGCCGGAGCGGCCGTCGAAGAGCGACGCCTTGCCGTTGGACTTCACGGTCCGCACGCCGTCGCGGTTCGGGATCGTCGAGCCGAGCAGGCCCGTGATCTCGTCCTCGCGGGCACCGTCGAAGACCGGGGTCGCGACCTTGGTGTTGGGCGCAGCCTCCTCGGCGTGGATCTTGATCAGGCGCTGCTTCCACTCCGCGTCGGACTCGTCCTCGGCGAGCTTGATGTCCCAGCCCTGCTTGGCGAGCCAGCCGAGGTGGAGCTCGAGGATCTGACCGATGTTCATCCGGCGCGGGACACCCAGCGGGTTCAGCACGACGTCGACCGGGGTGCCGTCCTCCATGAACGGCATGTCCTCGATCGGCAGGATCTTCGCGATGACGCCCTTGTTGCCGTGGCGACCGGCGAGCTTGTCGCCGACGGAGATCTTGCGCTTCTGCGCGACGTACACGCGGACCAGCTGGTTGACGCCCGGGGGCAGCTCGTCGCCCTCCTCGCGGTCGAAGACGCGGACGCCGATGACCGTGCCGGACTCACCGTGCGGCACCTTCATCGAGGTGTCGCGGACCTCGCGCGCCTTCTCACCGAAGATCGCGCGGAGCAGCCGCTCCTCGGGGGTGAGCTCGGTCTCGCCCTTGGGCGTGACCTTGCCGACCAGGATGTCACCGGTGGTGACCTCGGCGCCGATGCGGATGATGCCGCGCTCGTCGAGGTCGGCCAGCATCTCCTCGGAGACGTTCGGGATGTCCCGGGTGATCTCCTCGGGGCCGAGCTTGGTGTCGCGGGCGTCGACCTCGTGCTCCTCGATGTGGATCGAGGTGAGGACGTCCTCCTGCACCAGGCGCTGGCTGAGGATGATCGCGTCCTCGTAGTTGTGGCCCTGCCACGGCATGAACGCCACGAGCAGGTTGGTGCCGAGCGCCATCTCCGCGTTGTCGGTGCAGGGACCGTCGGCGACCGGGCTGCCGACCTCGAGCCGGTCCCCCTCGCTGACCAGCGGGCGCTGGTTGATGCAGGTGCCCTGGTTGGAGCGGCGGAACTTCGCGAGCCGGTACGTGGAGTACGTGCCGTCGTCGTTCATGGTCTCGACCAGGTCGGCCGAGACGTCCTTGACCACGCCGGCCTTGTCGGCGACGACGACGTCGCCGGCGTCGACCGCGGCGCGGTACTCGATGCCCGTGCCGACGATCGGCGAGTCGCTCCGGATGAGCGGCACGGCCTGACGCTGCATGTTGGCGCCCATGAGCGCGCGGTTGGCGTCGTCGTGCTCGAGGAACGGGATCAGCGCGGTGGCCACGGAGACCATCTGGCGCGGCGAGACGTCCATGTAGTCGACCTCGTCGGCCAGGATCTCGGAGACCTCGCCGTCGCGCTGGCGGACCAGCACGCGCTCCTCGGTGAACCGGCCGTCGTCGTCCATGCCGGCGTTCGCCTGGGCGATGACGAAGCGGTCCTCGTCGTCGGCCGTCAGGTAGTCGATGTGGTCGGTGACCCGGCCGTTCTCGACCTTGCGGTACGGGGTCTCCACGAAGCCGAACGGGTTGATCCGGCCGTAGGAGGCGAGCGAGCCGATCAGGCCGATGTTCGGGCCTTCCGGCGTCTCGATCGGGCACATGCGGCCGTAGTGCGACGGGTGGACGTCACGGACCTCCATGCCGGCGCGGTCACGGGAGAGACCGCCGGGGCCCAGCGCCGAGAGCCGACGCTTGTGCGTCAGGCCGGCGATCGGGTTGGTCTGGTCCATGAACTGCGAGAGCTGGGAGGTGCCGAAGAACTCCTTCAGCGCCGCCACGACGGGCCGGATGTTGATCAGCGACTGCGGCGTGATCGCCTCGACGTCCTGGGTCGTCATCCGCTCGCGGACCACGCGCTCCATGCGGGCCAGGCCCGTGCGGAGCTGGTTCTGGATCAGCTCGCCGACCGTGCGCATCCGGCGGTTGCCGAAGTGGTCGATGTCGTCGGCGGAGATGTCCGACGTGCCCTGGGGCACCTCGAGCTGCTCCTGGCCGTCGTGCAGCGCGACGATGTACTTGATCGCGGCGACGATGTCGTTGACGGTCAGCGTCTGCTGGTCGAAGGCCTCGAGCAGGCCGAGCTTCTTGTTGATCTTGTAGCGGCCGACCTTGGCGAGGTCGTAGCGCTTGGGGTTGAAGTAGTAGTTGTTCAGCAGCGTCTGGGCGGCCTCCTCCGTCGGCGGCTCGCCCGGGCGCAGCTTGCGGTAGATGTCCAGAAGGGCGTCCTTCTGGGTCTCCGTGTGGTCCTTCTCCAGCGTCAGCTCGATCGAGTCGTAGATCGTGCCGTCGGGGCGCACGAACTCCTCGCGGATCTGCTCGTTGGTCCACCCGAGGGCCTTGAGCAGCACCGTGACGTTCTGCTTGCGCTTGCGGTCGAGACGGACGCCGACGAGGTCGCGCTTGTCGATCTCGAACTCCAGCCACGCGCCGCGCGACGGGATCATCTTGGCGGTGTAGATGTCCTTGTCGGACGTCTTGTCCGCGGAGCGCTCGAAGTAGACGCCCGGGCTGCGGACCAGCTGGGAGACCACGACGCGCTCGGTGCCGTTGATGACGAAGGTGCCCTTGGGGGTCATCAGGGGGAAGTCGCCCATGAAGACCGTCTGGCCCTTGATCTCACCGGTGTCGTTGTTGGTGAACTCCGCCGAGACGTAGAGCGGAGCGGAGTAGGTGAAGTCCTTCTCCTTGCACTCGTCCACGGTGTACTTCGGGTCGTAGAAGACCGGGTTCTCGAACGAGAGCGACATCGTCTCGGAGAAGTCCTCGATGGGAGAGATCTCCTCGAAGATCTCCTGGAGGCCGGACTTGCTGGAGACGTCCTCGCCCTCGGCGCGGCGCCGCTCGACGGCGGCGTCCCACTTCTCGTTGCCGACCAGCCAGTCGAAGCTGTCGGTCTGGAGGGAGAGGAGCTGGGGGACCTCGATGGGGTCCTGGATCTTGTTGAACGAGATACGACGGGAGTTCGTACCGGAGGCGGAGCGCGCGGCCAAGAGGTGTCCTTCGACGGTTCGCACTGGATCGCGTCCGGCCCACCACTAAGTCAACCACCGGGCAGGAGACTCGCATTTGAGGGCAGACGCAAAGAGCGACGATACCCCCACGCAGGGCGCAGCACAATATCTGCATGCGCCTGGTCGACGAGCGTGGCCATGATCATGCGCGGCGAGGGCCCCGAGGTCAAGCCGTTCCGCACATCCGGGGACCGCGTGTCGCGGCACCCGCCCGACCCCGGACAGCCCCGGTCAGCCCCGGTCACCCCCGGTCAGCCCCGGGTGGTGCGCAGCTCGTCGACCAGCCAGCGGTCCCCGACCCGCTCCATGGTCACCGTGACCTGGTTGCGGTAGGTCACCGGCTCCGTGGTCTGGGCGTTCGTGGTCACCTGGTCGACGAAGAGCAGCACCTGCACGCGGTCGTGGCCGCCGCGGGTGATCGCGGAGGCGCGCACCGCCGCCTCCACGACGGCCTTGGTCGACGGCGCGTTCTCCTCGATCTGGGTGAACAGCGGCTCGTAGTCGTCGTCGCGGAAGTCGTCGGTGAGGTAGCGGACCGCCGCGGCCTTGTCCTCCTCGAGGGTGCGGTGGTCGTAGGAGAGCACCGGGACGATCGCCCGCTCGGCCGTCGCCTGCGCGGTGCGGGTGGCGTCGAGCACCTCCTCGTCGGCGGGCTCGTTCACCGCGAACCAGGTCGCCGCGCCGGCGATCGCGAGCGCCAGCACCGCGAGCACGACCGGCAGCCAGAGCGGCACCCGGCGACCGCCGGAGACCGGCTGGTCGCCCGCCCGGTCCGCGGCCGGCTCCCCCGTCTCGGCGGACGCGCCGGGCTCGACCGGCTCGAGGGGCTGGACGGGCTCGACCGGCTCGGCCGCCGCGTCCTGCTCGGCGAGGTCCGCGTCGTGCGCGGCCCGGCGGTCCGGGTCGAGCAGCACCGCCGCCGCCTCGTTGAGGACGGCGAAGCGCCGGTCGGTGGGGTCGAGGTCGGCGACGCGGGCGCGCCAGGCGGCGCGGATCTCGTCGCCGGAGGCGTCGCGGTCGACGTCGAGCAGGTCGTACCAGCTGGGGGTCACGGGGTCGCCTCTCCCGACGGCTCGGTGGCGGGCGGGACGGACGGCTCGGTGGACGGCGAGGTGCCGCCCGGGAGCGCGCCCTCGTCCTCCTCCTGCACGGCCGACCCGAAGTCGTCGACGAGCCACTCGCCGTCGACCTTGAGCATCCGCAGCCGCAGGTAGACCGGGAACGGCGCGCCGGCCTCACCGGCGACGGTGTTGGTGAACGCGCCGGCGACCAGCGCCGTGGCGGAGTCCTCGTCGAGGTCGGAGACGCCGGTGCCGAAGACCTCGGCGCTGCGCTCGGCCTCCTGCTGGGCGACCAGCTGCTCGGCGACGACGACCTGGGCCTCGAACTCGGTGACCGCCTTGGGCGTGAGCACCTCCGCGACCCGGTCGCGGAACTCCGGCATCTGCTCGCCCTCGAGGAGGTCCGGGCCGAAGGTGCCGATGCGCAGCACGAACTGCTCGGCCTGCGCCATCGCCCGGTCGCGCTCGCGCTGGACGTCGTCGGCCTCGCCGCGGCGGTCCCAGAGCACGACGCCGAGCACGACCGCGGACGCCACGAGGGCGAGGGCAAGGACGACGGTCAGGACCAGGCGGGCGCGGCCGGAGCCGGGCCGGTGGCCCGGCACGCTCAGCGCGACGCCGTCGTCATGGGCTGGAGGAACAGCCACTTCCAGGACTCCTTCCCGAAGCTCCGGGGGGCGAGGCTACCGGTGGTCCGGTCCCCCGCGTCCTCGGCGCCCCAGGCGAAGGAGCCGGTCGTGCGGTCGTAGCTGCCGATGACGCTGTCGGGATCGACGTCCGCGGCGGGCCGGGGCGCCGTGTGGGAGCCGCGGGAGTTGGTGATCGCGGGCGACTCCGTGCAGCGGGCGTCCTCGTTCATCGGCCGGTTGCCGCGGTCGTCCGGCGTGCGGCGGTCGGTGCCGTCGTACCCCTCCAGGCACAGCGGCGCCTCGGTCAGCACGAGCCCGAAGTGGGCGTCGTAGAGCCCCTCGCTGTTCTTGTCGACGACGGTGTAGCCGCCCTCCACGACGTACGGGTAGAGCACGAGCATCTGGCGCAGGGCCGGGATCCGGCGCACGACGGTCTGCCCGGTCGTGATCACGTTGTCGAGCAGGCCCGCCAGCGGGACCTCGTTCTCCTCCAGGAAGGTGCGGACCTCGGTCACCGACGCGCCGCCGGTGTCGATGAGCCGGCGCAGGTCGCGGTCGCTGGTCGCGAGGGTGCCGGTGAACAGCGAGAGGTCGCGGGCGAAGGTCCGCAGCGCCCCGGCCGAGTCGATCTGGCCCTCGAGGACGACGTTGCTGTCCTCGAGGAGCGCGGTGGTGACGTCGAAGTTGTCGTTGGCGGTCTCGATGAACGAGCTGCCGGTGTCGATGATCTGCTGCAGCGTCTCCCCGGTGCCCTCGAAGGCGGTGCCGAGCTCGAGGATCGTGGTGCGCAGCGCGGCCTCCTCGACGGAGTTGACCGTGTTGGAGAGGTCGGTCAGCAGCTTCGTGGTCGAGATCGGGACCGCGGTGTCCTCGACGGCGATCTCGGAGTCGTCCTCGAGGTAGGGGCCGTCCTCGGTGCGGGGCTGCAGCTCGACGTACTGCTCGCCGACCGCCGACCGGTTGCCCACGAGCGCCGCGGTGTCGGCGGGGATCGGGTCGCTGCTCTTCTCGATGCGCAGGTGGACGTCGACGCCCTCCTCGGTGAGGACCAGCTCCTCGACGTCGCCGATGCCGACGCCGCGGTAGGTCACCTCCGCGCCGGCGAAGATGCCGCCGGACTCCTCGAAGTGCGCGACCACCGTGTAGGTGTCGTCGACGAAGAGCCGGTCGAGCTGGGCGTAGCGGGCGCCGACGTAGCTGACGCCGAGCAGCGTGATGATCGCGAAGACCAGCAGCTGGAGCTTCGTGCGGCGGGTGATCATCGCGTCACCATCCCGGGGACGAGCAGGCGGACGAGGTCGGGGTCGTACGCCGCGAGGCCCTCCGGCGTGCCCGGGGAGGAGCCCGCGGCGTCCGGGGTGGCGCCGTCGGCGGTGAACGGCGTGCGCAGCAGGCCGCCGATGATCGGGAGGTCACCGATCCCCGGCAGGTCCGGGAGCGGGAGCAGGCCCCCGCCGCCACCGCCGCCACCGCGACGCCCGCAGACGATCGGGATCGGGAGCTTGTCGCAGACCGCGCCGATCACCGCGGCGGGGATGCCGAGGCAGGCGTCGACGGTCTGCTTCTGGAGGCACTCGTTGATCGCGGCGAGCGCCTTCTCGCAGAGGTTCTGGAGGCCGAGGATGTCCTCGAGCGGGAGCTCGGCAGGGATCTCCTCGAGCCGCACGCACTCGTTGGGCAGGCCGGGCGGGTTGGTCAGCAGCTTGTCGAGCTGCAGGTCGAGCTGGATCGCGAGGTTGGTGTAGTCGCCCATGTGCAGGTTGCGGGCCACCTGGGGGTCGCGCCCGACGACCTCGTCGACGAAGGGGTAGGTGAAGAAGGTCTGGAACGCGTGGGCGAAGTCGTCGCCGGCGTTCGCCAGCTGGGTCAGCACCGGGTCGAGGGAGTCCAGGGCCGCGATGGTGTCGTCCTTGGTGGCGCGGATGACCCGGACGCCGATGTCACCGAGCCGGTTGAGCGACTGGAGCATCTTCACCAGGTCGGCGCGCTGGGAGTCGATGGACCGGATCGCGCTGGGGAGCTCGTCGAGCGCGGCGTCGATGGTGCCCTGCTCGTCCTGGATCCCGCGGGCCAGCGCGTCGATGGACTCGATGGCGCGCACGATCTCGCCCTTGCGGTCCGCGAGCTGGCCGGTGAAGCTCTCGATCTCGCTGAGCACGTTGCGCACCGACCCCTCGCGCCCCTCGAGGGCGTCGGCGAGCTCGATGTTGATGGTGCGCAGCTGGGCGATGCCGCCACCGTTGAGCACCAGGCTGAGCGCGGCGAAGACCTCCTCGACCTCCGGGTTGCGGCCGGTGCGCTCGAGCGGGATCACCGCGCCGTCGGCCAGCAGCTCGGCGCTGCCCCCGCCCTCGGGGGCGGCCAGCTCCACGAACTTCTCGCCGAGCAGGCTGGTCTGCCGGATCCTCGCCTCCGCGTCGGCGGGCAGCTCGGTGTCCTCGCGGACCTCGAGCACCACCTCCGCGGTGTAGTCGTCGACGCGGATCTCCCGCACCATGCCGACGCTCACGTCGTTGACCTTGACCGTCGACTGGGGCACCAGGTCAAGGACGTCGTTGAACTGCACCGTGACCTCGATGGCGTCCTCCCCCACGTCGGTGCCGCCGGGGAGCGGGAGGTCGTAGATGCTGAACTCGCACGCGCTGAGCGTCAGCGCACCGACGACCGTGAGCAGGACAGCCTGGAGACGGTTCACGACGGGTCCTCCACGAGGCCGAGGAGGGAGAGGTCGAACCGGTCCGGCGACCCGGTGGAGGCGGGGCCGACGGCCGCGGGGCGGGACCGGGAGCCGGCCCGCGCGTCACCGAACTTCGGCAGCAGGTCGCGCAGCTGCTTGCACAGCTGGCCCGCGCCCTGGATCTGCTCGAGCTGCGTGCAGACGTAGAGCAGGGGGTCGACCTGCAGCTGCTCGATCAGGTAGCCGAGGTTCGCCCGGACGTCGAGCGTGCCGGCCTGCGGGTTGTAGGTCAGGCCGAGGTTGTTGAGCGCGAGCGGCGCGATCTGGAGGATCTCGTCGACCGCCTCGCGCTGCTTCACGAGGACCTGGGTGACCCGCTGCAGGCCCTTGATGTCGCGGCCCAGGACCGCGCGGTTGTCGGAGACGAACCTCTTCACCTCGCCGAGCGCCGTCCCGAGGTTGTCGAGCGACGTGGCGAGCTCCTCCCGTTCGTCGGAGAGCAGCGTCGAGACCCGCGCCAGCGACTGGTTGAACTCGCGGACCGTCGTGTCGTTCTCGGCGAGCGTCTCGACGAACTGGCCGAGCTGGCGGGTCGCCCCGAACAGCTCCTCCTTGTTGTCCTCGAGGGTCGTCGAGAGGGCCGAGAAGTCCCGGATCGTCTGGTTGACCGCCTCGCCCTGACCGCTGAACTGCTCGGCGGTCTGGGTGAGCAGGTCGGAGAGCGCACCCTCCTTGTTGGCGCCCTCCGGGCCCAGCGCGACGCTCAGCTCGTCGAGGTTGGCGTAGATCTGGTCGAGCTCGACCGGCATCGCGCT
This sequence comes from Nocardioides dongkuii, assembly GCF_014127485.1. Lineage (NCBI taxonomy): Bacteria > Bacillati > Actinomycetota > Actinomycetes > Propionibacteriales > Nocardioidaceae > Nocardioides > Nocardioides dongkuii. The sequence continues at coordinate 747,629 of NZ_CP059903.1, read as the reverse complement.
GTCCTCGGCGTCGATCTCGGCGTCGTCGGCGAGCACCTTGCCGTCCTCGTACGCCGGGGAGAGCTGGATGTAGCGGTCGCCCACGATGCTCGGCGCCACGATCAGCGCCTGCGCGTCGGCCGGGACGTCGACCTCGGCGTCGTAGGCCATCTCGACGACGACCTCGGTGCCCGAGGGGGTCACTGACACGACCTCGCCGACGGGGACGCCGAGCACCCGCACGTCGCTGCCCTCGAAGACCGAGATGGCCCGGGGGAAGTGCGCCGTGACGGTCTTGCGGTCGTCGGCGCCGAGCACGGAGATCGCGGCGGCCGCGACGAGCGCGAGCACCACCAGCGGCACGAGGATCCGCGGCAGGCGGTCGGACAGCGTCGGGGTGGACATCTCAGCCTCCCAGCTGCGGGAGCGAGGACGGGAAGTTCTGGATGAAGGTGTCGAACCACGGCCCGGTCGAGAGCGTGTTGGCGAACACCCGGTAGAACGGGGCCATCAGCCGCAGGGCGGAGTCGAGGTTGTCCTCGTTCTTCAGCAGCAGGTTCACGACGCCCTCGAGCTCCTCGAGCGCCGGCGTGAGGTCGGCGCGGCTCTCGCGGACCAGCGCGGTCAGCTCGGTCGACATCTGCGTGGTGGTCACCAGCAACTGGTGCACGACGTCGCGGCGGTTCACCAGCGCCCGGAAGAGCACGTCGGCGTCGGCCATCAGGTCGACGAGGTCCTGGCCGCGCTCGTCGAGCACGGCGGTGACCTTGGTCAGGCTCTGCAGCAGCGACCCGATCTCGTCGTCCTTGGCGGCCAGGTTGCGGGAGAGCCGCGAGAGCCCGTCCAGCGCCGCGCGGAACTCCTCGGGCGTGTCGCGCCCCAGGTCGGCCACCGTGGTGAACGCCTCGGCCAGCTGGTCGGAGTCGATCTCCCCCGCGGTGTCGGCGAGCCCCTCGAACGCCTCGACCACGTCGTACGGCGCGACCGTGCGGTCGGCGGGGATCTCGGCGCCCTCCTTCAGCTCGCCGGGACCGGCGGGCTCGAGCGCGAGGAACATGTCGCCGAGCAGCGTCTTGACCTTGATCGCGGCGCCGGTCTCCTGGCCGAGGTCGGCGGGCTCCTCGAGCCGGAAGCCGACCTTGACCTCGCCCTCGTCGAGCTCGATGGACTCCACGATGCCGACCCGGACGCCGGCGATGCGGACCTCGTCGTCGGGCTCGAGGCCGCCGGCCTCGGTGAACGCCGCGTAGTAGGTGTCGCCCCCGCCGATGAGCGGCAGGTCCTGGGCGCGGAACGCGGCGACCAGCATGGCGGCCAGCACGACGATGCCGACCAGCCCGATGGTCACGGGGTTGCGGTCGCGGAAGGGCTTCATCCGAGGTCACACCTCTCGGGCGCCTTGAGGCCGTCCGGCGGGAACTGCAGCCCGACCAGCTCCTGCCCGGCCAGGGAGACGTCGGCCTTGAAGTCGCAGAGGAAGAAGTTGAAGTAGGAGCCGTAGATCGCGGTGCGGCCGATCTTCTCCAGCTTGATCGGGAGGACCTGCATCGCGCGGTCCAGCTCGGCGCGGTTCTGCGGCTCGTTGAGGTTGCCGGCGAACCGCCGCAGCTCGCGGATGTCCTTCACGAACGGCTCGCGGATGCCGTCCACCAGGCCGGCGGTCTCCGTCGAGAGCACGGAGATCTGCTCCAGCGACCCCAGGATCGCCCGGCGGTCGTCCTTGAGGCCGCCGACCAGGTCGCGGAAGTTCACGATCAGCGCGGAGAGCTCGTCGTCGCGCCGGCCGATCCGGGTCAGCACGTCGTCGAGGTTCGTGATCAGGCTGCTGATCACCTCGTCGCGGTCGGCGAGCGTCGTCGTGATCGAGGCGGTGTTGGCGAGCAGGCTCTCGACCGTGCCGCCCTCGCCCTGGAAGACCTGGACGATCTCGTAGGAGAGCCGGTTGACGTCCTCGGGCGTGAGCGCCTCGAAGAGCGGCTTGAAGCCGTTGAACAGCACGGTGAGGTCGAGCGCCGGGGCGGTGCGCTCGACCGGGATCGTGGCGCCCTCCTTCAGCTCCCGGGCGTCGCCGATGCCGTCGGTCAGCGACACGTAGCGCTGGCCGACGAGGTTGCGGTAGCGCACGGTCGCCTCGGTCGCGCCGGTGACGCTGGTGCCCTCGGCCACGCTGAAGGTGAGCACCGCGCGGTCGTCGCGCAGCTCGATGTCCTCGACGGTGCCGACCTTCACGCCGGCGACCCGGACGTCGTCGCCCTCGACCACGCCGGTCACGTCGGTGAAGACCGCGCGGTAGGAGCGGGCCTCACCGAAGGTGACGTTGCCGATGAGGATCACCAGGAGCGAGGTGGCCATCGTCGTCAACAGGATGAAGACGAGCAGCCGGCTGGCGTCGGCGCTGGTCTTCTTGTCCAGGAGCTTCATCGCAGCGACACCTCCGAGCCACGGACCATGGGCCCGAGCAGGACGGCGCCGAGGTCGGGCACCTGCGCCTCGGTGCGGCCCAGCACGGGCGCGAGCAGGGTGTTGATCAGGTCGGCCTCGGCCGCGCTGCCGACGTACTGCCCGGGGTCGACGACCCGGCGCTCCAGGTCGGGAGCGACGCGGATCGTGCCCTTGCCGGTCTCCTCGTCGACGCCGTCGTCGAAGGACGGCTGCTGGTAGCGGTTCTCCTGGTTGAACGGCGGGTCGGGCAGCGTGCCGCAGTGCGGGTCGCGGCTCTCGCCGAAGCGCGGCTGGTCGGCCTCGGTGTAGCGCCGGGGCTGGTTGGGGATCAGCTCGAGGTTGATGTGCAGGGTGTAGTTGCGGAACGCCTCGGCCTGCCGCTTGCCTGCGCCGACGATGCCCCCGGCCAGGCAGGGGAACTCCGGGGAGTACCGGGCGAGCAGCTCGAGGGTGGGCACGCTGACCTCGCCGACCTGCACGAGCGCCTGCTCGTTGCGGGCGAGGAAGCCGCGGGTGTAGTCGGAGAACGCCGAGACGTCGGTGAACAGGGCCCGCAGCTTGTCCTCGCGGCCCTCGAGGGTGCCGGTGGTGACGATCTGGTCCCGGAGGATCTGCGCCACCTCGGGCAGGATGTCGCGGTAGACGTCGGAGGTGCGCGCGGCCAGCGTCAGGTCGTCGACGAGCAGCGGGAGCTGCGGGTTGATCCGCTTCAGGTAGCCGTCGAGCGTCACGAGGGTCTCGCCCAGCTGCTCCCCGCGGCCCTCGAGAGCGGTCGAGACCGCGTTGAGGGTGTTGTTGAGCTGGACCGGCTGGACGGTCTGCAGCAGCGGGTAGAGGTCGGCGAGGACCTTCTCGACCTCGATCGAGACCTCCGTCTGGGTGATCCGGTCCCCCGCCTCGATGGGGTCGCCGCTGGGCTGGTCGGGCACCTGCAGCGCGACGAACTTCTCGCCGAAGAGCGTCTTGGGCAGGATCCGCGCCGTGACGTCGGCCGGGATGATGTCGCGCTGGTCCGGGAACAGCCCGAGGGTCAGCTCGGCGTTGCCGTCGTCATCGATCGCGCGGGAGTCGATGACCTCCCCGACGATGACGCCGCGGATCTTGACGTCGGCGCGGTCGGGCAGCTGCAGGCCGATCTTCGAGGTCTGCAGGGTGACCTCGTCGTACTCGGTGAACTTCTTCGTGAACACGGCGTAGGTCAGGTAGACCGACAGCACGACGAACGCGACGAACACGGCGCCCAGGACGCGGAACCTCATCGGGCCCTCACCCCGCCAACCGCACGGTCGTGTTCGCACCCCAGATGGCCATCGAGAGCAGCAGGTCGATCACGTTGATCGCCACGATGCTGGTCCGCACCGCCCGGCCGACCGCGACGCCCACGCCCGCTGGGCCGCCGGAGGCGGTGTAGCCGTGGTAGCAGTGGATCAGGATCACGACGACCGCGAAGACCAGCACCTTGCCGAAGGACCACAAGACGTCCTCGGGCGGCAGGAAGCGGTTGAAGTAGTAGTCGTAGGTGCCGGCGCTCTGCCCGTAGAACTGCGTGACGATCAGCCGGCTGGCGAAGTACGACGACAGCAGGCCGACGACGTACAGCGGGATGATCGCGATCAGGCCGCCCACGACGCGGGTGGCGACCAGGAAGGGCATCGAGGGGATCGCCATCACCTCGAGGGCGTCGACCTCCTCGGAGATGCGCATCGCGCCGAGCTGGGCGGTGAACCCGCAGCCGACCGTGGCGGCGAGCGCGATCCCGGCGACCAGCGGCGCGATCTCCCGGGTGTTGAAGTACGCCGAGACGAAGCCCGCGAACGGCGCCGTGCCGATCTGGTCGAGCGCGGCGTACCCGGACAGCCCGACCTGGGCCCCGGTGAAGAAGGTCATGCCGATGATCACGCCGACGGTCCCGCCGATGACCGCGAGCGCCCCCGAGCCGAGGGTGACCTCGGCCAGGATCCGCATGATCTCGCGCGGGTAGCGCCGGACCGAGCGCGGGACGGCGCGCAGGACGCCGAAGTAGAAGGAGAGCTGGGCGCCGAGGGTCGAGAGCGACTCCATCGGGCGGGTGTAGACAGCGCGCAGGTTGGCCATGTCCTCAACCCGTCTTCGGCGGGACGATCTGGAGGTAGACCGTGCTCAGGACGAAGTTGACGACGAACAGCAGCAGGAACGTGATGACGACCGACTCGTTGACGGCGTCGCCGACGCCCTTGGGCCCGCCGCCGGCGCTCATGCCCTTGTAGCAGGCGACGATCGCGGCGATGAAGCCGAACACCAGCGCCTTGACCAGGCCGATCCACAGGTCGGAGAGCTGCGCGAGCGCGGTGAAGCTGGCCAGGTAGGCGCCGGGCGTGCCCTCCTGGAGGACCACGTTGAAGACGTAGCCGCCGGCCACGCCGACGACGGTGACCAGCCCGTTGAGGAAGAACGCGACCAGCATGCAGGCGAGCACGCGCGGGACGACGAGGCGCTGGATCGGGTCGATGCCCAGCACCATCATCGCGTCGAGCTCCTCGCGGATCTTCCGCGCGCCGAGGTCCGCGGCGATGGCGGAGCCGCCGGCGCCGGCGATCAGCAGCGCCGTGGCGATCGGGCCGGCCTGCTGGACGACCGCCAGCACCGAGGCGGACCCGGTGAAGGACTGCGCGCCGAACTGCTTGATCAGGCCGCCGACCTGGAGCGCGATCACCGCGCCGAAGGGGATGGCGACCAGCGCGGTCGGGATGATCGTGACCGACGCGAGGAACCACGCCTGCTGCAGGAACTCGCGCAGCTGGAACGGGCGCTGGAACAGCGCCCGCGCGACATCGAGGCCGAAGGCGAAGAGCCCGCCCGCTGTCGCGGCGGGCTTCAGCACCCGGCTGCTGGTGAGAGATGCCAAGGTCGTCTCAGCTGCCCGTCGTCAGGGCCATGTCGCCCTCGAACGAGCCCGGGGGCGGGGTCACGCCGTGCTCGCGGCACCAGGCGCCCGGGTCACGCTGGGAGCGACGCGGGATGCCGTTGGAGGGCTCGATCTGCAGCGGGATCGGCGGCAGCGGGGGCAGCTCCTGGCCCTCCTCGGCGGCGAGCTCGTCGGCGTCCTTCTCCTCGGACATGCCGATCGGGCCGACCCGCTGGGCGTTGAGGAACTGGCGCACGACCGGCTCCTCGGAGGACAGCAGCATCTCGCGGGGGCCGAACATCGCGAGGTGCCGGTGGTAGAGCAGGCCGATGTTGTCCGGCACCGTGCGGGCGGTGTTGATGTCGTGGGTGACGATGAGGAACGTGGCGTCGATCTGGGCGTTCAGGTCGACGATGAGCTGGTTGAGGAACGCCGTGCGGACCGGGTCCAGGCCGGAGTCGGGCTCGTCGAAGAGCACGATCTCGGGGTCGAGCACCAGCGCGCGGGCCAGGCCGGCGCGCTTGCGCATGCCGCCGGAGATCTCGCCGGGAAGCTTGTCCTCGGCGCCGATCAGGCCGACCAGGTCCATCTTCTCCATGACGATGTCGCGGACCTCGGACTCGGACTTCTTGGTGTGCTCGCGCAGCGGGAACGCGACGTTGTCGTAGAGGTTCATCGAGCCGAACATCGCGCCGTCCTGGAACAGCACGCCGAAGAGCTTGCGGATCTCGTAGAGCTCCTTCTCCGAGCAGCTCGCGATGTCGGTGCCCTCGATGATGATCGAGCCCTTGTCGGGCTTGAGCAGCCCGATCAGGGTCTTGAGGAACACCGACTTGCCCGTGCCCGAGGGGCCGAGCATCACGCAGATCTCGCCCGCGGGCACGGTGAGGGTCACGTCGCCCCAGATGAGCTGCTTGCCGAACGACTTGCTCAGGTCGTCGACCTTGATCTCCACGCCCATGCTGGTGACACCCTTCTCCGACCGAGGCCCGCTCCGGTCCCTGCTCCCCACACGCGTCCGGTGAACGCACGTGCCACTGACCAGTAACAACGGAGTTACGGCGAGGAGGTTACGCGCTCCATGTGCCCGGCGTCACTCACCCCTCACCCACCGAGATGACGCCCGCGCACCCAGCCCGACCTGCGGAAACTCCACCCGTTGCCAGCCAGGGTTTGTCGTGCCCATCACGTCGCGCGCCCAAACCGGCACGAGGGCCCGGAGACGCACCAAGGGCGGCCACCCCTGCGGGTGGCCGCCCTTGGCAGCAGTCGGCTGGTCAGCCGGTGACAGGCATCGTCACTTGAGGGTGACCGAGGCGCCGGCGCCCTCGAGCTGCTCCTTGGCCTTGTCGGCCGTGGCCTTGTCGACCTTCTCGAGGATCGCCTTGGGGGCGGACTCGACCAGGTCCTTGGCCTCCTTGAGGCCGAGGGACGTGAGCGCGCGCACCTCCTTGATGACGTTGATCTTCTTGTCACCAGCGGCCTCGAGGACGACGTCGAACTCGTCCTGGACAGCGGCCTCCTCGGCACCGCCGCCGGCGCCGCCGGCAGCAGGGGCCGCGGCAACGGCGACGGGGGCGGCGGCGGTGACGCCGAAGGTCTCCTCGAACTGCTTCACGAACTCGGAGAGCTCGATCAGGGTCATCTCCTTGAAGGCGTCAAGGAGCTCGTCGGTGCTGAGCTTCGCCATGGTGGCGTTCCTTCCATTCGGTGGTCCGGGGCGCCGCGTGCGGCGCCGGACCGGGTTTCAGGTGGTGTGGTCAGCCTGGTGTCAGGCGTCGGTGGACTCGGCCTCGTCGGCAGCGGCCTCGGGGGCCTCCGCGTCGGGAGCGTCGGTGGACGGCTCCTCGGCGGGGGTCTCCTCGGCAGCGGCCTCGGGGGCCGGGGCCTCCTCGGCGGCGGCCGGCGTACCGGCACCACCTGCGAGGATCGTGGGGTCCTCCTCGGCCTTCGCCTGCAGGGCGCCGGCGAGCCGGGCAGCCTGTGCGAGCGGGGCGTTGAGGAGGTAGACGGCCTGGCTGAGCGAGGCGAGCATGGCGCCCGCGAGCTTGCCCAGGAGCACCTCGCGCGACTCGAGATCGGCCAGCTTGGCGATCTCGGCAGCGTCGAGGATGTTGCCGTCCAGGACTCCACCCTTGATGACCAGGGTGGGGTTGGCCTTGGCAAAGTCACGCAGACCCTTGGCCGCCTCGACGACGTCGCCCTGGATGAAGGCGATCGCGGTCGGGCCGGTCAGCAGGTCGTCGAAGCCGGAGATGCCCACCTGGTTGGCGGCGATCTTGGCCAGCGTGTTCTTGACCACGGCGTAGTTGGCGTTCTCACCCAGGGAGCGGCGAAGGTTCTGCAGCTCCTTGACGGTGAGACCGCGGTACTCGGTCAGCACGGCACCAGCGGAATCGTTGAAGGACTCAACGATCTCCGCGACGGCGGCGTTCCTGTCTGCCCGCGCCATGGGTCTCCTTCCGGACTGGGACCACCGGCACGGAGCCCGGGAACGACGAACGCCCTGAGCGCAGGCTCAGGGCGTGGACACGATCTCTCGTGCAGTGCTCTGTCCCCTGCGCAGGCCGTCCGCTTCTCACGGAACCTTCGGTCCGGCTGCATGCACAGCCCGACCACCGGCGGTCTCTGGTTTCAAGGGAACTGTACGGCGGTGCCGTGACCGTGACCAAATCAACGCGACCGGGTCAGCGCAGCTCGCGCACCGGGGACCCGGCGAGCCAGGCGGCGACGTCCTCGACGGCAGCGGTGAAGAAGCGGCGGTAGTTGGCCTCGGTCACGTAGCCCAGGTGCGGGGTGGCCAGCACCCGCGGATGGTCGCGCAGCGGGTCGCCCGGCGGCAGCGGCTCGGTCTCGAACACGTCCAGCCCGGCGCCGGCCAGCCGGCCCTCGTCGAGGGCGCGGAGCAGCGCGGCGGAGTCGACGAGGCCGGCGCGCGAGGTGTTCACCAGGTACGCCGAGGGCCGCAGCAGGCCGAGCTCGCGCTCCCCCACGATCCCGCGGGTCGTCTCCCCCAGCACCAGGTGCAGGGAGAGCACGTCGGCGCGCGCGAACAGCTCGTCCCTCCCCACCCGGCGCACACCGGCCTCCGCGGCGCGCGCGTCGGTCAGGTGCGGGCTCCACGCGACCACGTCCATCTCGAAGGCGGCGCCGACCCGGGCGACCCGGGACCCGATCGCGCCCAGCCCGAGCAGGGCGAGGGTCCGGCCGGCGAGGTCGCCACCGACGGTCGTCTGCCAGACGCCGGCCGCGAGGGCCCGCGACTCGGGCACCACGTGGCGCAGCAGTCCCAGCACCAGCGCCCAGGTGAGCTCGGCGGGGGGCGACTTCGACGACTCGGTGCCGCAGACCGGGATGCCCCGCTCCCGGCACGCCTCCAGGTCGATCGCAGCGTTGCGCATGCCCGTGGTCACGACCAGTCGCAGGTCGGGCAGCCGGTCGAGGAGCTCGCGACCCAGCGGGGTCCGCTCCCGCATCAGCACCGCGACCTCGGCGCCCGCCAGCGCCGCCGCGGTCGCGTCGGGATCGAGGTGCTCGCGCACGACCTCGACGTCGACCGGCAGCGCCGACCAGTCGGCGTACGTCGTCGCGACGCCCTGGTAGTCGTCGAGGATCACGCAGCGGGGGTTCGCGACCATGGCCCGAACGTACGACGCCCCGGTCACCGCGAGGGTGACCGGGGCGTCGAGGAGCTCGACCGACCAGGCGTCAGGCCTGGCCCTCGTCGTCGCTCGCGACGTTCTTGGTGCGGTTGGGGTCCACCTGGACGCCCGGGCCCATCGTCGTGGAGACGGTGACCTTGCGGAGGTAGCGGCCCTTGGAGCTGGCCGGCTTGAGCCGGAGCACCTCCTCGAGCGCCGCGGCGTAGTTCTCCGCGAGCTGCGACTCGGCGAAGGAGGCCTTGCCGATGATGAAGTGCAGGTTGGCGTGCCGGTCGACGCGGAACTCGATCTTGCCGCCCTTGATCTCCGTGACGGCCTTCGCGACGTCCGGGGTGACGGTGCCGGTCTTGGGGTTCGGCATCAGGCCACGGGGGCCCAGCACGCGGCCCAGCCGGCCGACCTTGCCCATCATGTCGGGGGTCGCGACGACGGCGTCGAAGTCGAGCCAGCCGCCCGCGACCTTCTCGATGAGCTCGTCGCCACCGACGACGTCGGCGCCGGCCTCACGGGCGGCCTCGGCCTTGTCGCCGTTCGCGAACACGAGGACGCGAGCGGTCTTGCCGGTGCCGTGCGGGAGGTTGACGGTGCCGCGGACCATCTGGTCGGCCTTGCGCGGGTCGACGCCGAGGCGCATCACGACGTCGACGGTCTCGTCAAACTTCTTCTTGCTGGCGGTCTTGGCGATCTTGATCGCGGAGAGCGGCGAGTAGAGCTCGTCCTTGTCGAACGTGTCCGCCGCTGCGCGGTAGGTCTTGCTGCGCTGCATGTCTGGTTCTCTTCTCTTCAGTGCCAGTCGTGGTCAGGTGAGCCAGCGCGGCTCTGCCACATGTGCGTGGTCGGGGCCGGAGCCCCCGTGCGTCAGTCGGTGGTGACGCCCATGGAGCGGGCGGTGCCCTCGACGATCTTCATCGCGGCATCGATGTCGTTGGCGTTGAGGTCGGGCAGCTTGGTCTGCGCGATCTCGCGGATCTGGTCCTTGGTGAGCTTCGCGACCTTCTCCTTGTGCGGGACACCCGAGCCCTTCTGGACACCGGCGGCCTTCTTGATCAGCTCCGCGGCCGGCGGGGTCTTCGTGATGAAGGTGAAGGACCGGTCCTCGTAGATGGTGATCTCGACGGGGATCACGTTGCCGCGCATGGGCTCGGTCTGGGCGTTGTACGCCTTGCAGAACTCCATGATGTTCACGCCGTGCGGACCGAGGGCGGTACCGACCGGCGGGGCGGGCGTCGCGGCGCCGGCCTGCAGCTGCACCTTGACCAGTGCGGCGATCTTCTTCTTGGGAGGCATGTTGCTTCTCTTCCTGTTCCGTGGTCATGACGAGGGCGTACGACGCCCTCTGCCACCTGAGTTGCTGAACAACCGATCTAGTGTGCGGGATTCCCGCGGGTCCTGGCCAATCGGCCCTGAGGGTCTCGGTACGCGCGTCACGGCTTCGTTCCTCAGCCGTGGCGCTACTCGACCTCCTCGGCCTACGCCCCGGAGCAAGCTCCGGGGGCGGGCCTCGGACTCAGACTCGCTGAATCTGGCTGAACGAGAGCTCGACCGGGGTCTCGCGGCCGAAGATCTCGACGAGGGCCTTGACCCGCTGCGACTCGGCGTTGATCTCGGTGATCGTGGCGTGCAGCGTGGCGAACGGGCCGTCGACCACCATGACCGAGTCGGAGACGTCGAAGTCGGCGACCTCGACCGGGCGCTTGGCGGTGGTGGCGCTGCCGGTGGACGACGCGGTGCCGGCGGCGGCGGCCTCGGCCTCGGCCTGGGCGACCACGGCGGGCGCGAGCATGCTCTCGACCTCGCTCATGCTCAGCGGCACCGGCTGGTGGCTGTGGCCGACGAAGCCGGTGACCGACGGCGTGTGCCGCACGGCCGACCAGGACTCGTCGGTGAGGTCCATGCGGACCAGGACGTAGCCGGGGAGCACGGTGCGCTTGACCATCTTGCGCTGGCCGTTCTTGATCTCGGCGACCTCCTCGGTGGGGACCACGATCTCGTGGATGTAGTCCTCCATGTTCAAGGAGATGATCCGGTTCTCGAGGTTCGACTTCACCCGGTTCTCCATGCCGGAGTAGGTGTGCACGACGAACCAGTCGCCCGGCTTGGCCCACAGCTCGCGGCGGAACGCCTCGAGCGGGTCCTCGTCCTCGGGCTCCTCGGCGTCGACCTCGGTGACCGGGTCCTCGTCACCCTCCGCGGCGCTGAGGTCGCGACTGGTCGCGCCCTCGGCGTCCGTGTCGTCGAGACCCATGGCCTCGTCGGTGTCCTCGTCGGTGACCTCGGTGTCGAGGGCGGGGTCCAGCTGGACCTCCTGGCCCTCGTCGGGCTCGCCGTACTGGTCCTCGAGGTCACCCTCGGGCTTCGCGTCGACCTCGAACGGGTCCTGCTGCTCCGACACCTGCTGCTCCATCGCTTCGCTGTGCTCGTCTCGCGCTCGGCTGGTCGCCGGGCGGGTGGACCGCGGCCGGGCCGGTCGCCCGGCCGGGCCGTGCGGTCACTGCTGGTCGGGCCCCGTGAAGACGGCGAACGCCAGCCTGCCGAAGGCCAGGTCGAGGGTGGCGATCAGCGCCATCATCACGACCACGAACACCATGACCACGAGGAAGTACGTGATCAGCTGCTCCTGCGTCGGGTAGACGACCTTCCGCAGCTCGGCGACCACCTGCCGGTAGAACGTGGTGGGGCTGGTGCGCTTGTCGGCCCCGTCGTCGCCGCGGGGACCGCGGGCCGCCTTGCCCGACGTGCTGTCCGACGTGTCCGACACCGACGCCACCTCTCCTCGTTCATCCGACCGGCCCGGTGACCGGTTGTCCTGCAGGGCACGAGGGACTTGAACCCCCAACCTTCGGTTTTGGAGACCGATGCTCTGCCAGTTGAGCTAGTGCCCTCCGGTGGTCTCCGGGCATGCGGAAGCATGCGGGGAATCCACCATCGGTGGAGTCTACGGGGTCCGGGGAGGCGGCGTCCAAACCGGTCGCCCACCGCCCCTACGATGGACCCATGACCTCGAGCGCCCCCGCACCCGACTCCGCAGTCGGCGGTCCGCGTGACCGCCGCGTCTCGCAGCGCATCGGCGCGATCGCCGAGTCCGCGACGCTGAAGGTGGACGCCAAGGCCAAGGCGCTCAAGGCCGAGGGCCGTCCGGTGATCGGCTTCGGCGCGGGCGAGCCGGACTTCCCCACCCCCGACTACATCGTCGACGCCGCCGTCGACGCGTGCCGCGACCCGCGCAACCACCGCTACACCCCGGCCGGCGGCCTGCCCGAGCTCAAGGCGGCGATCGTCGCCAAGACCGAGCGCGACAGCGGCCTGGTCGTCGAGCCCTCCCAGGTGCTGGTGACCAACGGCGGCAAGCAGGCGATCTACGAGGCGTTCGCCGCGATGATCGACCCGGGCGACGAGGTGATCGTGCCGGCGCCGTACTGGACGACGTACCCCGAGGCGATCGCGCTCGCCGGCGGCACGCCCGTCGAGGTGCTCGCCGACGAGACCCAGGACTACAAGGTCACCGTCGAGCAGCTCGAGGCGGCCCGCACCGAGCGCACCAAGGTGCTGCTGTTCGTCTCCCCCTCGAACCCGACCGGCGCGGTCTACACCGCCGACGAGATCCGGGCGATCGGCGCCTGGGTCGAGGAGCACCAGCTGTGGGTGCTCACCGACGAGATCTACGAGCACCTCGTCTACGACGGCGTCGACACCGGCTCGATGCCGGTGCTGTGCCCCGAGCTCCAGGACAACTGCGTCGTGGTCAACGGCGTCGCCAAGACCTACGCGATGACCGGCTGGCGGGTCGGCTGGCTGATCGGCCCGAAGGACCTGGTCAAGGCCGCGACCAACCTGCAGTCCCACGCCACCTCCAACGTCGCCAACGTCTCCCAGCGAGCCGCGATCGCCGCGCTCGAGGGCGACCTCACCGCCGTCGAGGAGATGAAGACCGCCTTCGACCGCCGCCGCCACACGATCGTCCGGATGCTCCAGGAGATCGACGGCGTCGTGTGCCCGATGCCGGGCGGCGCGTTCTACGCCTACCCCTCGGTCAAGGGCCTGCTCGGCCGGGAGCACGGCGGGCGGACGATCACCACGTCGGCCGAGCTCGCCGAGTACATCCTCGAGGAGGCGGAGGTCGCGGTGGTCCCCGGCGAGGCGTTCGGCTCGCCCGGCTACCTGCGGCTCTCCTACGCCCTCGGCGACGACGACCTCGTGGAGGGGATCTCCCGCCTCCAGAAGCTCTTCGCGTAGTTGAGAGACCTGCACGCGCTCCCCAAGGCGCACCTCCACCTGCACTTCACGGGGTCGATGCGGCACACCACCCTGCTGGAGCTGGCGGAGCGCGACGGCATCAGCCTGCCCGACCAGCTGGTCGAGGACTGGCCGCCGCAGCTCTCGGCCGCGGACGAGAAGGGCTGGTTCCGCTTCCAGCGGCTCTACGACGTCGCGCGCTCGGTGCTGCGCACCGAGGACGACGTACGCCGGCTGGTCCGGGAGGCCGCCGAGGACGACGTCCGCGACGGCGGCCGGTGGCTGGAGATCCAGGTCGACCCCAGCGGGTACGGCGCCCGGTTCGGCGGCATCACGGCCTTCACCGACCTGGTCCTCGACGCCGTGCGCGACGCCTCGCAGGCCACGGGGCTCGGCATGGCCGTGGTGGTCGCGGCGAACCGCACCCGGCACCCCCTCGACGCCCGCACCCTGGCCCGGCTGGCCGCGCAGTACGCCGGGCGCGGCGTGGTCGGCTTCGGGCTCTCCAACGACGAGCGCCGCGGCACCACCGCCGAGTTCGCGCCGGCGTTCGCGATCGCCGAGCGGGCCGGGCTGGCGCTGGTCCCCCACGGCGGCGAGCTGCGCGGCCCCGAGCACGTCGTGGCCTGCCTCGACGCGCTGCACCCCGACCGGCTCGGCCACGGCGTGCGGTCCGCGGAGGACCCCTCCCTGCTCGACCGGATCGTGGCGGCCGGGGTCGCGCTCGAGGTCTGCCCGGTCTCCAACGTCGCACTGGGGGTCTACTCCGACCTGACCTCGGTCCCGGTGCCGACCCTGCTCGAGGCCGGGGCCACCATCGCGCTCGGCGCCGACGACCCGCTGCTGTTCGGGTCGCGGCTGGCCGGCCAGTACGCCACGATGCGGGCAGCGCACGAGCTGTCCGACCAGACCCTGGCCGAGCTGGCGAGGATGTCCGTCCGGGCGTCGCGGGCGCCCGAGGACGTGCGCACCCGCGTGCTCGCCGAGATCGACCGGTGGCTCGCCACCGACCCCACTGCGACGGAGGCCCCGTGACCGACCAGCCCAGCCAGCCCGACCAGCCCGGCCAGCAGCCCGGCCAGCAGCCCGGCCAGCCTGCCTGGAACCAGTACGGCCAGCAGCAGTACGGCGGCCCGCCGCCGTACGGGCAGCCGTACGGCCAGCCGGGCTACCCGGCGTACGGCCAGGTGCCGATGCACCCGCAGGCCACCACCGCACTGGTCCTGGGGATCGTCGGCCTGGGCGGCACCTTCGTGTGCGGCCTGCCGATCCTGCTCGGCCCGTTCGCGTGGTTCGTGGGTGCGCGGGCGAAGCGCGAGATCGACGCCGAGCCGCAGCGGTGGCGGGGCGCCGGCGAGGCGAACATCGGCATGGTCCTCGGCATCGTCAGCACGGTGCTCCTGCTGCTGGCCGTGCTGGCGGTGGTGCTGTTCATCGTGATCGCGGTCGCCGCGGGCAACGAGACCAACTACTAGGCGACCTCCCGCCCGGGGCTACAGCGCGCAGCCGACCAGCACCGGCTCGTTGACGAGCCGGATGCCGAAGCGCCCCTCGACGCCGTCCCGGACCTCCCGGGCGAGCGCGAGCAGGTCCTCGGTGCGCGCGGCACCGCGGTTGGTCAGCGCCAGGGTGTGCTTGGTCGACAGCGTGGCCGGCCCCGCGCCGTGGCCGCGGTGGAACCCCGCGTGCTCGATCAGCCAGGCCGCGCTGGTCTTGACCCGGCCGTCGGGCTGCGGCCAGGCGGGCGCGCCCTCGGGGACCACGTCCGGGTCGACGACGGGGTTGGTGAAGAACGAGCCGGCGCTCCAGGTGTCCGGGTCGTCGGCGTCGAGGACCATGCCCTTGCCGCGGCGCAGCCCCAGCACCGCCGCGCGCACGTCGGCCAGCGGGGCCCGGGCGCCGGTCTCGACGCCGAGGGTGCGCGCCAGCTCGGCGTACCGCACCGGCTCGCCGAGGGTGCCCTGGCGCAGCTGGAAGGTGACCGCGAGGACGACGTGCCGGCCGGGGTCGGCCTTGAACCGGCTGTGCCGGTAGCCGAACCCGCAGTCGGCCGCGGCGAAGGTACGCACCCCGCGGAGCCGGCGGTCCCAGACCCGCACCGACGCGATGGTCTGCGACACCTCCTGACCGTAGGCGCCGACGTTCTGGATCGGCGTCGCGCCGACGGAGCCGGGGATGCCGGAGAGCGCCTCGACGCCGACCCAGCCGCGCCGGACCGCGAGGGCGACGAGGTCGTCCCAGCCCTCCCCCGCCGCGACGGTCACCAGCACCCCGCCGCAGGTGGGGTCGTCGTCCCCGTCGAGGTCGGTCGTCACGCCGCGGGTGGCGACCTCGACGACGGTGCCGGGGAAGCCGGCGTCGGCGACCACCAGGTTGCTGCCGCCGCCCAGGACCAGGACGTCCTCGCCGGCGGCGTCGGCCGCCGCGACCGCCTCGACCAGGTCGGCCTCCGTCGTCGCCCGCACCCAGCGGCCGGCGGGGCCGCCGAGGCGCAGGGTGGTGTGGTCGGCGAGCCGCTCAGCCATGGACCCGGACGACGGCGCGGGGCATCCCCAGCACCTTCCGGCCACCCGAGGTGACCGTGAGCGCGACCGTGGTCAGCCCGTCGTCGCCGGGCTTCTCCTCGCCGGCGACCTCGAGCTCGACCCCGCCCTCGGCGGGCACGGCGACCGGCTGGGTGAACTTGCAGCCCAGGCTGACGACCTCCGAGCCCGGGAACCAGGTCCCGACGGCGCGCGCGGCGAGCGCCATCGTGTACATCCCGTGCGCGATCACCCCGGGCAGCCCGACGCTGCGGGCGACGTCGTCGTCCTGGTGGATCGGGTTGTGGTCGCCGCTCGCCGCGGCGTACCGCACCAGGTCGGCGCGGGTGACGGTGTAGGTCTGGGTCTCCAGCGTCATGCCTCGGCCCCCCGGTGCACCAGGGTGGCGCTCGTCGAGCACACGAGGGTGCCGTCGGCGTCGGAGACCTCGGAGGTGGTGCCGATGATGTCGTTGCCGCCCATGGTCCGCAGGCTCGCGACGGTCAGGGTGGCGGTCAGCACGTCGCCGGGGACGACCGGCCGCTCGTAGGCGAACCGCTGCTCGCCGTGGACGATGCGGTGCAGGTCGATCCGCTCGGCCTCGAGGAAGGCGTTCATCGCGTCGAAGGCGAGCACGATCGGGAAGGTCGCCGGCGCGGCGCCCCCGTCGTACGGCGTGCCGGAGGCGGCGGCGAAGGCACCGACCGCCTCGGCCGTGACGGCATAGGGTCGGGTGGGTGGGAAGACCCGGCCGACGAGGGACTGGTCGACTGGCATGTCCTCAACCTAGCCAACGCCGGGTGCCGCTCCGGGGCCTGGTCGTGGCCCTGGTCCTCGCCACCGCCATGGCCTGCACCCCGGGAGGCACCTCCACCACCTCCCGCGCCGGCCCGCCGACCGCCGCGGAGCCGCCGTCCTGCGGGCCGCTCACGCGGGCCTCCCGGAACGCCTGCGCGCACCGCTGGCTGCCGACCCGCGACGGGTTCGTCCCGCAGGGGCTGGCGGTGGCCGGCCGCACCGCCTGGGTGGGCGGGGTGGACGCCGACGGGCAGCCGAGGACGTGCGTGGTGGTGCGGGTCGACCTACGGCGCGGGACGGTCCGCGACCGCGTCGACCTGCCCCGCTGCTGGCACGGGGGCGGCCTGGTCCGCGACGAGCACGGCCTCTGGCTGGTCGACACCCGGCAGCTGCTGCTCCTCGACGAGGACGAGCTGACGGTGCAGCGCACCTGGCGGCTGCTCGACCCGCTGCGGGGGTCCTTCGCGACCGGGGACGACGCGGGCCGGCTGGGCCTGGGCCGGTGGCACCCGCGCCGGCCCGGCGTCCTGGACTGGGTGGAGACCGAGGCGCTGCTGGCGCCGGGGGTCACCGAGGTCGGCGCCGCGCAGGTGGTCGGGTCGGTGCCGGCCCCCGCACGCGCGCAGGGTGCTGTCGTGCTGGGCGGCCGCTGGTCCGGCGTCTGGTTCAGCCGGTCGGTCACCCGCTGCGGGATCCTGGTCGGCCCGGGGGGACGCCGCCGCGCGCTGGTCCCGGGCGCCGAAGGCCTGGCCCGCTCCGGGGAGGACGCGGTGTGGGTGGTCAGCGAGGCCGGGTCGGCGTACTACCAGCGCCAGGGCGGCCGGCCGCGCGTCCCGACCCTGATCCGCCTGGACGTCACCGACCTGGCGACCGGGCCGCGTCCGGACTGCACCGTGTGAGCGGGCGGGAACGCGACGACCCCTCCGAGCAGCGCTCGGAGGGGTCGTCGGACGTGCGGGAGCGGACCCGGGTCAGCGGGTCTCTCGGTGCGCCTGGTGGGTGCGGCACCGCGGGCAGAACTTCGCCAGCTCGAGCCGGTCGGGGTCGTTGCGGCGGTTCTTCTTGGTGATGTAGTTGCGCTCCTTGCACTCAACGCACGCGAGAGTGATCTTGGGGCGAACGTCAGAGCTCTTGCTGGCCACGGGAAGTCCTTGGAGGTCGATGGTGCGTGCTGCTCGGTGGTCGAGTAGCGGGGGCGGGACTCGAACCCGCGACACCACGATTATGAGCCGTGTGCTCTAACCACCTGAGCTACCCCGCCACGAGGGCAGGCTGGTCCGGCCAATCTAGCGCGCCGGACAAACCTTCCCAGAGCCCCTTTACGGAATCGAACCGTAGACCTTCTCCTTACCATGGAGACGCTCTGCCGACTGAGCTAAAGGGGCAACGACGGAGAACGATACACAGCGTCCCCGGGAACGAGAAATCGCCTCAGACACCCCGCGCCGGGGCGTCGATCCGGGCGAACGGAAAGGCCTCCTCGAGCTCCAGGGCGAGCTCCAGCAGGGTCGCCTCCCGGCCCGCCGCAGCGCCGAACATCACCCCCTGGGGAAGCCCCGCGGCGGTGATCGCGAGCGGCAGCGAGACCGCCGGGTCGCCGGTCACGTTCTGCCACGGGGTGAACGCCACCCAGTCCAGGAGCCGCTCCATCACCACGTCGTAGGACCGGCTCGGGTCCAGGTGGCCGACCCGCGGGGTCTCGGTCGCCAGGGTCGGCGTCAGGACGACGTCCCAGGTCTCGTGGAAGGCGGCCGAGGCCACCCGGGCACGCCGGAGCCGTCGGATCGCCCCCGGGATGCGGTGCAGGTGGCGGCGGGCGTGCCGCTCCAGGCCGAGGGTGAGGTTGTCGAGCCTGCTCGGGTCCCAGGAGGGGCCGTTGAGCCGGCGGCCGGTGCGCACGATCGCCGTCGCCAGCAGCGCCCAGTACAGGAGGAAGTCGTCGGGGAAGCCGGGGTCGACCGGCGCGTCGACCTCCTCGACGGTGTGGCCGAGCTCCTCAAGGCGGCCGGCGACCTTGAGGGTCAGCTCGGTGACCTCGGGGCTGGCGCCACGACCGACGCCGACCGTGTGCAGCGCGATGCGGAGCCGCCGTCGCCCGGGGCGGGTGACGTCGCCGACCGGCGGCAGGTGCGGGACGCGGTAGACCCGCTCGGCCTCGCGCAGGAACGCCGCGGTGTCGCGCACCGAGCGGGTGACCACGCCGTCGGCGACGATCCGGATCGGCATGTCGCGGGTGAGCCGCTCCTGGGCCAGCCGGTCGCGGGTGGGCTTGAGCCCGACCATGCCGTTGACCGATGCGGGGATCCGGATCGACCCGCCGCCGTCGTTGGCGTGCGCGAGGGGTACGGCGCCCGCGGCGACCAGGGCCGCGGACCCCGCCGAGGAGGCGCCGGCCACGTGGTCGGTCGACCACGGGCTGCGGACCGGCCCGAGCCGCGGGTGCTCGGCGGTCGCGCTGAAGCCGTACTCCGAGAGCCGGGTCTTGCCCAGCGGCACCAGCCCGGTCGCGAGGAACATCCGGGCCACGTCGCCGTCGGCGGGCCGGGGGCGGCCGACGAACGCGTCGGTGCCGTGCTGGGTGGGCAGCCCCCGGACGTCGACGTTGTCCTTGAGGAAGGTGGGCACGCCGGCGAAGTAGCCGCCCCGCGGGTCGCGGGCCTCGGCGCGTGCCCGGTCGAAGGCGGCGACGGCGACGGCGCCAAGCTGCGGGTCGACCGCCGTCACGCGCGCGATCGCGGCCTCGGTCACCTCCGGGACCGACACCCGCCCCGCGTGCAGGGCCTCGACCAGGCCGACCGCGTCGAGGTGACCGAGGGCGTCGTCGGAGGAGAAGGCGTGCACGCGGGTCATGCCGGTCATCCAACTACGCTCACGCCGTGGTGTCCTGGCAGCTGACGGGTGTGGCGGGGCTGATGCGCGCCACGCGCAAGCGGGCGTTCCGGACCCGGGAGGGCGGGCACCAGCTGCTCGCCCGGCCCAAGGGACCCTCCGCGCCGCCTCGCGCGGTGACCCGGCGGCTGCGGGTGACCACGACGAGCGTGGACGGGTTCGACGTCCACCGGGTCTCCCGGCCGGGCACGGCCCCGGACGCGCCGGTCGTGGTCTACCTGCACGGCGGCGCCTACGTGAGCGAGATCGTCGCGCAGCACTGGTCGCTGGTCGCCGAGATCGCCACGGCGCTCGACGCCGAGGTCTGGGTGCCGGTCTACGGCCTGGCGCCCGAGCACACGGCGACCGAGGCGCACGGCCTGGTGGCCGCGCTGCTCGAGGAGCTGTACGCCGCGGGGCGGGCCTGCTGCCTCGCCGGCGACTCCGCCGGCGGCGGCCTGGCGCTCGCCGCCACCCAGCTGGCGGTCGCGCGCGGCCGGTCGCCGGTCCGTGGGCTGACGCTGATCGCCCCGTGGCTGGACCTCGGCATGCGCAACCCCGAGGTCGACGAGCTCGAGCCGCACGACCCGTGGCTGGCGCGGCCGGCGCTCCGGGTGGTCGCCGACGCGTGGCGCGGCGACCTGTCCCTCGACGACCCGCGGGTCAGCCCGATCCTCGGCGACCTCGCGGGGCTGCCGCCGGTCGAGACCTGGGTCGGCACCCGCGACATCACGCTGCCGGACTGCCGGCTGCTGCGCGACCGGCTCGCGGGCCTCGGCGAGGTCGCGCACCACGAGCTGCCCGGCGGGATCCACGTCGTACCCCTGCTGCCGGTGCCGGAGGCGCGCCCGGCGCGGGAGCGGATCGTCGCGGGGCTGGGCCGGCGGCTCGGCGTCCCGGCCTAGGAGGGCGCGCTCGATGGGTGAACGGTTCTACTCGGATGCGAGGTTGTACGACCGGCTGTTCCCGGGTGGCGAGCGGGCCGTCGACTTCTATCGGGCCAAGGCCGATCGGCAGGGCGGATCTGTCCTGGAGCTCGGGTGCGGCACCGGGCACAAGCTGATCCCCATCGCCTCCGACGGGCATCCATGCACTGGCCTGGAGCTCTCGTCGGACATGCTCGCCGAGGCTCGGGGCAAGGCCGACGAACGTGCGACAGCGGTGGACTGGGTGCAGGGTGACATGCGTCGCTTCGACCTCGGTCGAACGTTCGATCTCGTGCTCATCGCAGCGAACTCGTTGCTCCACCTGCACGAGACTGCCGATCTGCTGAGCTGCCTCCGGTCCGTGCGGGCGCACCTGGCACCCGGGGCGCGGTTCATCTTCGACGTGTTCAACCCGGACGTGCGCCTCCTCGCCGGTGCCGACGGCGTTCGACGCCCCCGCGACGGTCTGTCGTTCTTCGATCCCGACCGTGGCGACGTGAGGGTCGACGTCGCCGAGACCTACGACGCTGCCGCGCAGGTGACCCGCGGGACGTGGTACTTCTCCACCGACCTCGAGCCCGACTTCGTCGTCGCACCGCTCGAGCTCCGGAGCATCTACCCCCAGGAGCTGCCACTGCTGCTCTCCCAGGCCGGGCTCCGACTCGTCGAGCGCTTCGGCGACTGGTCCGGTCGGCCGTTCACCGGGGACGCGGCTATCCAGCTCTGCGTCTGCGAGGCGGACTGAGCAGATTTCGACACGTCAGGAGGCTGGCCGACGGACCGGACGGTGGGCCGAGGGACGCACCCGTCAGAGCAGCAGCGCGAGGACCAGCGGCAGCACCAGGCTCGTCGCCAGCGCGGTCAGCCCCATGGACAGCCCGGAGAACGCGCCCTCGGTGCGGTCCTCGGCGAGCGCGCGCGACGTACCGATGCCGTGGGAGACCGCGCCGAGCGCGATGCCGCGGGCGGTCCGGGCGCGGACCCGGAGCAGGGTCAGCACCGCCGGGCCGGCGACGGCGCCGAGGATGCCGGCGACGATGGTGAGCGCCGCCGTCAGCTCGGGGATGCCGCCCGCGGTGTCGCTGAGCGCGATCGAGACAGGCGTGGTCGCGGCCTTGGGCGCGAGGGTGCGCTGGAGCAGCTCGTCGCCGCCGAGGGCGCGCGCCAGCAGGACGGCCGAGCCGACCGAGACCACGGCACCGAGGGGTACGCCGACCGCCAGCGGCAGCAGCAGCGACCGGAGCCGGTGGGCCTGGCGGTGCAGCGGCACGGCCAGCGCCACCGTGGCCGGCCCGAGCAGGAAGGTGAGCGCCGCGGTGCCGTCGAGGTAGTCACCGACGTCCGCGTCGAGCAGCAGGAGCACCGCGCCGACGAGCACCACCGCGACCAGCACCGGCTGCGCCAGGGCGTGCCCGCCCGACCGCGCGTGCACGGCGCGACCGAGCTGGTAGGCGAGCAGCGTCAGCAGCAAGGGGAACAGCGGCGAGCCGAGCAGCCAGTCGACGGTGCTCACGCCTCCGCCCGGCTGAGGAGCGCGACCGTCCAGCCGACCACCGCGAGGCCGAGCCGCCAGGAGCCCACCAGCGCGACGCCGATCGGCAGCGCGTCGGCGCGCAGCACGCCCAGGTAGCCCACCACACCCGCGCCCGCCGGCACGAACAGCAGCTGCAGGTGCCGCGGCACCCCGTCGGCGGCCCGCACCACCGCGGCGTCGTCACCGCTGCGGCGTACCTGGAGGACGACGAGGAGCAGCACCATCCCCACCACCGGCCCCGGCACCGGCACGTCGGTCGCCCGCACCGCCACCTCCCCCACCAGCTGGCAGCCCAGCAGCCACGTCAGTCCCGCAATCACCGCCCCATCCTCCCCCGCCGAGTCGGCGCGAATGTTCGCCTTGTCCACCACGCGCCTGTGGAGAACCCGGACATTCGCGCCGACTCGGCGTACGGCGGGGTGGGGGTGGGGGTGGGGGTCAGGCGGTGAGGCGGGCGTCGACGGCCTCGGGGCGCAGGGCGTGCTCGATGGCGAGGGCGGCACAGCCGACCAGCCCGGAGGAGTCGCCGTGGGCGGCGGGGAGGAAGGCGAGGTCGCGCACGGCGGTGGCAGTGGCGAGCGCGTAGACGCTCTCGCGGACGCCGGCGACGAAGAGGTCGAAGGCGCCGGCGAGGTCGCCGCCGATCACGACCGCGCGGGGGTTGAGCAGGTTGACGGCGACCGCGAGCACCTCCCCCACCTGGCGGCCGGCGTCGCGCAGCAGCCCCCGAGCGACCGCGTCCCCCTCGAGCGCCAGGGCCACCAGCTCGCGCACGTGGGCGACGGGACGCCCGGACCGGGTCATCCGCTGCACCAGCGCCCAGCCGCCCGCGAGCGTCTCGAGGCAGCCGGTGGCGCCGCACCGGCAGACCAGCCCGTCGGCGTCCGGCACCCGGGTGTGGCCGATCTCCCCGGTGGTGCCGACGCTGCCGGTGACGATCCGGCCGCCGGACACGGTGCCGAGGCCCAGCCCGGTCGAGGCCTTGAGCACGAGCATGTCGGTCACGACCGAGCTCGGGAACAGCTGCGAGCGGGCGAGCGCCTCGGTGTCGTTGGCCAGCAGCAGCGGCGCGTCGCAGACCTCGGCGAGGTACGGCGCGAGCGGGACCCGCTCCCAGCGGCCCATGATCGGCGAGTCGACGCTCGACCCGTGGACCGGGTCGACCGACCCCGGCAGGCTCAGCCCGATCCCCGCGACCGGCGGCTCGATCCCCTCCAGCAGCCGCGCCAGCCGCGCGGCGACGTCCGGCATCAGCTCGTCGGGCCCGACCCCCACCTCGTGGTCGCGGGTGTCGCCGACCAGCTCGCGCCCGTCGAGGTCGAAGATCCCGAGCTGGCTGCGCGAGCGCCCGATCGCGGCGCCGGCCACGACCGCGGCGTCCTGGTTGAAGACCAGCGCCCCGGGCGGCCGCCCGCCGGTCGAGGGCAGCTCCTCGCCGAGCAGCAGCAGCCCGGAGTCGACCAGCGCGGAGACGCGGGTGACGACCGCCGTGCGGGACAGCCCGGTCAGTCGCCGCAGCTCGGCCCGGGTGGTCGCCCGGCCGGTGCGCACCAGCTGGAGCAGGTCGGCCGCCGAGGATCCGGTGGGGGCGGTCTCACTCATGGCTCGGATTGAACCATGCCGTACCCAAGCCCCCGTTCTTTGATCTGAAAAAAGCCCAAGAGTGGTTGCCGTAGGGCTGAACCCGTCCTACCGTGGAAGACATGGAGATGCCCGAGACCTGTGACTTCACCGTGTTCGGAGGCACCGGCGATCTTGCGCTCCGCAAGCTCCTCCCCGCGCTCTACCTCCGCGACCACGAGGACCAGCTCCCCCGGGACTGCCGGATCATCGCCGTCTCCCGCAGCGAGTACGACGACACGGCGTACCGCGCCGAGGTCCGCGCGTCCCTGCAGCGGCACGTCGACCCCGCCGACCTGCGCGAGGACGTCGTCGAGCGGCTGCTCTCCCGGCTGCACCACGTGAGCCTCGACTTCGAGGACCCCGAGGGCTGGCACCTCCTCCACGGCCTGCTCAAGGACCGGCCGTCGTACGACGAGACCGTGCGCGTCTACTACCTCGCCGTCGCGCCGAGCATGTTCGGCGAGATCTGCGCGCGGCTCGAGGAGATCGGCGCGGTCGACCCGCAGGCGCGCGTGGTGATGGAGAAGCCGATCGGCCACGACCTGGCCTCGGCGCGCGCCGTCAACGAGTCGGTCGGACGGGTCTTCGAGGAGCGGCAGATCTTCCGGATCGACCACTACCTCGGCAAGGAGACCGTGCAGAACCTGCTGGTCACCCGGTTCGCGAACACCTTCCTGGAGCCGCTGTGGAACTCCAGCTGGGTCGACCACGTGCAGATCACCGTCGCCGAGTCGCTCGGCGTCGGCAACCGCGGGGGCTACTACGACTCCGCCGGCGCGCTGCGCGACATGGTGCA
Organism: Nocardioides dongkuii; assembly: GCF_014127485.1. Taxonomy (NCBI): domain Bacteria; kingdom Bacillati; phylum Actinomycetota; class Actinomycetes; order Propionibacteriales; family Nocardioidaceae; genus Nocardioides; species Nocardioides dongkuii. The sequence goes on along the minus strand of NZ_CP059903.1, from coordinate 723,362 downwards.
GAACCACCTGCTCCAGCTGCTCTGCCTGGTCGCCATGGAGCCCCCGACGTACGTCGACCGCGAGACCGTCCGCGACGAGAAGCTCAAGGTCCTCCTGGCGCTGCGGCCGATGACGCCCGAGATCGTGGACCGCGACACCGTGCGCGGGTGCTACGCCGCCGGCGAGGTCGACGGCGAGCCGGTGCCGTCGTACGCCGAGGACCTGGGCCGCGACGGGTCGCGCACCGAGACCTTCGTGGCGCTCAAGACCGAGGTTCAGAACTGGCGCTGGGCCGGGGTGCCGTTCTACCTGCGCACCGGCAAGCGGATGGACCGGCGGGCCTCCGAGATCGTGGTGGTGCTCAAGCGGCCGCCGCACGCGATGTTCCCCGGTGCCGAGGGCGTCACCACCGCCAACCGGCTGCACATCCAGGTCCAGCCCGACGAGGGCATGCGCCTGCACCTCACGGTCAAGGAGCCGGGTCCCGGGGGCTACCGCCTGCGGCCGGTCTCCCTGGACCTCTCCTACGCCACGGCCTTCGGCCAGCGCCTCCCCGACGCCTACGAGCGGCTGCTGATGGACGTGATGAAGGGCAACCCGACGCTGTTCATGCGCCGCGACGAGGTCGAGGCCGCGTGGGCCTGGGCCGAGCCGATCCTGCGCCGCTGGGACGAGTCGCCCGTGCCCCCGCTCGACTACCCCGCCGGCAGCGCCGGTCCCCAGGCCGCCGCGGCCCTGCTGGAGCGCGACGGCCGCACCTGGCAGGAGCTCGACGCATGACCTCACCCCACCCCACGGTCGCGGCGGTCACCGCCCGGATCGCCGCCCGCAGCGAGCGCACGCGGACGGCGTACCTCGCCCGGATCCGCGCCGCCGCCGACCGCGGCCCGGCCCGCGGCCGGCTCGCGTGCGCCAACCTCGCGCACGGCTTCGCGGCGTCCGAGCCCGCCGAGAAGGAAGCCCTGCGCGGGAGCACGAAGCCGAACCTGGCCATCGTCACCAGCTACAACGACATGCTCTCCGCGCACCAGCCCTTCGAGACCTACCCGCGGGTGCTCAAGAAGGCCGTCGTCCGCGCCGGCGGCATCGCCCAGGTCGCGGGCGGCGTCCCGGCGATGTGCGACGGCATCACCCAGGGCCGCGACGGCATGCAGCTCTCGCTGTTCAGCCGCGACGTGATCGCGATGTCGACGGCGATCGGGCTCTCCCACGACATGTTCGACGGCGCGCTGATGCTCGGCGTGTGCGACAAGATCGTGCCCGGCCTGCTGATCGGCGCGCTGTCCTTCGGCCACCTGCCGACCGTCTTCGTCCCGGCGGGGCCGATGCCCTCGGGGCTGCCGAACGGCGAGAAGGCCCGCGTCCGGCAGCGGTACGCCGAGGGCAAGGCCGGGCGCGAGGAGCTGCTGGCGGCCGAGTCCGCGTCGTACCACTCGCGCGGGACGTGCACGTTCTACGGCACCGCCAACTCCAACCAGCTGATCATGGAGGTGCTCGGCCTGCACCTGCCCGGCTCCTCCTTCGTCAACCCCGACACCCCGCTGCGGGACGCGCTGACCCGCGCGGCCGCCGCGCGTGCCGTCGCGATCACCCGGCAGGGCGGGGAGCACACCCCGATCGGCGAGCTCGTCGACGAGAAGGCAGTGGTCAACGCGTGCGTCGCGCTGCTCGCCAGCGGCGGCTCCACCAACCACACGCTGCACCTGGTGGCGATCGCCCGGGCCGCCGGGATCGACCTCACCTGGGACGACCTCGCGGACCTCTCCGCGGTCGTGCCGCTGCTGGCCCGGGTCTACCCCAACGGCGCGGCCGACGTGAACCACTTCCACGCCGCCGGCGGGATCGGGTTCCTCGTGCACACGCTGCTGCGCGCCGGGCTGCTGCACGAGGACGTCCGCACGATCGCCGGGCACGGGCTGTGGCGCTACACCGCCGAGGCCCGGCTCACCGGGACCGAGGTCTCGTGGGAGGAGGGCGCCAAGGTCAGCCACGACCTCGACGTGCTGCGCCCCGCGACCGCGCCGTTCTCGCCCGACGGCGGGGTCCGCGTGCTCGACGGCCCGCTCGGACGGGCCGTCATCAAGACCTCGGCGGTCGCCCCCGAGCACCGCGTCGTCACGGCGCCCGCGAGGGTCTTCGACCACCAGGACGACCTGCTCACCGCCTTCAGCGCGGGCGAGCTGGCCGGCCGCGACCTGGTGGCGGTGGTCCGCTACCAGGGACCCGCGGCCAACGGCATGCCCGAGCTGCACAAGGTCCTCCCTGCCCTCGGCATCCTCCAGGACCGGGGGCAGGGGGTCGCCATCGTCACGGACGGCCGGATGTCCGGCGCGTCCGGCAAGGTCCCCGCCGCGATCCACGTGACCCCGGAGGCCGCCCTCGGCGGTCCGCTGGCGCGGGTGCGGGACGGCGACCTGATCACCGTCGACGCCGACGCCGGCGTGCTGAGCATCGACGTCGACCCCGACGTACTGGCCCGCCGCGAGGCCACCGGCCGGGCGCCCCAGGGCGAGGAGTGGGCCGGCACCGGCCGCGAGCTGTTCGCGGTCTTCCGCGCCACCGTCGGGCCGGCCGACGCCGGCGCCAGCGTCTTCCCGGTGCCCGCACCGTTCCAGGAGGAGGTCCCTGTTGACCAGCACGCCTGAGCAGGTCCGCTCGGTGCTCTCGCTCGCCCCGGTCGTGCCGGTGGTCGTGCTGGACTCGGTCGCGCACGCCGTGCCGGTCGCCCGCGCGCTGGTCGCCGGCGGGGTGCCGGTCGTCGAGCTGACCCTGCGCACGCCGGTCGCGCTCGACGCGATCCGCGCGATCGCCTCCTCGGTCCCGGAGATCACCGTCGGCGCCGGGACCGTGACGTCCCCGCGGCAGGCGGAGGCGGCGTACGACGCGGGCGCGCAGTTCCTGGTCTCCCCCGGGCTCACGCCCGCGCTGCTCGCCGGCATGCGGGAGACCGGGCTGCCGTTCCTGCCCGGCACCGCCACCGTCTCCGAGGTGCTCGCCGCGCTCGAGGCGGGCTGCACCGAGCTGAAGTTCTTCCCCGCCGAGGCCTCCGGCGGGGCGGCGTACCTCCGCTCGATCGCCTCGGTCGTCCCCACCGCGCGCTTCTGCCCCACCGGCGGGATCACCGCCGCCAGCGCCCCGGCGTACCTCGCCCTCGACAACGTCGGCTGCGTCGGCGGCTCCTGGCTGACCCCCGCCGACGCCCTCGCCGCCGGCGACTGGGACCGGGTCACCCGCCTCGCCGCCGCGGCCGCCGCGCTGGGCTGACCTGCGCTTCCCGGCCCGGGACGTCATACGAACCGGTCGCCATCGCCGCCACCCCGCATGACGTCCCGCCGGACGTCAGACGAACAGGTCGCTATCGCCGCCACCTCGTATGACGTCCCGCCGGACGTCAGCCCGCGTCAGCCAGCACCCCGCCGGAAGCAGCCGCCCAGGTGCGGGTCGAAGATGCCCAGCGCCTCCATGAGCGCGTACATCGTGGTCGGCCCGACGAAGGCGAAGCCGCGCTTCTTCAGCGCCTTGGACAGCGCGGTCGACTCCGCCGAGGTGGTGGCGGCCTCCGCGGTGTCGGTCCACGCGGGCGGGTCGGCGGGGGCGAACGAGAGCACGAACGCCTCCAGCCCCTCCTGCTCGCGCAGCGCGACCGTGGCCCGGGCGTTGGTGATCGCCGCGTCCACCTTGAGCCGGTTGCGGACGATACCGGCGTCGGCCATCAGTCGCGCCCGGTCGTCGTCGTCGAACGCCGCGACCACGTCGGCGTCGAAGCCGCGGAACGCCTCCCGGAACGCCTCCCGCTTGCGCAGGATCGTCGACCAGGACAGGCCGGACTGGAAGGCCTCCAGGGTGAGCCGCTCGAGGTACGCCGACTCGCCGTGGACCCGCACCCCCCACTCGGCGTCGTGGTAGTCGCGCATCAGCCCCGGGCCGCCCGCCCACGGGCAGCGGGCGACGCCGTCCTCGCCGACCTCGGCGCCGGTCACCGGCGCTCACGCAGCCGGACGTTCGGCAGCACCGGCGCGGGGATCGGCGCCAGCCGCTCGCCGAGGACCACCCCGAACCGTCCCGGCCGGACCCGCTGGCCGTCGGGCACCACCCGCTCGCCGGCTGCGGAGTCCTCGTGCAGCCCACCCGCCTCGTCGGGGTCCCGCGGGGCTCCGTCGCGGTCCAGCACCTGGGCCTGCCACTCCTCGCGGAAGCCGGCGACCTCCTCGTGGGTGCGGCCCACGAAGTTCCACCACATGACGATCGGCTCCCCGAACGGCGTCCCGCCGATCAGCAGCAGCCGCGCGGGCACGTCGCCGGCGGCCAGCGACAACGTTGCCGAGCCCGGCGGGACGTAGCCGAGCGCGGCCTCCGGGACCGGGCTGCCGTCGACCTCGAGGGTGCCGGAGTCGACCAGCACGCCGTGCTCGTACGCCGGGTCGACGTCGAGGTCGACCCTCGCGCCGGCCTCGAGCAGCAGCTCCACGCCGAGCAGCGGGGTGAACGTCGGCACCGGCGAGGTGTCGCCGAGCAGCGACCCCACGAAGACCCGCGCCTCGTACCCCGGACCGGTGACCGGCTCCGGCACGTGGTGCACGAACCCGGGGTCGGTGTGCCGGTCGGCGTCCGGCAGCGCGACCCACAGCTGCGCGCCGTGCAGGGTCGTGGTGGCCGCGGTCGAGACCTCGGAGTGGCTGATCCCCCGGCCCGCGGTCATCAGGTTGACCTCGCCGGGGCGCACCATCGCGTGGTTGCCGGCGCTGTCGCGGTGCTCGATCTCGCCGGTGAACAGCCAGCTCACCGTCTGCAGCCCCGTGTGCGGGTGCGGCGCGACCCGCATCCCGCCGGTGACCCCGACGTCGTCGGGACCGTAGTGGTCCAGGAAGCACCAGGCGCCGATCAGGGACCGGTCGCGCTGCGGCAGGGTCCGGCGCACCCCCATCGACCGCGGGCCGCCGAGCGGGACGTCGCGAGGCTCGAGCACCTCCACCGAGCTGTTCACCCCACCATCATCGGGTCTCGGGACACGCGCGGCCACCCGCCGTGAGCGCCTCGTTCCCTCGGCCCCGGGCGACCACTACCTTGCTGACCACCCGCGGCGCCGAGGCCGCACGAACGAGGAGACCCATGTCGACGCACGAGCCGCCCTTCCCGCAGAACCCGCCCCCGCCGCCCGGTGGGTACGGCGCCCCGCCGCCCCCGCCCGGTGGGTACGGCGCGCCCCCGCCCCCGCTCGGTGGGTACGGCGCCCCGCCGACCGGCCCGCAGGCGTGGGACCTCGGGGCCGCGTTCGCGTACGGCTGGAAGAAGTTCCAGGAGAACGCCGGCCAGATCATCCTGGCCGCGGTCGCGCTGTTCCTCGCGATCGGCGTGATGGCCGCCGTCGGGATCGGGCTCGCCGCGCTGCTCACCAGCCCGGAGGAGTGCACCTACAACACCCAGACGATGACGCGTGACTGCACCGGCGGCACGGGTCTGGTGCTCGGCCTGGTCGTCGCCGCGATCACCGCCGCCCTGGTGATCCTGGCCAGCCTGGTCGTCGGCGCCGGCCTGATCCGCGGCGCGCTGGGCATCACCGAGGGGAAGCCGTTCCGGGCCGCCGAGGTCTTCAAGCTCGACAACCTCGGCTCCGTGCTCCTCACCAGCCTGATCATCGCCGGCCTGACCTTCGTCGGCATCCTGCTCTGCTACCTGCCCGGCATCGCGGTCGCCTTCGCGACCAGCTACGCGCTCTACTTCGTCATCGACAAGGGCATGGCGCCGATGGAGGCGATCAAGGCGAGCGTCGTGCTGGTCAAGGACAACCTCGGCACCACGTTCGTCTGGTACCTGGTCGGCGGGATCGTGGGCAGCGCCGGCGCGATCGCCTGCGGCGTCGGCGCCCTGGTGACCTACCCGCTCGTGCTGATCGGCACGGCGTACACCTACAAGGTGCTCACGTCCCAGCAGGTCGCCCCCTGACCCACCCCCTTCTCCACAGCTGCACCCCGGACCCCGCCGAGTCGGCGCACATGTGCGCCGACTCGGCGGGGTTCTCCACAGGGCCCCTTAGTGCTCGAGCAGCGATCGCGCCAGAGCACCATCCCTGCCGACCTCGGGACGACGGACCCTGGGCGGACCGGGGGCGCCACGCCTAGCGTCACGGGAGACCGCCACCGAGCGCACCGGCGCGAAGGAGCCCCCCGATGTCGACCTACGGACCGCCCGAGGGACACCCACCGGGGGCACCGGCGGTGGTCCCCCGGTGGGAGCTGGGAGACGCCCTGCGCTACGGGTGGGCGAAGTTCCGCGCGAACCTGGGGACGGTGATCCTCGCCGTGATCGCGGTCGCCGTGACGGTCGCGATCGTCCAGGGGGTGGGCTACCTCGTGCGCGACGCCATGGGCTGCAGCGGCTCCGGGGACACCGACTGCGGCGGGTTCCTCAGCCTCGCGAACCTGGTCTCCCTGCTGTTCAGCGCCCTGTCGTTCGTGGTGGGGCAGATCGTCGGGGCCGGGGTGATCCGCGCGTCCCTGGACCTCACCGAGGGCAGGGCGTTCACGCTCGCCACGGTCTTCTCGCCGCACCGGCTGCCCCAGGTCATCGTCGCCTCGATCCTCACCGGGATCCTGTCGACCGTGGGGTTCCTGCTGTGCCTCCTGCCGGGCATCGCCTTCAGCATCGCCAGCCAGTACACCCTCTACTTCGTCCTCGACAAGGGCCTGGGCCCGTGGCAGGCGATCAAGGCCAGCGTCCACCTGGCCCGGACCAACCTGGGCCCGACGCTGATCTGGTACGTCGTCAGCTTTGCCCTGATGCTCCTCGGGCTCCTGCTCTGCCTCGTGGGCTGGATCGTGATCCTCCCGGTCGTGCTCATCGGGCAGGCCTACACCTACAAGGTGCTCAGTGGGCAGCCGGTGGCCGACTGACCGACCGGCCGGCCCAGCTCCAGGCGTACGCCGGGTCCTCGACGGCGCGGCCGGCCTCGCCGAGCTCGAGCGGCGCGAAGGTGTCCACCATGACCGCGGTCTCCTCGAACGATTCCGCGCCCAGCGAGGCCTCGATCGCCTCCGGCTGCGGGCCGTGCGCGTGCCCGCCCGGGTGCAGGGAGATCGAGCCGACGCCGATGCCGGAGCCCTTGCGGGCCTCGTAGTCGCCGGCGACGTAGAACATCACCTCGTCGCTGTCGACGTTGGAGTGGTAGTACGGCACCGGGATCGCCAGCGGGTGGTAGTCGACCTTGCGCGGCAGGAAGTTGCAGATCACGAAGCCGTGCCCCTCGAAGACCTGGTGCACCGGCGGCGGCTGGTGCACCTTGCCGGTGATCGGCATGTAGTCCTCGATGTTCAGCGTGTACGGGTAGAGGCAGCCGTCCCAGCCGACCACGTCGAAGGGGTGGGTCGCGTGCACCATCCGGGTGCCGACGATGCCCGCGCTGGTGCGGTGCTTGACCAGCACCTCGACGTCCGTGCCCTCGACCAGCAGCGGCGCGGTCGGGCCGTGCAGGTCGCGCTCGGAGTACGGCGCGTGCTCGAGCAGCTGGCCGTAGCGGGAGAGGTACCGCTTCGGGGGCGCGACGTGGCTGCTCGCCTCGATCGCGTAGAGCCGCGAGGCCTCCGCGGGCACCCAGCGGTGGGTCGTGGCGCGCGGCACCACGACGTAGTCGCCGGCCCGGTAGGGCACCGTCCCGAACGGGGTCTCGACGACGCCGGTGCCGGACTCCACGAACACGCACTCGTCGCCGACCGCGTTGCGGTAGTACGCCGAGGGCGCGACGCCGGTGACGACGTACCCGATCCGGACGTCGTGGTTGCCGAGCACCAGCCGCCGGTCGGCGACCGCGTCCGGGCCGGTCTCCAGGGCGTGCAGGCGCAGGTGCCGCGGCCGGAGCGGGTGGTTGGGCACCCGAGACTGGTCGGGCAGCTCCCAGACGTCGGCGGCGACGATCGCCGAGGGCACCCCCCGGTGGTAGAGCAGCGAGGAGTCCGAGGAGAACCCCTCCTCGCCCATCAGCTCCTCGCGGCGGAGCCGCCCGTCGCCGTCGCGCAGCTGCGTGTGCCGCTGCCGCGGGACCTCGCCGACCTGCCGGTAGTACGCCATCGTCGCTCCGTCCGTCTATCGGACATATCCGTCCGATATGTACCGGTAGGGTACGCAGGTGCCTCTCTCCACGGAACCCTTCTGGTCCGCGTTGGTCGACGACGCGGCGATCTTCCCGCCGGGCGACGCCGAGCTGGCGGCCGCGGTCGGCGCCCACCTCGCCCGCGACCAGCCGCTCGTCGGGTCGTTCGTGCTGCGCGACACCGACCTGCCCGCCGTCGCGGCGCTCCCCGGGTCCGCGGACCTCGCGCTCTCGGTCGTGGTCACCGGCGGGGCCGGCCAGGTGGCCGGGCCCGCGGCGTACGCCGCCCGGGCCGGGCTGCGGCTGGCCGGGCTCGAGACCGCGCTCCGGGACCTCGACGACCTCGCCGGCAACGCCCGGCGCGTGGTGGCCGCGGTGGACGCCGCCCGCGCCGAGGGCGCCCTCGACGAGGACGTCCCGGTCTTCGTCGAGCTGCCGCAGGACGACCCGTCGTACGCCTGGCTCGCCGCGGCCGACGAGGTCGCCGCCGCCGAGCTGCGGCTCAAGCTCCGCACCGGGGGCGTCGAGGCCCACCAGGTGCCGGACGCCGCGCGCCTGGCCGCCTGGGCCGACGCCGCGCTGGACCGCGAGACGCCGTTCAAGTGCACCGCCGGGCTGCACCGCGCCGTGCGCCACGACGCGGGTCACGGCTTCCTCAACGTGCTGCTCGCGACCGTGCGCGCCTTCGACGGCGCCGCCCGCCCCGAGGTGATCGCCGTCCTGGAGGACCGCGACCCCGCCCTCGATCCCGCGGAGCTGGCCCGGGGCCGCCGCTGGTTCACCTCGTTCGGGTCCTGCAGCGTCGACGAGCCGCTGGCCGACCTGCGCGCGCGGGGCCTGGCATGACCGGCTTCGGCCTCGACCACCTGCCGTACGGCGTCTTCTCGGTCGCCGGTGGCCCGCGCCGGGTCGGGGTCCGGCTGCACGACACGGTGGTCGACCTGCACGCGCTGACCGGGCGGGCGGAGTTCGCCGAGGCGTCCCTCAACGCCTTCCTCGCGCTCGGCCCCGAGGTCTGGCGGCAGACCCGGGAGGAGCTCACGACCCTGGTCCCGGACGCCCCCGGCGTACCCCTCGAGGACGCGACGCTGCACCTGCCGTTCGAGGTCGCCGACTACGTCGACTTCTACGCCTCCGAGCACCACGCGACCAACGTCGGGCGGCTGTTCCGGCCCGACCAGGAGCCGCTGCTGCCGAACTGGAAGCACCTCCCCGTCGCCTACCACGGCCGGGCCGGGACCGTCGTGGTCAGCGGCACCCCCGTGGTGCGCCCGCGCGGCCAGCGGGTCTCGACCGGCTCGACCAACGGGGGGACGGCGGCGCCCGAGTACGGCCCGAGCCGGCGGCTCGACATCGAGGCCGAGCTCGGGTTCGTGGTCGGCGTGCCGAGCAGCCTGGGCGACCCGGTGCCGCACGACGCGCTCGCCGATCACGTCTTCGGCGTCGTGGGGGTCAACGACTGGTCCGCGCGCGACGTCCAGGCCTGGGAGTACGTGCCGCTCGGCCCGTTCCTCGGCAAGTCGTTCGCCACCTCGGTGGCCGCGTGGGTGACCCCGCTCGCCGCGCTCGACGCGGCGTGGTGCGCGCTGCCGCCGCAGGACCCCACGCCGCTGCCGCACCTCGGCCCCGGCGCGACCCGCGGCCTGGACATCGAGGTGGAGGTCGAGCTGGACGGCGAGGTCGTCAGCCGGCCGCCGTACCGGACCATGTACTGGTCGCCCGCGCAGATGCTCGCCCACCTGACCTCGAACGGCGCCTCGGTGCGCACCGGCGACCTCTTCGCCTCCGGCACGATCAGCGGCCCGGAGCCCGACCAGCGCGGCTCCTTCCTGGAGCTCTGGTGGGGCGAGCGGTTCCTCGAGGACGGCGCCGAGGTGGTGCTGCGCTACTCCGCGCCCGGGACCGGCGGCGGGCGGATCGCCCTGGGCGAGGTGCGGGGCCGCGTCGAGCCGTCCCGGCACGCCTAGGATCCCGCGCATGGGACTGCTCACCCCGCTCGCGATCCGCATCGGCCGCCTGTCCTGGATGCCCCGGCTGCTCCCCCAGGTGGTGTGGGCCGACCGGCGGCTGCAGCAGCTGACCCGGGGCCGGTACACGATCCTCGACGTCGCGGGGCTGCCGAACCTGGTTCTGACCGTCGTCGGCCGCAAGTCGGGTCTCCCGCGGTCGACGCCGCTGCTGTGCGTGCCGCACGAGGGTCGCTGGCTGGTCGCGGGCTCCTACTTCGGGGGCCCGGACATGCCGGTCTGGGTGCACAACCTCCGGGCCGCCGGCGAGGCGACCGTGACCGTCGACGGGCGCGAGGTGCCGGTCACGGCCCGCGAGGTCTCCGGCGAGGAGCGCGACGAGCTCTGGCAGGTGATGCTCCGCACCTGGCCGAACTTCGCCCACTACGAGGAGCGCACCGACCGGGTGATCCCCGTCTTCGACCTGGCACCGCGGCCCGCCTAGCCTGTGCCCGTGCAGCTCGGCCAACACCCCGCCCCCACCCACACCATCGCCCACCTCAGCGACCCGCACCTGCTCTCCGGGGGCACCCGGCAGTACGGCGTCGTCGACACCGAGGCCGGCCTGGTCCGCGCCCTGGAGCGGCTCGCGCACGCGCACCCGGCACCGCAGGCCCTGGTCTTCACCGGCGACCTCGCCGACAAGGCCGAGCCGGCGGCGTACGCCCGGCTCCGCGAGATCGTCGAGCCGGCGGCCGCGGCGATGGGGGCCGAGGTCATCTGGACGATGGGCAACCACGACGACCGGGCGACGTACTCGCGGGCGCTCTTCGGCCTCGAGCCCGACCACCCCGAGGCGACCCAGGACCGCGTGCACGACGTGGCGGGGCTGCGGGTCGTCGCCCTGGACACCAGCGTCCCCGGCTACCACCACGGCGAGGTCACCGAGGCGCAGCTCGACTGGCTCGCCGGCGTGCTCGCGACCCCGGCCGAGCACGGCACGGTGCTGGCGATGCACCACCCGCCGGTGCCGACGCCGATGCTGCGCGCCGCCGAACTGATCGAGCTCGCCGACCAGGACCGGCTCGCCGCGGTGCTGGCGGGCACCGACGTCCGGACCATCCTGGCCGGGCACCTGCACTACTCGACGTACTCCACCTTCGCGGGGATCCCGGTCTCGGTGGCCTCGGCGAGCTGCTACTCCGCCGACCCGGCCCCGATGGAGCGGTTCCTCTCCGGGGTCGACGGCCACCAGTCGTTCACGATGATGCACGTGTACGCCGACCGCGTGGTGCAGACGATCGTCCCGCTGGCCGAGGCGCCGGAGCTGACCGGCTTCCCCTCCGACGTGGTCGCCCAGCTCGAGGCGCTCACCCACGACGAGCGGCGCGAGCACATCTCCCGCAAGGACTCGGCCTTCAACACCGACCTGGAGTCGCACGAGCCCCGCTGACCCCGCGCTGTGGAGAGGATCGCCGAGTCGGCGCACATGTGCGCCGACTCGGCGAAGGTTCTCCACAGTCAGAGGGCGTGGGCCGCGCGGGCGGCGGACTCGACCGCGCCGCGGATCAGGCCGAGGCCGGTGCAGTCGCCCAGAGGTGTGAGGGGTACGCCGGGCAGCCGCGCCGCCAGCGCGTCGTGCAGGGCGAGGTCGGGGCGGGCCTCGCCGGCGAGCAGGACCGTGTCGGCGCGCAGCTCGCGGGCGGTGCCGCCCGCGGGCCGGAAGACCAGCCCGCCGGGGACGACCCGCTCGGTGACCGCGCCGGCGTGGGCGGTCACGCCGAGCCGGTCGAGCCGGTCCATGTGCTCGGTGCGGCGCTTCCAGCCGACCTCCGGCGCGAGCACGTCGCCCGGCTCCAGCACGGTGACCAGCCGGCCGCGGCCGGCGAGGAACTCTGCGAGCTCCACGGCGACCAGGTCGCCGCCGACGATCGCGACCCGCCGTCCGACCGGCAGCCAGGCCCGGCTCGCGCCGCGCAGCAGCCCGGGGCGCAGCAGCCCCTGGCCCGGCAGCCCGGCGAGCCGCTCGCGCAGGTCCACCCCCCGGCGTACGTGGGGCAGGTCGGCGCCGGGCAGGTCCGGCACCTCGATCCGCGCGCCGGTCGCCACCAGGACCGCGTCCGGGGACAGCGCCGCGACCACGTCCGGCGTCGCCTCGACCCCCCGGCGTACGTCGACCCCGGCGCGCGCGACCTCGGCGAGCAGCCAGGTCAGGAACGGCTCGTTCTCGGGGTGCACGACCGAGGCCCAGACCAGCGCGCCCCCGAGCCGGCGGGACCGCTCGAGCAGGGTCACCCGGTGCCCGCGCCCGGCCGCGACCCGGGCCGCCTCCAGCCCGGCCGGCCCGCCGCCGACGACGACCACGTGGCGGGGCCGGGCCGCCGGTCCCGGCAGCAGCTCCAGCTCCCGCCCGGTGCGCGCGTTGACCGCGCAGTCGACGGCGAGCCGCTCCTCTAGGGAGTCGATGCAGTTCTCGCAGGAGATGCAGCGCCGGACCCGGTCGGCCTGCCCGGTGGCGAGCCGGCGCGGCAGGTCCGGGTCGGCGAGGAGCGGCCGGGCCATGGCCACGAAGTCCGCCCGCCCCTCGGCGAGCACCCGCTCCGCCAGCGCCGGGTCGTGCAGCCGCCCGACCGCGATCACCGGCACGTCCACGACCTGGCGCACCGCCGCCGCGGCGCCGACGTTGAGGCCGTCGCCGTCGTCGGCGCCGTTGACCATCCGGGTCACCAGCCGGTCGATCACCCCGCCGCTCACGTGGAACGCCGCGACGCCCGCCTCGACCAGCACCGGCGCCGCCCCGGCGGTCTCCCAGACCGGCCGGCCGCCGGCGACCCGCTCGTACCCGGAGATCCGCAGCGTCACCGGCAGGTCGACCTCGGCCCGGACCGCCGCCAGCACCTCCAGCAGCAGCCGCAGCCGGCCCTCCGGCGAGCTCCCGCGGTAGCGGTCGGTGCGCCGGTTGCGGTGCGGGGCGAGGAAGGAGCCGATCATCATGTAGCCGTGCGCGGCGTGCAGCTCGAGGCCGTCGTACCCCGCCTCCGCGACGCGGGTCACCGCCGCCCGGTAGCCGTCGAGCAGCTCGGCGATCTGGGCCTTGGTCATCTCCGTGGACGGCCGGCCGGTGAGGTACGACGCGATCACCGACGGACCCAGGGACGTCGCGCCGTGCATCTCGGGGCCGAGCCCGTCCGGCCCGGCGTGCACCACCTGGGGCTGGATCCGCGCGCCGTGCGCGTGCACCGCCTCCACCAGCCGGCGGTGCGCGGGGACCGACTCCGCGGTGCCGATGTGCAGGCCGCCGGGCGTCTCGGGGTGGCGGTGGTCGATCCCGGTCGCGCCGAGGGTGATCAGGCCGACCCCGCCGGCGGCGCGCTCGGCGACGTACGCCACGGTGCGCTCGGACGGCAGCCCGTCGGGCGTGCCGTACATCGTCTCCATCGGGGACATCACGATCCGGTTGCGGGTCGTCATCGACCCGATCCGGCCCGGTCGCAGCAGGTGCGGGAACCCGGTGGCGGTGGTGCTCACCGCGCTGCGTACGCCGCCTCGACGAACCGCCCGCCGAAGGCGCGCAGCGGCAGGTCGGCGCTGGTGACGATGCCGGGCGGCGCGGCCACGACCGCCGGGATCGCGTTGAGCGCCGGCATCCCGGTGACGGTCATCCCGATCGCGGCGAACGCCTCGACCGAGGAGAAGTCGGTGCCGGGCTTGGGCAGGATCAGGTGCTTGCTGTGGATCACCGGGTCGCCCTGGATCTTGGTGATGTAGCAGCCCTGGACGTCCCACCTCGGCTCGGTCAGCGGCGTCATCTGCCACTCCAGGTGCAGCTCGACGCGGGGCACGCCGGCGACCTTCCCGACGTACTGGAACGCGGCGCCGCCGACCGAGCCCTGCGGCAGGACGTACCAGCCCAGGTCGACGTCCTCGGTGCAGGCGCCGAGCTGGAGGTCGAAGGTGACCTCGTCGAGCTCGATGCCGAAGCAGTCGGCCATCAGGTGGACGCCGTCGCCGAAGACCCGGGTGCCGATCTCCAGCATCCGGGGCACCTCCGGGTCGTCGACCGGGCGGCCGAAGCCGCAGTTGGCCCAGGTGTCCGAGGAGTGGTGGCAGGAGACGTCGACGGACTCGATGCAGGTGACGTTCTCGATCTCGGCGACGTCGGCGGAGTGCACGGTGGTGAGGATCTGCGCCAGCCCCGGGTTCATGCCGGTGCCGTAGAACGTCGCGCCGCCCCGCTCGCAGGCGGCGGCGATCAGCTCGGTCTCGGTGCGGCCGTCCTCGCGCCGGTGGTTGGCGTCGCGGTGGTGGCCGGTGATCCAGTCGGCGGTGGTCACGACGTCGATGCCGGCCTCCAGCACCCGCACGTAGAGGTCGACGTCGGGCCACACGCCGTGGAACGTCAGCACGTCGGGCTCGGCGGCCAGGATCTCCTCGACCGACCCGGTGGCCAGGACCCCCACCGGCCCGATGCCGGCGATCTCCCCCGCGTCGCGTCCCACCTTCTCCGGCGAGTAGCAGTGCAGCCCGACCAGCTCCAGCTCACGGTGGCGCTGGAGTCGCTTGACCATCTCGGTGCCGACGTTGCCGGTGGCGACCTGGAAGACGCGGATCGGACGCTGAGCTGCCATGACGCGAGAACATAGACCGATCCATGTTTTGCGACAAGGCTCGTCCGATAAGCCGCGTCCCCCACGACGGGTCAGGAGACCGGCGCCACCAGGTCCGAGGAGTCGCCGGTGACCACGACGTAGAACCGCTTGCGGGTCTGCGCCGTCGTCACCTGGCCGTCGCTGAGGCGCGGGCTGACGACGAGGTGCTCGGTGTTGTTGGTGCCGACCGGCGCGCAGCCCACGACGCCGGCGATGCCGCACATGGTGGCGGTGATCTCGCCCGAGAACTCCGGGTTCGCGTCGGCGCCCGGCGCCCGGCCGTTCAGGATGGCGTCGCCGTTCTGGTCGACCTGGTTCTGCAGCGCGACCACCGCGAGCACGCCGTTGTCGGTGAGGTCCTCGTTGGCGTCGAGGTAGACGTTGCCGACGGCGCCGGCCGGGGTCGTGGCGTCGGCGTCGTAGCGGGAGGCGACGGTGAAGCCGCCGGACTGCTGCACGATCTGCCCGGTCGCGTCGACCAGCGCCCACCGGCCGACCCCCGCGGGCCCGGCCTCGCCCTGCTCGCCGGCGGGGAGGCTGCCGGTGCGGAAGTCCTTGGCCTTCAGCGTGCCGTCGCGGACGTCGCGCGAGCGGACGGTGTCGTCGACGATGTCCTTGCTGGTGATCTGCATGGCGGCGTACGACGTCCCGCCGGTCGCGACGACGAGGGCGAGGGTCGAGACGACCAGGGACGGGCTGGGACGGCGCATGGGAGGGCCTTTCGAAGGGTGACCGCGGTCACGACAGTGGTGACCATGGTTCGGAGCCCTCCCCCGTTCGGATGGGAATCCCCACCACCGTTGAGTTGGGCACACCTCACCGTCGAGTTGGGCCCAACTCACTACCGAGTTGGGGTGAACTCACCCCAACTCGTGAGTTCACCCCAACTCGAGCGTGAGTTCACCCCAACTCAACCTCAGGCCGAGTCGGTGCGCAGGGCCTCGAGGACGGCGGGGAGCAGGGACGCGGCGATCACGGCGTACCCGCGGCTGGAGGGGTGGAAGCGGTCCGCGGAGAACAGCGTCGGGTCCTCGGCGAAGGCCCGGGAGGTGCGGTGGTCGGCGTCGGCGACCAGCCCGCCCTCGGCCTCGACCGCCGCGACCTGCAGGGCGCGCAGCTCCTCGCTCGCGCGGCGTACGGCGGGGCGCATCGCGGCCGGCACGTGCGGCACCGAGCTGAGGTCGGGGGCCGGCGCGACCACGACCCGCGCCCCGGCCGACCGGAGCGCGCGGACCGCAGCGCCGAGGTCGGCCGCCGCGTCGCGCGGCGGGGTGCGATGGGTCAGGTCGTTGGCGCCGATGACGATCACGGCGACGTCCGGGCGCGCCGGCTGCGCCCGCCGTACCTGACCGGCGAGCGCGGTGCTGCGCGCGCCGGGGACGGCGACCACCTCGGCGTCCGACTCGATGCCGTGGTCGGCGAGGCCGGCGACCAGCCGGGCCGCCAACCGGTCCTCGGGGCGCGAGGCGCCCTGGCCCCAGCCGATCGAGTCGCCCAGGACGGCGAGCCGGAGGGCGCGCGCCCGGGCGTCCGGGGCGCTCAGCTCTGCCCGGGGGCCGGGTCGGGGTCGCTGGCCGGCTCGGAGTCGGGGTCCAGCTGCTCGACGTCCGGCTCCTGGCCGTCCGGGGTCGGCGGCTCGGCGTCCTGGTCGTGCTCGTGGGGTTCCTGGGTCATGCTGGATCGGTACCCCGGTCGTCCCTCCGCTCACGCTCCGACGCACCGGGGTCGGCGACGTTTCCGCCCGGGCGAGCCTGGTCATGATGGCCGAGAACCCACCGGAGAGGATGTCGTGAGAACCCCACCCCACCGCCAGCTCCCGTCTCGCCTCGCGGGCCTCGCCGCCGTCGCGGCCACCGTCGCGACGCTCTCGACCGGGTGCAGCGCCGAGGTGTCCGCGGGCGGCTCCGCGATGAGCGAGGGCCAGGTCGAGGACCTGCTGATGGAGAAGATCACCGAGGAAGCGGGTCAGGAGCCCGACGACGTCGACTGCCCCGACGACCTGGACGCCGAGGTCGGCGCCACGATGACCTGCACCCTGACCGCCGGCACCGACACCCTCGACATCGACGTGGAGGTCACCTCGGTGGAGGGCGACGACCTCCGGTTCGACTACGAGATCGGCCAGATCAACGAGCCGGCCGAGGGCGGCGCATGACCGGCCCGCTCGCGCGGGAGTTCGCCGCCGCGGTCGCCCGGACCGCCGAGGGCACGCCGTACGTCGTCACGCCCACCGAGACCGGCTTCGACGTCGGCATCGACATCGTCGACGCGCAGTGGTTCGGGGTCCTCAACAAGTCGGGTCTGCACAAGACGTTCGTCCACCACGTGGCCGTGCGCGAGTCCGACCGCAGCTTCACGATCACCGATGAGTCCCGGACGGTGGAGTGGGTGGCGGGGGTGCCGCAGCTCACGGGGTCGGTCCAGGTGATGAAGGGCCGGATCAAGGAGTTCGGCGCCCGCAAGGTCTGGGCCTTCGACGAGCACGGGAGCTTCGGCGTCCAGGCCGACTTCCAGTTCGGGTCCGAGGAGGGCCGCGACCTCGTCGTGGGGGTGGCCCAGCAGCTGGGGCTGACGTCACGACGAGGCACCGCGGAGAAGGTCGGGCTCGGGATGGCCCTGTTCACCGTGGTCGGGCTGCTGATCGGCGGCATCGTCGCGATCGTGCTCTTCGCGCTCGGCTACCGCTGAGACCCCCGCCCCCGCGGGGTCCGCTCACTGCGGCGGCAGCGGGTGCGGCTCGCCGTCGGCCGCCGGCCAGTCGACCTGGCCGTCGGGGACGACCTCCACCGTGGCCATGAACTGCTGGAACTCCCGGCCCATCTCCTCGAACTGGCGGTACGTGCAGCTCAGGGTGTGCACGACGACCACCCGGCGCGCGGGGTCGCGCACGTCGACGAAGCCGCGGAAGACCTGGGCCTGCCGGACGTCGAAGCGCCGCCCCTCGACCTCGACGGTGCAGCCCACCGACTGCACGACCGCCTGGTCGTGCTCGCTGCCGGTGACCCGCCGCTGCACGAGCTCGACCTCCGTCGCCCCCTCGGCCCGCAGCTTCGCGAGCGCCTCGTCGGCGATCTCCTCCAGCGGCGTGCTGTCGTTGCGCCAGCCGCCGGAGACGGTGATCGTCGGGGAGTAGTCCTCGTCCAGCCCGCGGCGTACCGCCAGGAACGAGGCGTTCTGCACCCCCCAGGACTCGGGGTCGACCGCGCCCCACTCCGGGCCGGGCAGCTCGAAGCGGAGCGGGATGGGCAGCGTCGTGGCACTCACGGGGTGGCCCTCTCGGTGGTGGTCGGTCGGTGGACGGTCATGGCAGCACGTCGCCGAGGGAGGCGATCAGGTCGCCGGTGTTCTCGGCGATCTCGGGGAAGTCGAGCTCGATCTCCCCGCCGATCTTGCCGCCCACACCCCAGGCGATCCCGCCGGAACCGCCGAGCTTGAGGATCCCGTCGTCGAAGCCGACATCGAGGTCCCCCGCGATGCCGGCGCCGGCCCACGCCTCCGCCTCCACCCCGGCGCCGACGCCACCGAGGTCGACGGAGCCGTTGGCGCTCGCCTTCGCGCCGGCGAAGGCTTCGCCCCCGGCGTGGACGCCGGTCGCGTCCGCGGTGAGGTGGCCGCTGGCCGTGGCCTCCACCGAGACCTCTCCGCCCAGCGACCCCTCGGCGAGCCCGTACTCGCCGGTGACCTCACCCTGCGCGTTGAGCAGCGTGAGGGTCCCGTCGGCATTGATCCGGACGCCGTCCTTGTCGATGACGGCCTCGGCCGACCCGTCCGCCCCGGCGGCGGTGAAGCTCCCGTCGGCGTTGACCTTGAGGCCGCCGAAGTAGTCCTCGTACTCCCCCTTGGCCTGGTAGACGTAGACCTCGCCCTCGGCCTTGCCCAGGCTGATCTCGAAGGGGCTGTCGTGGGTGTCCTTGTACTTCCCGTCCTTCCCGGTGGCGGGGTCGTGGCCGAACGTCTGCTCCCACAACGGCCAGCTGATGCTCGGGCCCTCCGCGGAGCCGTCGGCGCCGAAGACGTCGTCGGAGCCCTCGGTGCGCGAGCCCTCCAGGGCCCCGAGAGCCTCGAGCGTGGTGACGCCGGCCTCGTCCAGCTTCTCGCGGGCGTCCTCGAGGATCTGCACGGCCTCCTCGCGGATCGCCTCGCCCGGGTCCTGGAACGGACCGGGCCGGGCGGGCGAGACCGAGGGAGCCGCGCTGGGAGGCGCGAACGGCGACTGCACGGGTGCGGGCCTGCAGACCGCGTCCTCGTACGCCTTGACCGCGGCGTTGTGGGCCGCGACCGCCTCCTGGGTGGCCTGCTCGCCCTCCTCCCACTTGGCGATGGCGTCCGCGGCGCTGCTCTGGGCGGTGCGGAGCGAGCCCGCGTAGGTGCGCAGCGTCGACCCGGCCTTCTCCAGCAGGGTGGTGTAGGCGCCCCACTTCTCCTGCTCGCGGGCGAACGCCCCGGCGTACGCCGGCTGGGCGAGCCCGCCCTCCCACCCCGGGGTCGTGATCGCGCCCACGGTGGTGGCGAGCCCGCGGACCCGACGGGCCTCGGTGGCCAGCGCGGTGGCGATGGCGTCGACGTGGGCCGGGTCCCCCAGGATGAGCTTCTTCGGGTCGGACGTGCTGCCGAGCTCGCCGCCGGGAGGAAGGCTCATCGGGCACCGCCCGGGCCCGGCGGGAGGAGCGGCGACCGGAACCCGGCGGCGGTCTGCTCGTCGGTGCGCCGGTAGTCGTCCGCCGCCAGGTCCAGCCTCGACGCCAGGGTCTCGAGCCCGGAGTGGAGGGCGTCGTGGGCCTTGACGCACTGGTCGCCGACGGCGTTCATCCAGCCGGCGAGCTCGACGTGGCCGACCTCGGTCGACTTCTCGTCCTTCATCTCCACCGGCTCCGTGCCGAGGTCTCCCGCGACGGCACGGTGCTTCCCTGCTGCGCTCCGCAGCTCCTCGACGAGTACCTCAAAGGTCATCGAGCCGGTCCCTTCCTGACCACCGCATGCCTGGACCATCCGATTCCCGCCGTCGCGGGCTCGAAACCCGCACCCCGGCCCGGATTCCGGCCGGAATTCGTACACCATGGCTAGCGTGATGTCGTGGGCGCCCTCGCCGCGGACCCGGTCCGA
The DNA here is from genome assembly GCF_014127485.1 of Nocardioides dongkuii. Classification (NCBI taxonomy): domain Bacteria; kingdom Bacillati; phylum Actinomycetota; class Actinomycetes; order Propionibacteriales; family Nocardioidaceae; genus Nocardioides; species Nocardioides dongkuii. The sequence goes on along the minus strand of NZ_CP059903.1, from coordinate 703,601 downwards.
CCCTCGACCCCCAACCCCGTCATCGTCCTCGACGTGGCTGCCAAGGCCTTGCTCGTGCTCCTGCTGGCGAGCGCGATCCGGTACCCCGAGCTGGGCCACCTCGAGGGCAAGGGCGCCACCGCCCGGGCGGTCGGGTATCCGCTGATGGCGTTCGTGATCCCGGCCGCGTGGCTCCTGGGGTGGCGCGACCGGGTGTCGTTCCCGTGGGTCGTGGACCTGCTGGTGACCCTGACCTGCTTCACGGACACGCTGGGCAACCGGATGGACCTGTACGACAGCCTCCGCTGGTTCGACGACGTGATGCACTTCGTCAACACCGGGGTGCTGACCGCCGCGTTCATCCTGCTCACGCTGTCGCCGCGCGCGACCCGTGGAGCCGTCATCGAGCGCTCGCTGGCCTTCGGCGTCACCGCGGCTCTCGGCTGGGAGATCGCCGAGTACTACGCCTTCCTCAGCACCTCGGGCGTCATCGACCGGTACGCCGACACGCTGGGCGACCTCGCCCTCGGGACGATGGGGTCGGTGGCCGCCGGACTTCTCGTGCACTGGGCCTGGCAGCACGGCCGCCTGCTGACGGCGGGGCCTCAGCCGCTGCCGGCGGTGCGGGTGTTCGCCGTACGTCCCCCGGTCAGCCTCCAGCGACCAGCGGTACGTCGAGGCGAGCGGCCAGCTCGTCCATCGTGGCGCCGAAGGTCTCCAGGACGGTGACGCCGCTCGCCCCGACGGCGAAGGTGGCGGACTCGGTGTAGACCCGGTCGACGCAGCCGACCCCGGTGAGGGGATAGGTGCACGCGGGGACCAGCTTGGGCGAGCCGTCCTTGGCGAAGAGGGTCATCATCACGAACACCTGCCTGGCGCCGATCGCGAGGTCCATCGCCCCGCCCACCGCAGGGATGGCGCCGGGCGCTCCGGTGTGCCAGTTGGCCAGGTCTCCGGTGGCTGAGACCTGGAACGCGCCGAGCACGCAGACGTCGAGATGTCCGCCGCGCATCATGGCGAAGGAGTCGGCGTGGTGGAAGTACGACGCACCGGGCAGCTCGGTGACGGGGACCTTGCCGGCGTTGGTCAGGTCGGGGTCGACCTCGTCGGGTCGCGCGGCCGGCCCCATGTTGAGCATGCCGTTCTCGGTGTGCAGGACGACGCCGGCGTCGGGCGCGAGGTGGTCCGCGACCAGGGTCGGCGCTCCGATGCCGAGGTTGACGTAGGCGCCGCGCGGGATGTCGCGCGCCACGACGGCTGCCAGCTCGTCCCTGGACAGGCTCATCGTCGATCGCCGATCTCGACCACCCGGTCGACGTAGATGGAGGGGGTCACGACGGCCTCGGGATCCAGCTCCCCCACCGCCACGACCTCGGAGACCTGGGCGACCACCGTGGTCGCCGCGGTGGCCATGACGGGTCCGAAGTTGCGCGCGGTCTTGCGGTAGACGAGGTTGCCCATCCGGTCGGCCCGGTGCGCCCCGACCAGGGCGACGTCGCCCCGGATGGGCAGCTCGAGGAGGTACGTGCGCCCGTCGATCTCCCGCGTCTCCCTGCCCTCGGCCAGGGGCGTGCCGACACCGGTCGGTGAGAAGAAGGCACCGATGCCGGCGCCGGCCGCGCGCATCCGCTCGGCGAGGGTGCCCTGGGGCACCACCTCGAGCTCGATCCTCCCGGCACGGTAGAGACCGTCGAACACCCAGGAGTCCGACTGCCGCGGGAAGGAGCAGACCATCTTCTGGACCCGCCCCGCCGCGAGCAGCGCCGCGAGCCCGGTGTCGCCGTTGCCGGCGTTGTTCGACACCACGGTGAGGTCGGTGGCGCCCTGCCTGATGAGGGCGTCGATGAGCGCGACCGGCATGCCCGCCATCCCGAAGCCGCCGACGAGCACGGTGGCGCCGTCCCGGACCCCCGCCACGGCCTCGTCGGTATCGACGCAGACGGTGGCGCTCACCGGTGCCCTGCCCCGGTCACGTTCTCGAGGACGACCGCCAGGCCCTGGCCGACGCCGATGCAGATCGCGGCGACGCCCCACCGGTCGCCCGACGCGACGAGGCGCTTCGCGAGCGTGCCGAGGACCCGACCGCCGGAGGCGCCGAGCGGGTGCCCGATCGCGAGGGCACCACCCTTGGCGTTGACGATGTCGGGGTCGATGCCCCACTGGTCGATGCAGGCCAAGGACTGCACGGCGAACGCCTCGTTGAGCTCCACCGCCGCGACGTCCGCCCACCCGACGCCAGCGCGGGCGAGCGCTCGGTTCGCCGCCTCGACCGGCGCGACGCCGAACAGCGGCGGCTCGTTGGCCGCCGTGCCCCGACCGGCCACCCGGGCCAGCGGATCGAGGCCGAGGGTGGCCGCCGCGCGCTCGGAGCCGAGCAGGACCGCCGACGCTCCGTCGTTGAGCGGGGAGGAGTTGCCGGCCGTGATGGTGCCGTCGGGGCGGAACGACGGCGTGAGGGCGGCGAGCTTCTCGCTGCTGGTCCCGGAGCGGATGCTCTCGTCGCGGGCCAGCTCCGCGCCCGGCACCTGGACGACCAGGTCGTCGTAGAAGCCGTCGGCCCAGGCTCGGTCGGCCCGCTCGTGCGAGCCGACCGCGAAGGCGTCCTGGCGCCGGCGCGAGATCCCCGTCCTCTCGGCCAGCACCTCGGTGGAGTCGCCGAGCGAGGACGTCCACTCCCGCGGCATGGCGTCGTTGACGAGCCGCCAGCCCAGCGTGGTCGAGACGAGCGTGGCGTCCCCGGCCGGGTAGGCCCGCGAGGGCTTGGGCAGCACCCAGGGGGCACGGCTCATGGACTCCACGCCGCCGGCCACGACCAGGTCGGCGTCACCGGTCTCGACCATCCGGGACGCCTGCATCGCCGCGTCGAGGGAGGACCCGCACAGCCGGTTGACCGTGGTGGCGGGGACCGAGACGGGCAGCCCCGCGAGAAGCACCGCCATCCGGCCGACGTTGCGGTTGTCCTCCCCGGCCTGGTTCGCGCAGCCCCACACCACCTCGTCCACCCGGCTGCGGTCCAGCGCCGGCGCCCTGGCCAGCACGGCGTCGAGGGCGAGGGTCGCGAGGTCGTCCGGGCGCACCCCGGCGAGCGCGCCGCCGAACCTGCCGAAGGGCGTGCGCGCCGCGGCGTAGAGGTAGGCGTCGGTCACGGGCTCTCCTCCAGGACCTGCTGGGCGATGCGGAAGGCGGCGTTGGCGTCCGGGACGCCGCAGTAGACGGCCGTCTGCAGCAGGACCTCCCGGATCTCGGTCACGGTGAGTCCGTTGCCGAGCGCCGCGCGCAGGTGCATGGCGAGCTCCTCGTGGTGGCCACGGGCGACCAGGGCGGTGATCGTCACCACCGAGCGGGTGCGCCGGTCCAGGTCCGGTCGGGTCCAGATCCCGCCCCAGACGTACTCGGTGATCAGCCGCTGGAAGTCGGCCGTGAGGTCGGTGGTCGCCGCGTCGGCGCGGTCGACGTGCTCGTCGCCCAGCACCTCCCGACGTACCTGCATCCCGTCGTCGTACCTGCTCATGCTGCTCCTCCCACGGTCGTGGACCTCACCTGCCGGCGGACGAGGTCCGCGACGGCCTCCGGCGCCTCGGCGGGGGCCAGGTGGCCCACGCCGTCGAGGACGACGAGGCGGCCGTCGCGGACCCCGTCGGCGATCTCCCGCAGCGACTCGGGTGGCGTGGCGACGTCCTCAGCGCCGGCCACGGCGAGGACCGGGGAGGCGACCTCGCCCAACCGGTCACGCACGTCGAAGGTCGCGAGCGCCCCGCACACCGCCGCGTACCCGTCGTCGTCGGTGTCGGCGAGCGCGTGCAGCAGTGCCGAGGCCCGAGCCGGTTCCCGATCGAGGAACCTCGCCCCGAACCAGCGCCCGGCCGACTCCTCGACCACCGACGCGGTGCCCGAGCGGAGGACGCGGTCGGTCCGCTCCTGCCAGGACTGCGCCGTGCCCAGGCGCGCGCCGGTGCAGAGCAGGACGGCCGAGGCGACCCGGTCGGGGACGTCGAGCAGCAGCTGGAGACCGACCGCGCCGCCGACGGAGTTCCCCGCGTAGTGGAAGGGCCCCTCGCTGCGCGCCGAGACCTGGTCGAGCACCCGGGCGGCGAGATCCACCATGCTCAGCGGCCCCCGCGTCCGGTGCGGGCCGGTGCGGTCGCTGCCGTGGCCGGGCAGGTCCCACGCGACCACGTCGAGGTCCGGCTCCAGGAGCCGGGCGCAGTCGCCCCACAGGGTGGCCGCCGACGTGCCGAGCGAGGGACCGAGCACCAGGACCGGCCGGGTCATGCCCGCGCCTCCGCCAGCACCGCCGCGGCACGCGCGAGCGGCGCCTGGAGGAAGGCGTCCGTCGCGCCCAGGTACGACGGCGCGGGCTCACGCCCGGCGAGGGCGGCCATCGCCTGCTGCTCGGCACCGACGCCGTCAGCCCCGGCGAGCAGCTCGGCCGCGCGGTCCTCGTGCACGACCAGGTCGCGGAGGAGATCGGTGGTCTGGGACCCGGCGACGACGGTGCGACGCAGCAGGACCCGCAACGTCGACCACTCGGCGTGCCACCCGCCCGCCGTGCGCTCGTCGGTGGCGTCCGCCGCAGCGGCGTGCAGCGTGGCGCACAGGGCGGGGGCGGTGAGGGCCGCGCGGCGTACCAGCACCGAGAGGGTCGGGTTGGCCTTGTGCGGCATCGTCGAGGACGCGCCGCCCACCCCCTCGGACAGCTCGCCGACCTCGGACCGCGCTGCCGACAGCACGTCGTTCGCCACATGGCCCCAGGCGTCGGTGCAGCGGGTCGCGGCGTCCCCCAGCCGGGTCACGCTGGTGCGGACGGTGTGCCACGGCGTCGACGGAGCCAGGCCGAGCGCCGACGCGACCTGGACCGTCGCCTCCGCGACGGCGGAGACCGGGTCGGACAGGTGACCGGCGAGCTCCACGGCGGCGGCCATGGTGCCGGCGGCACCGCCCAGCTGGACCGGCAGGACCACCGCCGTCAGGTCGTTGTGGGCGTCGAGCACGCCGCTCAGCCAGGACGCCGCCCGCAGCCCCACAGTGGTCGGCACGGCGTGCTGGGTCAGGGTCCGGGCGACGGCCGGCGTGTGCCGGTGCGTCTCGACCAGGTCGACGAGGCATCGCACCTGCACCAGGAGCTCCCGGCGCAGCATCTCGACCGGTGCGGTCGCGCACCGCATCAGCGCGGTGTCGACGACGTCCTGGCTGGTGAGGCCGCGGTGCAGCCACCGGCCGGGCTCGCCGTCGAGGCCCTCGCGGAGGAGCGCGACCAGGGGCACCACCGGGTTGCCGCTGGCCTCGGCCCGCGCGCCGAGCACCTTGAGCACGTCGGTCGGGAGCAGCGCGGCGAGCTGCGCTGCGGAGACCGCGGCGCCCGCCGGCGCGATCCCGAGCGTCACCAGCGCGGCGCTCCAGGCAGCCTCGAGCTCGAGCGCCGCCTGCAGGAACGACTGGTCGTCGAGCAGCCCCCCTGCTCGGTGGTCCCCGGGCCAGAGCAGGTCGCTCATCGGGCGTCGTGACGGAGGAAGACCGTCTCCCCCTCACCCTGCAGGCGCACGTCGAACACGTAGCCGTCCCGGTCCCGGCGGGCCACCAGGGTCTCGCGCCGCCCGGGCTCGACCGCTGCCAGCAGCGGGTCGGCCGCCAGGGCGGCGCTCCCCTCCGGCCCGCTGGCCGGGAGGTAGGCACGGGTCAGCAGCCGGTCCGTGAGGCCGCGGCCGAGCAGGCAGAGGGCGAAGTACGGCGCCGCCCCGGGCACGACGGGACCCGGCGTGAGGGTCGAGAACGAGTACCGGCCGGTGCGGTCGGTCGCCGCGCGGCCCCACCCGGTGAAGACCCAGCCGTCGCGGTGCAGCGACCCCGGCTCCTGCGGCACGCGGCCTGCCGGGTCGGTCTGCCAGACCTCGACCACGGCGTCCGGCACCGGGTCTCCGGCACCGTCCAGCACCTGCCCGTGCAGGCGCACGCGGCCGGGGTGCCCGGACGGGACCAGGTCGGCGCTGCCGTCGTACGGCAGCGCGAAGTGGAAGAACGGGCCGACGGTCTGGCCCGGGGTGGGGGTGGGCGTCACCGGTCGTCCTCCCTGTCGTCCTGCACGTCGCGCTCCAGCGGCGTGCGCGCCCCGCCGGTGAGCACGATGTCCCACCGGTAGCCCGTGCTCCACTCGTGCTGGGTCAGGTCGTGGTCATAGGTCGCCACCAGCCGCTCCCGCGCGTCCTGGTCCACCAGCGACCCGTAGATCGGGTCGAGCCCGAAGATGGGGTCCCCCGGGAAGTACATCTGGGTGACCAGCCGCTGGGTGAATGCCGTCCCGAACACGGAGAAGTGGATGTGGGCGGGCCGCCAGGCGTTGCGGTGGTTCTTCCACGGGTAGGGACCGGGCTTGATCGTCGTGAACCGGTAGGAGCCGTCGTCGCCGGTGAGACAGCGGCCGGCCCCGGTGAAGCACGGGTCGAGCGGCGAGGGGTGCTGGTCGCGCTGGTGGTGGTAGCGCCCACCGGCGTTGGCCTGCCAGACCTCGACGAGCTGACCTCGCACCGGGCGGCCCGATCCGTCGACCACGCGCCCCGTGACCGTGATCCGCTCCCCGATCGGCTCACCGCCGCGCTGGATGGTGAGGTCCGACTCGAGCGGGTCGACGTCGCGGTGCCCGAACGCCGGCGACCACAGCTCGATGCCCTCCGGGTCGGTCTGCTGCAGGTCCTTGGTGGGGTGCCGCAGCGTCGTGGAGCGGTACGGCGGGTAGTCCAGTCGCGGATGCTCTTCCGCCGGAGCACCCCCGGCCAGTCGGGCCGCGTACTCCCCGGCGATCGCGGCCATCTCGGCGCTGATCTCCGTCTGGGAGCCGTGTGCGGCGTCGGAGGAGGCCGCGGACGGCTGCTGCGCGGTCGTCATGCGATCGAGCCTAGGAAGCCGCCACCGCGAAGTCGACGGTCGTTCGTCACCGGGTGGAACGGCCCCTGACGAGGTGGACGCCCATGGCAGGCAGCACCGGACAGCCCGGCGCGTCCGTCGTCGACCGCACGGTCGAGCAGCCCGTCCTCGACGGAGGGGGCCCCGCAGCAGGGTGAGGACCTGCGGGAGGGACCCCGCCACGGCGCCACCATCAGTGCCGCCCGGACGGGGCCGAGCGCTGGTGCTGGGCCGCCAGTCGCACGGGTGCGTTGGGCGCGCCGTACCCGTCGTAGCCGCCCCGGCGCTGCACGACCTCGAAGAAGACGCCGCCCACGGTCTCGGTGTAGAAGTGCACGAACTCCCCCGCGGCGTGTCGGTCATAGAGGATCCCCAGCTCCTGCATCTGCGCCAGCTCCTGGTCCGGGAGCCGGAAGCGTGCCTGCAGGTCGTCGTAGTAGTTGGCCGGGATCGGCAGTGGTCGCAGCCCGCGTCCACGTGCCCGGCGCGCGACGGTCATCGCGTCGGTCGCCGAGAACGCCACGTGCTGCGGGTATCCCTGGGGGTGGTCGAAGGCCGGCGGCGCCACGTTCAGGGCCAGGCGCACCGCGCCGTCCGCGCTGCGGATGACCTGGCTGCGCACGAGCCCCGTGGGTGCCGCCACGTCCTGGCTGCTCCCGGAGCTGAGCGCCAGGACGCTGCTGTAGAACAGCACCGCCTCGTCGTAGTGCTGCCAGGAGTGCGTCAGGTTGACGTGGTCGATGTCGGTGACCAGCGGATCGCCGGCGGGGGTCTCGCCGTGCTCGAACTCGCCCACCCAGGCGGCGTCGTCGCCCGCCACCCCCGCCAGGAAGACCTCGGTGCCGTCCGGCCCCCGGAAGGCCGGCAGCTCCTGCTCGTGGGCATGGGTGCGCCGCACGACCGTCGGGGCCTGCAGCTCCGCGGCCCGGCGGGCCGAGGCCTCGGGGTCGGTGACCTCGAAGCCCACCGCGGCCAGCGTCGGCACCCAGTCGCGGGCCTGCTGCTCGTTGAGGATGATCCGCGCGCGACCCTGGGTCCACAACCGCACCGGCTTGGTGCGGTGGCGGCCGCGGAAGGCGAACCCCAGCTGCCGGAGCACCGCGTCGATCTCGCTGGCGTCCTCGGCCTTGACCTCGACGAAGTCCAGCGCCGCCGGCGCAGCGACGGGGGGCAGCCGCCTCGGGCCGTCTGCGCCAGGTGCGAGGACCGGCGGGGCCGCGAGCCCGGCGACCTGGTCCTCGAGCCAGGTCAGCGAGCGCTGGGCCTGCTGGGCGGTGCGGTGGACGTCGGTCTGGCGGAAGGTGTCGTTGAAGACCTCGAGGGAGAGCGGACCGGTGTAGCCCGCGCGCAGCACGTGGCCGACGAACGACGCCAGGCCGAACGACCCCTCGCCGGGGAAGAGCCGGTGGTGCCGGCTCCACGAGAGCACGTCCATCGACAGCGCGGGGGCGTCGGCGAGCTGGAGGTAGAAGATCTTCTCGCCCGGGATGCCCTCGATCGCGGCGGGGTCGTGCCCGCGCGAGAGGATGTGGAAGCTGTCGAGGCACACGCCCACCGCGGGGTGGTCGGCCAGGTCGACGATGCGCCACGCGCGCCGGTAGTCGTCGACGAAGCGACCCCACGCCAACGCCTCGAAGGCCAGGCGCATCCCGTGGCTCTGCGCCAGGTCGCCGAGTCTCCGGAGCTGGTCGGCGGACACCTCGTCGTCGTCGACGGTGGCGGAGCCGACGTTGCTGCACACGAGCATGGTGTCGATCCCGAGCCGGCCCATCAGCCTGAACTTCGACGCCGCTCGGTGGAGCACGTCGGCGAACAGCTCCTCCGTGACGCCCTCCGCGTCGCGGAAGGGCTGGTACAGGTCGAGGGTGAGCCCGAGCCGGCGGGCCAGGGCGGCCACCTCCTCCGGGCTCTCCGCCGACGCCACGAGGTCGGGCTCGAAGATCTCCACGCCGTCGAACCCGGCCGCTGCCGCCGCGTGCAGCTTCTCCGGGAGTGCGCCGCTCAGGCAGACGGTGGCGATCGACGTGCGCATCAGGCGCCCCTGCCGGCGGTGGGGACGGTGGCGGCGGGCAGTCGCGGGCGCAGCAGGCGGGCCGGGTTGGCGACCAGCAGCTGGTGGATGTCGTCGTCGGTCGCGCCTCCGCCCAGCAGCTTCGGGACGATGCGCGTGGAGATGTCCTCCAGGTGCCAGTTCGGCGCGTGAGCGGCTCGCCAGGACGGCGGGGTGACGCGGCTGAAGAAGGCCGCGTCGTGGGAGAGCACCATGCTCTCGACGTAGCCGCGGTCGATCAGCTCGAGCACGGTCTGGATCCGCGCCTCGTCCGGCAGCACGTGCTCCATGCCGAAGCGGTCCATCCCGATGGTGGCGCCCGCGTCCATCAGCTCCCGCAGGTAGTCGATGTCCTGGCTGTCCCCGCAGTGGCCGATGACGAGCCGCTCGGGGTCGACCCCGCGTGCGGTGAGGAACGCCAGCTGCTCGCGACCGTTCCGCGAGGGCGCGTGGGTGTGGGTGGTGATGGGGACGCCGGTCTGCTGGTGAGCGGTGGCGGCAGCGCTCATCACCCGCCGGACGTCCTCGGTGAGCCCGGGCCGGTCGGTGACCACCTTGAGCATCGCGGCGCGGACCCCCGTGCCCGCGATGCCGGTCTCGATGTCGTCCAGGAACATCTGGGTCAACGGGTCCGGGCCGTGGTCGATGAGCAGGCCCGGACCGTGGACGTGGAAGTACGGCGGCAGCGCGTCGACGCAGTAGTAGCCGGTCGAGGCCAGCAGGTTGATCTCGGTCCGTGCGGCGACGGCGGCCACGCGGGCGACGTCGCGCCCGAGGCCGAGGACCGTCAGGTCGACCACCGTGCGGATGCCGAGAGCGCCGAGCCGGTCCAGGCCGGCGATCGCGGTCCGGACGGCTGCCGCCTCGTCCCATTCGGGGTGGGGGAAGTTCAGGTCGAGCTCCGGATCTCCCACGAAGACGTGCTCGTGGATCAGGGTCGGGCCGAGGTCATCGGCAGCCACCGCCCCTCGGAAGGTCTGGACCTCGCCCACCTCGGTCACTCCGCCACGCCTCGGATGGCCTCGTACACCGCGAGCTGCTCCTCGTTGAAGTTCTCCCGCAGGTAGGTGTCGGCCTGGGTCCGGAACGCCTCGACATCGACGTCGTCGACGATCTCCATGTCACCGGTCTCCTCCCACTCCGCGAGCGTCTTCTCCTCGTCCTCGGCGACACAGCCCGGGACCTCCTCGACGGCCTTGTCGACCGCCGACTGGAGCACGTCCTGCTGGGCCGACGTCATCTCGTCCCACACGCCGCCGATGATCACGAGGTTGGAGTTGGCCTGGTGACCCGACAGGCTGACGTAGTCCTGCACCTCCTGCAGCGAGCTGGAGTCGATGTTCGTGATCGGGTTCTCCTGGCCGTCGACCGTGCCCTGCTGCAGCGCGAGGAAGAGCTCCTCGTAGGCGACCTCGGTGGCATCCGCGCCGAGCGCCTCGGCGTTCATCAGGAACTGCGGCGAGTTGGGGAACCGCATCCGCAGGCCGTCGAGATCCTCGGGCGACCGGATCGGCTCGTTGGCGGTGAAGTGGCGGGCGCCGGCCGACCACGCTCCGAGCGTCGTGACGCCGGCCTCGTCGGCGAAGCTCTGCACGAGCTCGTCGGAGGCCTCGCTGTCGAAGAAGCGAGCGAGGTGCTCGCCGTCGTCGAACGCGTAGGCGGCGTCGACGACGGCGACGGGCTCGTACACGGCGCCGAGGGCCGATGCGCCCTGGATGTCGATGTCGACGTCGCCGGAGACGACGGAGGCGATGCGGTCCGCGTCCGCGCCGAGCTGGCTCGCCGGGAAGATCTCGACGGTCATGTCCGCGTCGGCCGCGGCGACCTCGTCGGCGATGATCTGGGCTCCGCACCGGTGCTGGGGCTGGGTCTCGGTGTAGGAGTGGGCGAGCGTCAGCTCGACCGCTCCGCCGCCGCCGCCGTCGTCGTCGTCACCGCAGGCAGCGAGGAGGACGAGGGGCGCGACGGCCGCAGCAGCCAGGGTGGCGCGTCGTCGAGAGCGTCGGCTCGTGTCGGGGAGTGCCATCAGGGGTTCCTTTCATCGGGTGTGTCCGGGACCTGGGGGTCGAGCCGCGCGCGTCGTACCTCGGCCCCGACGAGCTCCTCGAGGTCGCCGAACATGGCGGCACGGTCGGCCGGGAGACCGGTGATCAGCTCGAAGGCGTCGGCCGCCTGGTGCACGGCCATGCCGGCGCCGGTCAGGGTGCGGCAGCCGCGTTCGGCCGCGGCGAGGAGCAGCGGGGTGTGCAGCGGGCGGTAGACGATGTCGGCCACCCACAGCCCGGGGCGCAGGAGCTCGGTCGGGACCGGAGTGCCGGGGTGCGCCGCCATGCCGATCGGCGTGGCGTTGACCAGGCCGTCCGCCGCAGCGATGGCGTCGGCGACGTCCTCCGGCGAGACGGCGACGACCTCTGCGGCGTCGGCGAGCCGTGGCACTGACCGGCTCAGGTCCTCGGCCCGCGTGACGTCCGGGTCCGCCACCCGGAGCCGCCGGACGCCGTGCGCGAGCAGGGCGTGGGCGACGGCCGTCCCGGCGCCTCCGGCGCCGAGGAGGACGACCTCGTCACGCGGGGCCCCGGCCAGACCGTCCTCGAACGAGCGACCGAACCCGGTCACGTCCGTGTTGTGCCCCACCGTGCCGCCGGCGCCGATCAGGACGGTGTTCAGCGCGCCGATGGCCTCGACCCCGTCACTCACCCGGTCCACGAGCGGCACCATCGTCTGCTTGACCGGGTGGGTGACGTTGAGGCCGTCGAAGCCCAGCTCGACGGCGGCGGCCAGCAGCTCGCGGAGTCGCTCCGGGGTCGTCTGCTGCTCGGCCAGGTCGACCGTCTTGTAGACGTAGCGGACCCCTTGGCGGACCGCCTCGCGCTCGTGCAGCTCGGGCGTGAGGGACGGACCGACTCCCTGGCCGAAGAGCCCGGCGAGGAAGGAGCGACGGGCGCTCACAGGTTGAGCCTCTCCGGCAGGTACAAGATCGCGTCGGGCCAGAAGATGATGCCGAAGCAGATCAGCAGGAGCGGCACCATGAAGGGCAGCGAGCCGTAGAAGACCTCGGCCATGCGTGCCTTGGCGATCGCCTGGAGCACGAAGATGACCGTGCCGACCGGTGGGGTCAGCAGCCCGATCATCTGCGAGAGGATCATCAGCACGCCCAGCGCGATGGGGTCCACGTCGTACTGCGCGCTGATCGGGATCAGGATCGGCACGGTCAGGGTCAGCACGGCGATCGCGTCGAGGGCGGTGCCGAGGACGAGCGAGAGCGCGAAGACCAGCAGGAGGAAGACGGTCGCGTTGTCCGTCAGCCCGAGCACCAGCTCCGAGAGGTCCTGGGGCACGCGCTCGCGAGCGAAGATGTAGCCGAGGAGGCTCGCCGAGGCGACGATCAGCATGATGCTGCCGGTGGTGAGCACCGCCTCGGTGAACACCTTCGGGAGGTCGCGGACCCTGAGGGTGCCGTACGCGAAGCCCAGGACCGCCATGTACGCGGCGCCGACGGCAGCGGCCTCGGTCGGGGTGAAGTAGCCCCCGAGGATGCCGCCCAGGATGATGACCGGCGCGCCGAGCGGGGCGATCACGCGACGCCCGGTCACGCCCACCTGGTGCCAGCTGAACTCGGTCCGCTGGATGTTCGGGTCCCGGCGCACCCAGATGAAGACGACCACGGCGAGGCCGAGGGCCATCAGCAGGGCCGGCACGACCGAGGCTGCGAACAGCGCCCCGGTCGAGACCGCGGCGAGCCCCGCGTAGATGACGGCCGGGATGCTGGGCGGCATGACCGGCGCGATGAGGGCGGCCGAGCCCGTGACCCCGAGGGCGAACTTGCGCGAGTAGCCGTTGCGCAGCATCGCCGGGATCTGCAGCTTGCCGAGCGCGGCGGCGTCGGCCACCGCGGAGCCGCTCATCCAGGAGAAGCCGACGCTGACGCCGATGCTGACGTAGCCGAGGCTGCCGCGCACCCGGCCGAGCAGCGCCAGGGCGAAGTCGAAGAGGCGGTCCGCGATACCGGCGTGGTTGGCGAAGGAGCCCAGCAGGATGAACAGGGGGACGGCGAGCAGCGGGAAGCTCGCGGTCGCGTTGGCGACCAGGCGGAGGGCGAGCCCCACGGACTGGTCGGTGGTGATCATGTAGAGCAGGCACGGGCCGACGAAGGCGAAGGCGATCGGCACCCGGACCAGCAGGAGCGCGGTGATCAGCAGGCTGAGGACGAGCAGGCTCATGTGGTCGGGACCCCCGCGACGTCCTCGAAGGACATCACCGGCGCGCCCAGGACGGCGTACCGCACGGCGGCGATCACTGCCCGGACCGTGGTGCTGACGAAGCCGATCATCGAGATGCCGTAGAGCCAGGACATCGGCATCTCCAACGCGGGCGACTTCAGCACGCCCTGGGTCTCCACCAGCTCCCAGGCCTCCGCGGTGAGCCCGTAGCCGACCGCCGCGACGATCAGGCACGAGAGGACCCGCACGACCCGGCGCACGGTGTCGTTCCCTACTCCGTCGATCATCTCGATCGCGATGTGGGAGTCGGTGGTGACCAGGACGCCGGCGACGACGAAGGTCAGCCACACCAGCGAGAACCGCGCGAGCTCGCCGGTCCAGGCCCAGCCCTCGATCGGCAGGTATCGCTGACCGGCCTGGACGAGGACCAGGAAGAAGATCAGCAGGAGAGCAGCCACCCCCAGGGCGATCTCGAGGGCCGTCACCGTGCGCGCGGCCCTGGCGAGCCAGCGGGGCGGGTCGGTGAACAGGCCTGCGAGCCGCCCGCGGGCGCCGGAGGAGCGTGGGTCGGCCGTCACAGCCAAGGACCGTAGGAGCGTGACGACAATCACGGCAAGGGGTTGCCAACCTGTTGCCACCGGAGTTGGGTGAGCACGTGAGCGGCCCCACCATCTACGACGTGGCCCGTGCGGCGGGCGTCGCGACCTCGACCGTCTCGCGGGCCTTCTCGAGTCCCACGCGGGTCAGCGCGACCACGCGCGAGCGGGTGCGCGCCGTCGCCGCCGAGCTCGGCTACCAGCCGAATCCCCACGCGCGCGCCCTGCTGTCGGGACGACACCAGACCATCGCGATGGTGGTCTCGGACATCGCCAATCCGCACTACTTCGATCTCATCAGGGGCGCCGAGATGCGGGCGCGCGCCTCCCAGTTCACCCTGGTGCTGGTCAACGCAGAGGAGTCGCCACGGGTCGAGTACGACCAGATCCAGCGTCTGGTGCCGGCGGTGGACGGGTTCGTCCTGGCGGCCAGTCGCCTTCCCGACGAGAACCTGCGACAGGTGGCCGGCCAACGTCCCGTGGTCCTGATGAGTCGAGAGCTGCCCGGCCTGGCCAGCGTCGTGCTCGACCACCACCGGGGCTGCCGCCAGATCGTGGAGCACCTCGCGTCACTGGGACACCGGGGGCTCCTCTACCTGGCCGGGCCGCGCAACTCGTGGATGGCGGCCACGCGCTGGTCCGCCCTCGCGACAGCCGCCGACGAGCTCGGGATCGAGGCGCGGCGGATCGGCCCGTTCACGCCCAAGGCGTCCCAGGGCGGCGCGGCGGCCGACGCCGCGACGCAGGCCGGTGCGACGGCGATCGTCGCCCACAACGACCTGCTGGCGATCGGGGTGACCCAGCGACTCGCACACCGCTCGCTCGCCGTGCCCGACGACGTCAGCGTGGTCGGCTTCGACGACATCTTCGCCGCGGAGATGTGCACACCGGGCCTGACGACCCTGGGCGGGGCCCATGTCGATGTCGGCCGGGCAGCCGTGGACCTGCTGCTGGACATGCTGGGCGGGCCCGACCGCAGCGCGCGCCAGCCGGTGCAGCTCGCGCTCCCGACGGAGCTCGTCCTGCGTTCCTCGACCGGGATCGCGGCGAGCACGCGGCGAGCTGCCGTAGGGACGTAGCGGCGGGTGGGACGCCCGCCCGACGCCGGGCTCGGGGCGGACCACGGATAGCGTGCGCCTGTGAGCGACGACCCCCCGGCCTCCGTTCGACACCCGATCCCCGGACTCGTCGCCGCCCTCGACGTCGCGGGCAAGGCCTCGCTCCTGCTGCTGCTGCTGAGCGCGATGCTCTACCCCGAGCTCGGCAACCTCGAGGGGAAGGGGGCCACCGCCCGGGCGATCGGCTACCCGCTCCTGGCGTTCACGATCCCGGCCGTGTGGTACCTGCGGTGGCGCGACCGGGCGTCGTTCCCGTGGCTCGCGGACCTGCTGGTGACCGTGACCTGCTTCTCCGACACCCTCGGCAACCGGATGGACCTCTACGACACCATCCGGTGGTTCGACGACCTGATGCACCTGGTCAACACCGGCCTGCTGGCCGCCGCGTTCATCCTGCTCACCCTGGCGCACCGCGCGACCCTCGGACGGGTGCTGGAGCGTGGGCTCGCCTTCGGCGTCACCGCGGCCCTCGGCTGGGAGATCGCCGAGTACTACGCCTTCCTCAGCACCTCGGGCGCCTCCGACCGGTACGCCGACACCCTGGGCGACCTCACCCTCGGAACGCTCGGGTCGGTCGCCGCCGCCCTGGTGGTGCACCGCGCCTGGCAGGGCAGCTACCTGCTCGCCGCAGCGCCCCAGCTGGAGTCGAGGGCGCCCGTGCCCGCGACGACCATCGGCTGACCGGTCCGGGCGGCACTCAGGACACGGTGGCCGGGAGGGTGGCGAAGCCGCGCAGGATGCGGGTGTCGCGGCGCCGGGCGCCGGGCTCGAGGCGGAGGTCGGGGTAGCGCTCGAAGAGCCGGCGGAGACCGACCTCGCCCTCCATCCGAGCCAGGGCCGCGCCGAGGCAGAAGTGCCGGCCCCCGGAGAACGAGACGTGCTCGGCGGCGTTGGCCCGGGTGACGTCGAAGGTCCCCGGGTCGGCGAAGACCTCCGGATCGCGGTTCGCCCCGGCGAGCAGCGCGGTCACGACGGCACCGCGGGGGACGCGCACGCCCGCGATCACGGTGTCCCGCACGACGGTGCGGCCGGTGAGCAGCACGGGCGGGTCGAGCCGGAGCACCTCCTCGACGGCGGTGGGCCAGCGCTCGGGCTCGCGGCGCAGCAGCGCGAGCTGGTCGGGGTTGTCGTGCAGCAGCGAGATGCCGTTGCTGAGCAGGTTGACCGTGGTCTCGAAGCCGGCAGCCAGGACCAGCCCCGCAGTGGCCTTCAGCTCGGCGTCGGTGAGGGCGACGCCGTCGTCGTCCAGGGCGGCCACGAGCTTGCCCAGCAGGTCGTCCCCGGGCTCTCGCCGCTTGGTCTCGAGGTGGTCGGTCAGCCAGTCCTCGAAGCGGGTCAAGGCATGCTCGACCGAGCTGAACTCGCGCCAGGACAGGCCCAGGTCCAGGCTGGGCGCGGCACCGGTGCCGAACTCGAGGACCTTGCCCCGGTCGGCCTCGGGCACGCCGAGGATCTCGGCGATGACGGTCACGGGGAGCAGGGCGCAGTAGGCCTCGACCAGGTCGACCGGGTCCGCGCTGGACCGATCACCGGCCAGGGAGTCCAGCAGCTCGTCGGCGATCCGCTCCGTACGGTCCCGGAGGCCCTGCACGGCCTTGACGGTGAAGACCCGGGTGACGAGCTTGCGCATCCGGGTGTGGTCGGGCGGCTCGGTGACCAGCAGGGACGGCGGGGTGAGCGGGCCGAGCGGGGCGGTCCGGGCCGCCCAGCGGCCCAGCCGACCCAGCGGGCCGGGGCCGCCGCTGAGATCGATGCCGGCCCGGACGTCAGGGTTGGCCAGGACCTCGCGCACGACCGGGAGGCTCGCTGTCACGGAGGCGTACTTCGACCGGTGCAGCGGACCGGCGGCGCGGATCTTCTCGAAGAGCTCCAGCGGCGCGTCGCTGCTCGTGCCGGAGGAGACGACGAGCTGCGCGTGCAGGTCCCCCTCCGTGGCGGCCCGGGAGATCGCCCACTTCGGCAGCGCGTGGTTGAGCCCCCAGCGGACCCGACGCCGCACGCGCTCGAGCGGCTGGCCCAGGGGCCGGGGCGGCGTGCTGGTCATCCGGCCACTCCTGAGGTCACGGGGACGTCGACCTCGCGAGTATTCAACACCGGTCGAGGGCCAGGAGCAGGTGTCCACGCCCCCGGCCACGGCCGCCGGCGCCGGCGGGGCGACGCAGGGGGTCGGAGACAGCGAAGGGCCCCTGGCCGCATCGCTGCTGGCCAGAGGCCCTTCTCCCTGGTGTGGCAGGTGAAGGATTCGAACCTTCGAAGGCTACGCCGACGGATTTACAGTCCGCTCCCATTGGCCGCTCGGGCAACCTGCCAGGGATGGTCGCCCCGGCTTGGCCGGAGAGACGCAAGACGAAAGAATAGCGCAGCCCCATCAGCAGCACGAAACCGTCTCCCGAGGAGCACCCATGGCCGACTCGTCCTTTGACATCGTCAGCAAGATCGACCGCCAGGAGGTCGACAACGCCCTCGGGCAGACCGCCCGGGAGATCGCCACCCGGTTCGACTTCAAGGGCACCGGGGCGACCATCGAGTGGCAAGGCGAGCACGCCATCGAGATCAGCGCGTCCGCCGACGACCGCGCGAGCGCCGTCCTTGACGTCTTCAAGGACAAGCTGATCAAGCGCGACGTCAGCCTCAAGGTGCTCGACGCCTCCGAGCCGCGGCCGTCGGGCCAGCAGAGCAAGATCAGCATCGCGCTCAAGGAGGGCATCTCCTCGGAGGACGCCAAGAAGATCAGCAAGCTGATCCGCGACGAGGGCCCCAAGGGTGTCAAGGCGCAGATCCAGGGCGACGAGCTGCGGGTCTCCTCGAAGAAGCGCGACGACCTGCAGGCGATCATCGCGCTGGTCAAGCAGCAGGACTACGACTTCGCGGTGCAGTTCACCAACTACCGCTGATCCTGAGAGTGTCTCCGCGGCGTGGCACTTCGATGTCTGGGGCGCCGGCCGAGGGGATCAGCCGCCCAGCCGAGTCCACAAGTAGAGCCCGTACTGGGTCGGCGTCGCTCTGTCAGCACCGTAGAAGACCGCGACCGCCCCCGAACTGCTGAGCGAGGTGACGCCCCCGTTGAGCGGTGCTGCGATGTCGGTCCGTTGGTTGGCGTTCCGGTCCAGCAGGAGCGTGGTCGTCGCCGCGCCGGGGGCGTCACTGGCGAACTCCACGTACGACACCCAGCGGCCGTCGGCGCTGACGTCGGCGCCGTAGGCGCGTCCGGCGCTCGCGTTCACCAGGGCGACGGAGTCGGTCCGGGCGCGGTAGAGGAAGGCATCATGCCCCTTGTCGGTGTCGGCTGCCGCCAGCCGCGGCGAAGAGGAGCTCAGAGCCACGATGCTTCCGCCGTTGCTGATGTCAGTCGGGGTCGTCTTGCCAGCGGCCGACCCCGACAGACCGCGGCTCGCCAGGATCGTGGTGTCGGTGAGCACGTCGTAGACGTAGGTGTCGATGCTCCCGTTGGTGTCGCTGGGCCCCATGTTCTTGGCGGTGGTGGCGTACGCGACGTATCGACCGTCGGGACTGACGACGCCGGAATTCGAATTGCCGTCGGTCTCGGCCCCCGACATCGTCTCGCTCACCTTGATGGTCTCGTCGAGAGTCGCGTCGTAGCGGAACACGTCGGCCCGGTTGTTGTGGTCCCCGGGGACGAGGTTGTGCCCGTAGCTGATGAACGTGATGTAGCGGCCGCTCGCGCTGATCGAGGAACCGAACGCCAAGTCCTTGGCGAGCTCTCCACGGGGCGACTTCGAGACCCGCATGGTCTTGCCAGTTGCGACGCTGTACCGGAACACCTGCAGGTCGGTCGTCCCCACGCTGTCCGCGGTGAGATTGCTCGCGGGGCTGGAGAAGACGACGAACTTGCCGTTGGCGCTGATCTCAGGTCCGCCGCTCCAACCGTTCCCGACCGATCCGTCCGGTGCCCGACTGACCAGGGTGCTCGTCCCTGTCGTCGTGTCGGCCAAGAACACGTCGGGCCCCTCATTGGTGTCGCCAGCCATGACCTGGCTGCTCTCGAAGGCGACGTACCGGCCGTCGTCGCTCACGCTCAACGAGGAGGCGCTGCTCAACAGCCCCGGCGAGCTCGACGCGACCGGGGTGACCGTGCCGTCGACCGCGTGCGCAGCAATCCCGCCGAGTCCAGTGGCGACGGTGATCGCCCCGGCGGCGACCAGGGTCCGGGCGACGAGAGTCGACATGGGTGCCTCCTGGGCGGTCGGCTGCGAACGAACAAGGCCGATCGGATCATTCGTCTCTCATGCCCGCCCGGCATTCGCGAGTGGCTACCCGGATTTGGGCACGCCCCGCAACCATCGATGACCGACCACGACGGTCCCCGGTCGATCGGCGCCCCGACACCGGGGTGGTCCGCACCCGAGCAGGCAGCGACACCAAGGCCGCCCGCCCGAGGAGGGTGCATCTCCTCGGACGGACGGCCGGCTTGGGGGTACGCCGCGGCTCAGCCCGCGACGAGCGCCGGCACCGTGGTGGCGCCGGAGGCCGGGGTCAACCAGACCCGCGCACCCTGCTCGAGGCCGACCGAGCGGGCGTGGGTGCGGGTCATCACGACCGTCACCTCGGGCCCGTCCTCGGTCGTCACGGTCGCCCGCACCTCGAACCCGATGCGCAGCAGCCGGGTGACCGTGCCGCCGACCGAGCCCGGGGCGCCGGGGGCGAGGGCGACGTCGATGTCGTGCGGCCGGAGCAGCACGCCGTCGAGCGCCGTCACCTCCCCCAGGAACCCCATGACGAAGTCGTTCGCCGGCTCGTCGTAGAGCTGCTCGGGCGAGCCGATCTGCTCGACCCGGCCCTCGTTGATCACCACGATCTCGTCGGCGACCTCGAGGGCCTCCTCTTGGTCGTGGGTCACGAAGACCGTGGTCACGTGCACCTCGTCGTGGAGGCGGCGCAGCCAGTCACGCAGCTCCTTGCGGACCTTCGCGTCGAGGGCGCCGAACGGCTCGTCGAGGAGCAGCACCTGCGGCTCGACCGCCAGCGCCCTCGCCAGCGCCATCCGCTGGCGCTGGCCGCCCGAGAGCTGGGAGGGCAGCCGGTGCGAGAACTGCGAGAGGTGCACCAGCTTCAGCAGCTCGTCGACGCGCTCGGCGACCTCCGCCTTGGGCCGCTTGCGGATCTCGAGGCCGAAGGCGACGTTCTTCGCGACGGTCATGTGCTTGAAGACCGCGTAGTGCTGGAAGACGAAGCCGACGTTGCGCTTCTGCGGCGGCAGCCGGGTCGCCTCGACGCCCGCGATCTTGATGCTGCCGGCGTCGGCGGAGTCGAGGCCCGCGATGATGCGCAGCAGCGTGGACTTGCCGCCGCCCGAGGGGCCGAGCAGGGCGGTCAGCTGGCCGCTGGGGATGGTCACGGAGACGTCGTCGATCGCGACGAAGTCGCCGAACCGCTTGGTGACGCCTGAGACTTCGATGCTCATGTCGGATTCCTTGGGGTGGTCACGAGGAGTGCTTGGGGCGGAGGAGGGCCACGACGACGAGGCAGGCGATGCTGACCAGGATCAGCAGGAACGACGTGGCGTACGCCGTGTCCTGCTGGAAGTTCTGGTACTTCGCCTCCACGACGAGGGTCGCGGTCTGGGTGCGGCCGGTGATGTTCCCCGAGACGATCTTCACGGCGCCGAACTCGCCGACCGACCGGGCCAGGCTCAGCACCACGCCGTACACGACCGCCCACTTGATGCTGGGCAGGGTGATCCGCCAGAACGTCTGCGGGGCGTTCGCGCCGAGGGACCGGGCGGCCTGCTCCTGGTCGTCGCCGATCTCGTGGAGCACCGGCACCACCTCGCGGATCACCAGTGGCAGGGCCACGAAGCAGGTCGCCATGATCATGCCCGGCGAGTTGAAGATCAGCTGGACGCCGTTGTCCTCCAGCGTCGGGCCGAACCAGCCGGTCCGGCCGTTGTAGGCGAGCAGCAGCGCCAGGCCGACGACCACCGGGGAGACCGAGAGCGGCAGGTCGATCAGGGCGGAGAGCACCCGCTTGCCGGGGAACTCGAAGCGCACCAGCAGGATCGAGATGGTCACGCCGAAGACCAGGTTGATGACGACCGCCCACAGCGCGACGACGGCCGTCAGCTGGAGCGAGTCGACGACCCGGTCGTCGGCCAGCGCCTCGGACAGGAACGCCCCGCCGTCGGCGAAGGTGCTCTTGACCAGCAGGCCCACGGGCCAGGCGATGAGCATGAAGACGTAGCCGATGGCGAGCACGCGCAGCAGCCACCGGACGGGCAGGGAGGTGGTCACCATCGCCGGGACACCCGCCTCTGGACGATGTCGAGCACCACGATCACGACGAGCGCGACAGCGAGCATCACCGAGGCCAGCGCCGCCGCCGAGGCCGTGTTGCCGTTCTCGATGAAGGTCAGCACCCGCACCGAGACGACCTCGGTCTCGTACGGCTTGTTGCCGCTGAGCAGCACCAGCGAGCCGTACTCCGAGATCGCCCGGGCGAAGGACAACGCCGCACCCGCCGCGATGGCCGGGGTGAGCGCCGGGAGGACGATCCGCCGGAAGACCGTCAGCCGGCTGGCGCCGAGCGACGCCGCCGCCTCCTCGACGTCGGTCTCGAGCTCCTCGAGGACCGGCTGCACGGCGCGGACGATGAAGGGCAGCGTGACGAAGGCGAGCGCCAGGGTCACCGCGCTCTCGGTGAAGGCCCAGTGGATCCCGAGCGGGCTGTTGGGGCCGTAGAGCGAGAGCAGGACCAGGCCGGCCACGATCGTCGGCAGCGCGAACGGCACGTCGATGATGACGTCGAGCAGGGCCTTGCCCCAGAACCGGTCGCGGACCAGCACCCACGCGATGACGGTGCCGATCACGGCGTTGACCACCGTGATCACCAGCGCCTGGGTGACCGTGAGGCTCACCGCCGCCCAGGTCTGGTCGTTGCGCAGCACGTCGAGGTAGCGCGACCAGCCGCCCTCGGCCGCGGCGGCGACCACGGCCGAGAGCGGCAGGAGGACCAGGATGCTGAACCACAGCATGGCGATGCCCAGCCCGAGGCCGGAGGCCCGGCCGAGCGTGTTCCTCGGGGTCGTACGACGTGTGCGCCGCGGCCGGCGCCCCTCGGGGGGCGCCGGCCGGGCCGCGTCGATCGTCGCCCCGGAGAGGGCCGAGGACACTACTCCTCGCCGACCTTGCCGGTCGTCTGCTGGAGCTCGGTGATGATGCCGAGGGGGTTGCCCTCCTCGCCGTCGCCGAAGTACTTGTCCGCGGCCTCGCCCCACCCGCCGAAGTCACCGTCGACGGTGAACAGCTGGGCGGGGGTCGGGAACGGGTCGGCCGGGTCGTTGGCCCCCTCGACCTCGCCGATGTCGACGCCGTCGACGACCGGGCGGAAGCCGGACTGGGCGTAGTCGGCCTGGGCGTCGGGACCGGTCATGAACTCCAGGAAGGCCTGGCCGGCCTCGCTGGCGTCGGTGGTGACCGCCGCCGGGTTCTCGATCAGCAGGGTGTCCTCGGGCAGCACGTAGTCGATCGCCGCGCCGCTCTGCTTGGCCAGGATCGCCTCGTTCTCGTAGGAGAGCAGCACGTCGCCGCTGCCGTCGGTGAACGCCGTGGTCGCCTCGCGGCCGGAGCCGGGCAGCGCGATGGTGTTCTCGAGCAGGCCGGTCACGAACTCCTCCGCCTCGGCCTCGGTGCCGCCGTTGCCGGTGACGTGCGCCCACGCGGCGAGGATGTTCCAGCGCGCGGAGCCCGAGGAGCCGGGGTTCGGGGTGATGATCTCGACGCCCGGCTCGACCAGGTCGTCCCAGCCCTCGATGCCCTCGGGGTTGCCCTCGCGGACCACGAAGACCACGACGGAGGAGGTCGCGATGCCGTTGGTCTCGTTGTCCTTCCAGTCCTCGGCCACGAGGCCCTCGTCGACGAGACGGGTCACGTCGGTCTCGAGGGAGTAGTGGACGACGTCGGCCTTCGAGCCGGCCTGGACGGCCCGGCTCTGGTCGCCGGACGCGCCGTAGGAGGTCTCGAAGGTGGTGTCGGCGCCGGCGTCGGTGCCCTGGAAGTCCTCGATGACGGGCTCGTTGGCCGCCTCCATCACCGAGAACGCGTTGATGCTGACCGTCTCGCCACCACCGGAGTCGCCGTCCCCACTCGCCGTGGAACCGCATCCGGCCAAGGTCAGCACCACAGCGGCAGCAGCCGCTGCGACCTTGATCTTCATGAGCGTCTCGTCTCTGTGTCAGCCCCGTCCGAGAACGAGGGTCCGTCGCTAATGTCGATGACCATAGTCGACTTAATTGACTAAGTGCACCACGTCGGCGTGTCGGAACTCACTGGTCTGCACCAGGTCCAGCACGGGAGACCGCTTCGGAACGAGGGCCGAGGTCTCTATCGTGGAGAGGAGCGACGCAGACCCGGAACTGGAACAGGTTCCAGTTCCGCAGGACTGCGGGCTACCATCGTCCGACGGTTATCGGTCAAGGACCGTCCGTAAAGGCGTACGTGCACGTCGGTGCAGCAGCGAGGAAGTGGGCGCGAGCCGTGTCAGGACAGCAGGCCAAGCAGGTCAAGCAGCTCGATCGGGTGATCATCCGGTTCGCGGGCGACTCCGGTGACGGCATGCAGCTCACCGGGGACCGGTTCACCCAGGAGTCCGCGTCGTTCGGCAACGACCTCGCGACACTGCCCAACTTCCCCGCCGAGATCCGGGCGCCCCAGGGCACCATCCCCGGCGTCTCGTCGTTCCAGGTGCACTTCGCCGACCACGACATCCTCACGCCCGGCGACGCCCCCGACGTGCTGGTCGCGATGAACCCCGCCGCGCTCAAGGCCAACCTCGGCGACCTGCCCAAGGGCGCGACGATCATCGTCGACACCCACGACTTCACCGCGCGCAACCTGACCAAGGCCGGGTACGACGCGAACCCCCTGGAGTCGCTCGGCGACGCCGGCAGCGTGCTCGGCGAGTTCGCCGTCCACCCGGTCGACCTGACCGGGATGACCATCGAGGCGGTCAAGGAGTTCGGCCTCTCCCGCAAGGACGCCGGCCGCGCCAAGAACATGTTCGCCCTCGGGCTGCTCTCGTGGATGTACGGCCGGCCCACCGAGTCGACCACCGCGTTCCTCACCAAGCGCTTCGCCAAGGTGCCGGCCATCCGGGACGCCAACATCACCGCGTTCAAGGCCGGCTGGAACTTCGGGGAGACCACGGAGACCTTCGCGGTCTCCTACGAGATCAAGCCCGCCCCGGTGGCCGCCGGCACCTACCGCAACATCACCGGCAACCTCGCGCTGGCGTACGGCCTGGTCGCTGCCGGCGTGCAGTCCGGGCTCCCGGTCTTCCTCGGCACCTACCCGATCACCCCCGCCACCGACATCCTCCACGAGCTCTCGAAGCACAAGTCGTTCGGCGTCACGACCTTCCAGGCCGAGGACGAGATCGCCGGGATCGGCGCCGCCATCGGCGCGTCGTACGCGGGCTCCCTGGGTGTCACCTCGACCTCCGGGCCCGGCGTCGCGCTGAAGTCCGAGGCGATCGGCCTGGCCGTGATGACCGAGCTCCCGCTGCTGGTCGTCAACGTCCAGCGCGGCGGCCCCTCGACCGGGCTGCCGACCAAGACCGAGCAGTCCGACCTGCTGCAGGCGATGTTCGGCCGCAACGGCGAGTCCCCGGTCCCGATCGTCGCCCCGCAGTCCCCCGGCGACTGCTTCTCCGCCGCGGTCGAGGCCGCCCGGATCGCGGTCACCTACCGGACCCCGGTGATGCTGCTCTCCGACGGCTACCTCGCCAACGGCTCGGAGCCCTGGGCGCTGCCCGACGTCGCCGACCTGCCGACGATCGACCCGGGCTTCGCGACCGGCCCCAACCACGTGTCCCGCAAGTCGCCCGACGGGGAGCCCGACGAGTTCTGGCCCTACGTGCGCGACGAGGAGACCCTCGCCCGCCCGTGGGCGATCCCCGGCACCGCCGGTCTCGAGAACCGCATCGGCGGCCTCGAGAAGGGCGAGGGCCACGGCAACATCTCCTACGACCCGGCCAACCACGACCTGATGGTCCGCACCCGCCAGGCGAAGATCGACCGGATCGCCGACTCGCTGCCGCCGCTCGAGGTCGACGACCCCTCCGGCGCCGCCAAGGTGTGCGTCCTCGGGTGGGGCTCGACGTACGGGCCGATCGGCGCCGGCTGCCGCCGGGTCCGCAAGGCCGGCTTCAACGTCGCGCAGGTGCACCTGCGCCACCTCAACCCGTTCCCGAAGGACCTCGGCGAGATCCTCAAGCGCTACGACAAGGTCCTCGTCCCCGAGATGAACCTCGGTCAGCTCTCGATGCTGGTCCGCGCCAAGTTCCTGGTCGACGCGATCGGCTACAACCACGTCCGCGGGCTGCCCCTCAAGGCGGCCGAGCTGGCGGAGGCGATCGGCGCGCTCGTCGCCGACGCCGAGGGCGTCACCGTCGACCTCACCCCCGGCACCACCCCCGGCACCACCCAGGAGGTCTCCTCGTGAGCACCAGCACCGACACCAGCACCGGGCTGCCCTTCCCCGGTCTCCGCTCGGGGACCGAGGGCGTGCCGGCGAACGACGCCCCGCAGAACGCCAAGGAGTACACCTCCGACCAGGAGGTCCGCTGGTGCCCCGGCTGCGGCGACTACGCCGTCCTCAAGGCCGTGCAGGGCTTCCTGCCCGAGCTCGGGCTGCGCCGCGAGAACATCGTCTTCGTCTCCGGCATCGGCTGCTCCAGCCGGTTCCCGTACTACCTCGACACCTTCGGCATGCACTCGATCCACGGCCGCGCGCCGGCGATCGCGACCGGCATCGCGACCGCGCGCGAGGACCTCTCGGTCTGGGTCGTCACGGGCGACGGCGACGCGCTCTCGATCGGCGGCAACCACCTGATCCACGCGCTGCGCCGCAACGTGAACATGACGATCCTGCTGTTCAACAACCGGATCTACGGCCTCACCAAGGGCCAGTACTCCCCCACCTCCGAGGCCGGCAAGGTCACCAAGTCCACGCCGATGGGCTCGGTCGACCACCCGTTCAACCCGGTCTCGCTCGCGCTCGGCGCCGAGGCGTCGTTCGTGGCCCGGACCATCGACTCCGACCGCAAGCACCTCACCTCGGTGCTCTCCGCCGCGGCCGCCCACCGCGGCACCTCGCTGGTGGAGATCTACCAGAACTGCCCGATCTTCAACGACGGCGCGTTCGACGCGATCAAGAGCAACGACACCAAGGGCGACGCGATCATCCCGCTGGTCCACGGAGAGCCGATCACGTTCAGCGGCGGCAGCAAGGGCCTGGTCCGCGACACCAGCACCGGCGGCGTCAGGATCGTCGAGGTGGCCGATGTCGGTGCCGACGCGCTGCTCGTGCACGACGCCACCAACCCGGACCCGTCGACGGCGTTCGCGATCTCCCGGCTGACCGAGATGGGCTACCTCAACCAGACCCCGATCGGCATCTTCCGCCAGGTCGAGCGGCCGACGTACGACGATCAGGCCCGGGCCCAGGTCGCCCAGGCGACCGAGGCAGCCGAGGGCCCCGCAGCCGACCGGCTCGCCGCGCTCATCGGCGGCGGCGACACCTGGACGGTCGTCTGAGCTCCTGCCCACGACGCACGAGAGGCCCCCGCCGACGGCGGGGGCCTCTCGTCTGTCCGGGGAGCGGTCAGCAGACCGCGCGGCGGCAGGCGGTGTAGATGCGCTCGGTCGGCGACGCGGCGTACTTCGCCGTGGAGCGGACGAAGCCCTTGTAGTACCAGGTCGGCCGCGAGGAGGCCGGGAACTCCACGCGCACGGCGTAGCGACCCTTCTTGTCGGTCTTGACCTTGCGGTAGTTCTTCCACTTGGCGTTCTTGGCGAGCTTGCGCTGGAAGACCACGGTCTTCTTGGCGCCGTCGGGGGTGACCCGGCCCTTGATGAACCACTTGCCGCCGCGCTGGACGCTGCGGTCGTTGAGCTCGCGACGGGGCTTGGCGCGGGCGGCCGTCGTGGCGTCCGAGATGCGCTCGGCGACGACCACGCGGTCGGCGACGGCGTCCTGGGCGGGCGCCGCGAGGGCAACCGGGGCCAAGCCCAGGAGGCCGAGGGAGAGCAGAGCGGCGAGGCCGCGAAGCAGATGCATGAAGTGCCCTTCGAGTGAGTGTGCGGAACGTCGACACAGTGTGTGCCCCTCCCCCGACCACGACAAACTCGGCCTCCCTAGGATGCGCAGGTGGGGGATTCTCGGCGCGGCCTGCTGCTCGGGGTGGCCGCCTACGGCATCTGGGGCGCCTTCCCGCTGTACTTCCCGCTGCTCGAGCCGGCCGGCTCGGTGGAGATGCTCGCGCACCGGATCGTGTGGTCGGCGCTCACCATGGGGCTGCTCGTGCTCGTCCTGCGCCGCACCGCCGGGGTGCGGGCCGTGGTGCGCGACCGGAGGACCCTGCGGCTGCTCGCGCTGGCCGCGGTGACCATCACCGTCAACTGGGCGACCTACATCTACGGGGTCACCAACGACCGGGTGGTGGAGACGTCGCTGGGCTACTTCATCAACCCGCTGGTGACGGTGCTGATGGGCGTGCTGCTCCTCGGCGAGCGGCTCCGGCCGCTGCAGTGGGTGGCGATGGGCGTGGCCGCCACGTCGGTCGCGGTGCTGACCTGGGACTACGGGCGGCCGCCGTACGTCGCGCTGGTGCTGGCGTTCTCCTTCGGCACCTACGGGCTGGCCAAGAAGACCGCCGACGTCGGCGCCGTGGAGAGCCTGGCGGTCGAGACCGCGCTGGTGGCGCCGCTCGCCGCGGCGTACCTGGGCTACCTGGTCGCGACCGGCGCCTCCCAGTTCGGCGGCCACGGCGCCGACCACGCCCTGCTGCTGGTCTCCGCGGGCATCGTGACCGCGGTCCCGCTGATCTGCTTCGGCGGCGCGGCGACCCGGGTCTCGATGGTGACGCTCGGGCTGCTGCAGTACCTCGCGCCGATCCTGCAGTTCGGGCTCGGCGTCCTCTACTTCGGCGAGGACATGCCGGCCGGTCGCTGGGCCGGCTTCGTGCTGGTGTGGGTGGCGCTGGCGCTGTTCACCTACGAGGCGGCGACCCGCCGGCGCCGCCAGCTCCGGCTGGCGGTGGCGGCCAGCACCGCCTGACCTGCGCGCCCCCGCTGCCCGAGTTGAGGTCAGGCGGAGCGGACGGCGACCGCGTCGGCGAACGCCTCGAGGGCGGAGCGCACGGGGCCGTCGGGGAGGACGGCGAGCAGCGCCTTGGCCTCGTCGGCGCGCGCGACGACGTACGCGCGGGCCTCGTCCATCGCCGGGTGCTTGCGGAGCAGGTCGAGCGCCTCGGCGTGCCGCGCGTCGTCGCTCAGGTCGGACGCGAGCAGCTCGAGCAGCCGGGCGTCGCCCGGGTCGGCCGACGCCCGGGCCATCAGGACCGGCAGGGTCGGCACGCCCTCGCGCAGGTCGGTGCCGGGGGTCTTGCCGGACTCCGCGGACTCAGAGGCGATGTCGAGGATGTCGTCGGAGAGCTGGAACGCCGAGCCGACGATCTCGCCGTACGCGGCGAGCGCCTCCTCGACCTCCGGGCCGGCGCCGGAGAAGCGGGCGCCGTACCGGGCGGACGTGGCGATCAGCGACCCGGTCTTGCCGGCGACGACCTCGAGGTAGTGCTCCAGCGGGTCGTTGCCGGGGCCGGGCTCGACGGTCTCGAGGATCTGGCCCTCGACCAGCCGGGTGAACGTCTCGGCCTGGATCCGGACGGCGTCGTCGCCGAGCCGGGCGGTCAGCTCGGAGGACTTCGCGAACAGGAAGTCGCCGGTCAGGATCGCGACGTGATTGTCCCAGCGGGCGTTGGCCGAGTCGGCCCCGCGGCGCAGGGCGGCCTCGTCCATCACGTCGTCGTGGTAGAGCGAGCCGAGGTGGGTGATCTCGACGACGCACGCCGCGGTCACGACCTCGTCGGCGTCGGGGCGGTCACCGGCCTCGGCGGCCAGCAGCACCAGGAGCGGGCGGAACCGCTTGCCGCCCGCGTCGATGAGGTGGCGGGCCGCCTCGGTGACGTAGGGGAACCGGCTCTGCACGTGCCCGTGCAGCGCGGTCTCGACCACCGCCAGGCGCTCGTGCAGCCGGGCGGCGAGGGAGGGGTCGGTGACGGGCAGGGCCAGACCCGCGGCGTCCTGGGAGCTCACCTGATGAATTGTCCAGCATGCCCGGCGAGGTCGAGCACGGGGCCGGGCACGATGCCGAGCGCCAGGGTCCCGACGACGCCGACCATGATCGCGGCGGAGGTGAGCAGCGAGGGCGTCGTGACGCTGGCGACGTCGCCGTCCGGCTCGGTGAAGAACATCAGCAGGATGTGCCGGACGTAGAAGTAGACCGAGACGATGCTCGCCGCGATGGCGACCAGCACCACCGGCCAGGCGCCCGCGGACAGCGCCACGGTGAAGACCGCCCACTTGCCCACGAACCCGGCGGTCAGCGGGATGCCGGCCAGCGAGAGCAGGAAGAACGCGAACACGCCCGCGACCAGCGGCGAGCGGCGGCCGAGGCCGGCCCAGCGCTGGGTCGACGTGGCCTCGCCGCCGGAGTCGCGCACCAGGGTGACGACGGCGAACGCGCCGATCGTCGCGAAGCCGTAGGTCGTGAGGTAGAAGAGGATCGCCTGCATCGAGGTGACCTGTCCTTCGGCGAGCTCGCCGGCGCTCTGCACGCCGAGCACGCCGGTGAGCAGGAAGCCGGTGTGCGCGATCGAGGAGTACGCCAGCATCCGCTTGACGTCGGTCTGCACGATCGCGAGCACCGCGCCGACCAGCATGGTCAGGATCGCCACGACCCAGAACATCGGCTGCCAGTTCCAGCGGTCGGCGCCGAAGCCCACGTAGAACAGCCGGAGCAGGGCGCCGAACGCCGCGATCTTCGTGCAGGCCGCCATGAACCCGGTGACCGCGGTCGGGGCGCCCTGGTAGACGTCCGGGGTCCAGGCGTGGAACGGCGCGGCGCCGATCTTGAAGAGCAGGCCGACGGCGAGCATGCCCATGCCGATGTAGAGCAGCGCCTGGTTCTCGACGTCGTTGCGGACCGCCTCGTTGATCCGCTCGAGCTGCATCGAGCCCGCGAACCCGTAGATCAGCGCGACGCCGTAGAGGAAGAAGCCGGAGGAGAACGCGCCGAGCAGGAAGTACTTGAGCGCGGCCTCCTGGCTGAGCAGCCGGCGGCGGCGCGCGAGGCCGGAGAGCAGGTACAGCGGGAGCGAGAGCACCTCGAGCGCGACGAACATCGTCAGCAGGTCACCGGACGCCGGGAAGACCAGCATGCCGCCGACCGCGAACATCATCAGCGGGTAGACCTCGGTGTGGTCCAGGCCGCGGGTCGAGGCCTGGCGCTCGGCCTCGGTGCCGGGCAGCGCGGCCGCCTGGCCGGCGAACGCCGAGACGCCGCCCTCGAGACGCCGCTCGGCGAAGAGCAGCACGCCGCCCAGGGCGAAGAGGAGGATCAGCCCCCAGAGGAAGACCGACGGGCCGTCGACGACCAGGGTCCCCGAGGCCGCGACCATGCCGCGCGCGGCCCCGTCGCCGACCTCCTCGAGGTCGAGGCCGACCAGCACGGTGCAGACCAGCGCGGCGACCAGGCCGGCCCCGGCGAGCACGGCCTGGACCAGGTAGCGGCGCTCACGCGGCAGGAAGGCCTCGACCAGGACGCCGAGGATCGCGACGCCGAAGACGATGAGGATCGGCGAGAGGTCGCCGTACTCGATGGTGGGCTTGGTGAAGTCCATCAGTGATCTTCCTCCGCGGTCTCGCCGTGGGGCTCCACGTCACCGGGCTGGACGGTCGGCTCGTCGTCGCTGACGCCGACGTACGAGAGCAGGGACTCGACGGTCGGGTTGCTGACGTCGAGCAGCGGCGCCGGGTAGAAGCCGAAGAGCACGAGCGCCACCATGATCGGCGCCACCGCCGCCACCTCGCGCAGGCTCGCGTCGCGGCCGGCGACCGCCGTCGTGCGGGTCCTCGTGGCGGTCGCGGTCGCCGCGGTGGCGCCGGTTGAGGCGGTGCCGCCCGTGCCCACGGTGTGGTCCGGGTGGTCCGTGCGGTCCAGGTCGTCGACCGGGTCCGCGAGCGCGGGGCCGGTCATCATCCGCTGGTACATCCACAGCACGTAGATCGCGGCCAGCACGATGCCGGTGACCGCGACCGCGCCGACGTACCAGCGGTAGTCGAAGGCGGCCAGGATCACCAGGAACTCGGAGACGAACGGGCTCAGGCCGGGCAGGCCGAGCGTCGCGAGCCCGGCCACCAGGAACAGGCCGGCCAGGACCGGGGTCTTGGCCTCGAGGCCGCCCATCCGGCTGATCAGCGAGGTGCCGCGGCGGCGGATGATGTAGCCCGCCACCAGGAACAGCGCGGCGGTGCCGAGGCCGTGGTTGACCATGTAGAGGATCGCGCCGGAGCCGCCCTGGGTGCTGAACACGAAGATGCCGAGGGTGATGAACCCGAAGTGGCTCAGCGAGGTGAGGCCGATCAGCCGCAGCACGTCGTCCTGGCCGATCGCGACGAGCGCGCCGTACACGATCGAGATCAGCGCGAGCACGATCACCACCGGCGTCGCCCACTGCGAGGCCTCCGGGAACAGGCCCAGGCAGAACCGCAGCATGCCGAAGGTGCCGATCTTGTCGAGCACGCAGACCAGCAGCACGCTCGTGCCGGGGGTCGCCTTCTCGGTGGTGTCGGCCAGCCAGGTGTGCACGGGGAACAGCGGGGCCTTCACCGCGAAGGCGATGAAGAAGCCGGCGAAGAGCCAGCGGCCCGCGGTGGTGTCCATGTCCAGCGCGGCCAGGTCGCCGAGCAGGTACGACGGGGTGCCCTGCTGCGCGGAGACGACGTAGAGGCCGATCACCGAGCCGAGCATCACCAGCCCGCCGGCGAGCTGGAACATCAGGAACTTCAGCGCGGCCGCGGACCGGCCGGCGCGCCCGAAGCCGCCGATGAGGAAGTACGCCGGGATCAGCGTGGCCTCGAAGACGACGTAGAAGAGGAACACGTCGGTGGCCGCGAAGACCGCCAGCGAGAGCCCCTCGAGGGCGAGCGTCCAGCCGATGAAGGCGGCGGGGTTCTCCTCGCCCTCGTGCCAGCCGGCGAGCAGCACGACGGGGACGAGGAACGCGGTGAGCAGCATGAGCAGCAGCCCGAGCCCGTCGACGCCCAGCGCGTAGTGCACGCCGAACGCCTCGATCCAGGTGTGCGTCTCGGTCAACTGCATGCCGCCGTCGACCTCGAACTGCACGGCGATCGCGACGCCCACCGCGAGGGTGAGCAGGGCGACCGCGATGCCGAACCAGCGCACCAGGGACGGGTTGGTCCGCGGGAGGAAGGGAGCGGCCACGGCGCCGACGAGCGGCACCGCGATCAGCACGGTGAGCCAGGGGAAGTCGTTCATCTAGAGATTCACCGCCAGGAGAGCGAGGACGACGAGCAGCACGCCGCCGAGCAGGGAGAGCGCGTAGGACCGCACGTAGCCGTTCTGCGCCCGGCGCAGCAGCCCGCCGATGGCGGCGAGGCCCTTCGAGCCGCCGGTGAACGTCGCGTCGACGCCGGCGCGGTCGGCCGTGGTGAGGCCGCGGACCAGCGTGCTGCCGGGGCGGACCACGAGGGTGTCGTTGATGGCGTCTCCGTAGAGGTCGGCGCGGGCGGCGCGGGTCGCGAAGGACACGTCCTCGGGCGGGGTGAGCGCGACCTCGCGCTTGCCGACCAGGAACCACGCGGCGGCGACGCCGCAGGCGACGACCAGCACGGCCAGGCCGGTGACCGCGAGGGCCGGGATCGGCGGCTCGTGGTGCGGCGCCTCGCCCACCACCGGGGCCAGCCACTCGACGATCCAGTCGCCGAGCAGCAGCACGCCGGAGAGCACGGAGAGCGCCGCGAGCACGATCAGCGGGAAGGTCATCACGGCGGGCGACTCGTGCGGGTGCACGCCCTGCTTCCAGCGCTTCTCGGTGAAGAACGTGAGCAGCATCAGCCGGGTCATGTAGAAGCCGGTGATGCCGGCGCCGAGCAGCGCGAGGATGCCGACGAGGAGGTTCTCCGCGAGCGCGGTCTCGATCAGCTTGTCCTTGGACCAGAAGCCCGAGAAGCCGGGGAACCCGATGATCGCGAGGTAGCCCATCGCGAAGGTCAGGAAGGTCACCGGCATCGCGTGCCGGAGCGCGCCGTACCGGCGCATGTCGACGTCGTCGTTCATGCCGTGCATGACCGACCCGGCGCCGAGGAACATGTTGGCCTTGAAGAAGCCGTGGGTCAGCAGGTGGAAGATCGCGAACGCGTAGCCCGCGACGCCCAGGCCCGCGCCGAGCATCATGTAGCCGATCTGGCTCATCGTGGAGCCGGCCAGCACCTTCTTGATGTCGTCCTTGGCGCAGCCCAGGATCGCACCCCACAGCAGCGTGACGGTCGCGACGATGACCACGACGGTCTGGGCGTGCGGGGCCAGCTCGAAGATGAAGTTCGAGCGGACCACGAGGTAGACGCCCGCGGTGACCATGGTGGCGGCGTGGATCAGGGCCGAGACCGGGGTCGGGCCCTCCATCGCGTCGAGCAGCCAGGCCTGGAGGGGGACCTGCGCGGACTTGCCGCAGGCGCCGAGCAGGAGCAGCAGGCCGACGGCGGTCAGGGTGCCCTCGGTCGCGCCGGAGGACAGCGCGCTGATGCCGGAGAAGCTGGTGGTGCCGAAGGTGGCGAACAGCAGCGCGATCGCGAGCGCCAGGCCGATGTCGCCGACCCGGTTCATCACGAACGCCTTCTTCGCCGCGGCCGCGGCGGAGGGCTTGTGCTGCCAGAAGCCGATCAGCAGGTACGACGCGAGGCCGACGCCCTCCCAGCCGAGGAAGAGCGCGACGTAGTTCTCGGCCAGGACGAGCAGCAGCATCGCCGCCACGAACAGGTTGAGGTAGCCGAAGAACCGGCGCCGCCGCGGGTCGTGGTCCATGTAGCCGATGGAGTAGATGTGGATCAGCGAGCCCACGCCGGTGATCAGCAGCAGGAAGAGCGCCGACAGCGGGTCGTAGAGCAGGTCCATGCCGACGTGCAGCCCGCCGACGTCGATCCAGTCGTAGAGCTCCTGGGTGATCGACCGGTCGTCGGCGTCGCGACCCATCAGGTTCACGAACAGCGCCACGCTGATCGCGAAGGAGCCCAGCGGCATCGCCGTGCCCAGCAGGTGGCCCCAGCGGTCGGTCAGTCGGCCGCCCAGCAGCAGGACGGCCGCGCCCAGCAGGGGCAGCGCGACCACCAGCCACAGGAGGGAGTCGACCCCGCTCGCGGCGGACGGGTCGACCACCGGGATGAGGTGGCCACCGCCCTCCGCGGGGAGCAGGGGGGTCATGGGGTACATCGAGCTCGTCACCGGTCCTGTCTCAGTACTTCAGCAGGCTGGCGTCGTCGACCGAGGCCGAGCGACGGGTGCGGAAGATGGTCATGATGATCGCCAGCCCGACCACGACCTCGGCCGCGGCCACCACCATCACGAAGAAGGCGGCGATCTGGCCGTCGAGGTTGCCGTGCTGCTTGGCGAAGGCCACGAGGGCGAGGTTGCTGGCGTTGAGCATCAGCTCCACGCACATGAACACCACGATCGCGTTGCGACGGGTGAGCACCCCCACGCAGCCGATGCTGAACAGGATCGCGGACAAGATGATGTACGGCGTCACGTCGTCCACGTCAGCGTCCCTCCTCGGTGTCGGCGCGGTCGGCGCGGTCCTGCTGCGCCAGGGCGTCGGCGTCGTCGGTCACCTGGCTGGCCGGCATGCCGGTCCCGCGCTCGGTGTTGTGGCCCGAGCCCGCCGAGCCGTCGGCCGGGGAGCCGGAGCCGCCGGGCAGGCCGCCCAGCGAGCGCTGGACCTCCTCGATGTCGTCGGCCAGCGCCGGGGCCGAGCGGATCGTGCCGCGGGCGGCGAGCACGCGGGAGACCGAGGACTCCGCGGGCGTGCCGTCGGGCAGCAGGGCCGGGGTGTCGACCGCGTTGTGCCGGGCGTACACGCCGGGCGCGGGCAGCGGGCCGAGGTGGGTGCCCTTCTCGGCGTAGTCGCGCACCCGCTGGGCCGCCAGCGAGGACTGGGTCGCCTTCGGCGTGAGCCGCTCGCGGTGGGCGAGCACCATCGCGCCCATGGCGGCGGTGATCAGCAGCGCGCTGGTGACCTCGAAGGCGAAGACGTAGCGCGAGAACAGGATGTTGGCGAGCGCCTGGATGTTGCCGCCGTTGTTGGCCTCCTCGAGGCCGACGACGGTGCCGAGCGCGATCTGGCTCAGGCCGGTGGCGAGCACGACCGCCAGCACCACGCCGGCCACGATCGCGAGCACCCGCTGGCCGCGGATCGTCTCCACGGTGGAGTCGGAGGCGTCCACGCCGACGAGCATCAGCACGAACAGGAACAGCATCAGGATCGCGCCGGTGTAGACGATGATCTGCACCGCGAAGAGGAACGGCGCCTCCAGCACGGCGTACAGGACCGCCAGGCTGATCATCACGACCGCAAGCAGCATCGCCGCGTGCACGGCCTTGCGCACGACGAGGATGCCGAGCGCCGCCAGCACCATCACCGGGGCGAGCAGGTAGAACGCGGGGCTCACGGGTGGGTCCCCTCACCGGCGGGGTCGGCGGCGGGCGTGCTGCCGGGCGCGGGCGCGGCGTAGGTGCCGCGGTAGTAGGCACCCTCGTCGTCGCCGAGGCGCATCGCGTGCGGCGGCTGCTCCATGCCGGGCAGCAGCGGGGCCAGCAGGTCGGACTTCTCGTAGATCAGGTCGGCGCGGTTGTCGTCGGCCAGCTCGTACTCGTTGGTCATCGTGAGCGCGCGGGTCGGGCACGCCTCGATGCACAGCCCGCACAGGATGCAGCGCAGGTAGTTGATCTGGTAGACGCGGCCGTAGCGCTCGCCGGGGCTGAACCGCCCCGACTCGTCCGGCAGGTCGACGTTCTGCCCGCCCTCGACGTAGATGGCGTCCGCCGGGCAGGCCCAGGCGCACAGCTCGCAGCCGATGCACTTCTCCAGGCCGTCGGGCCACCGGTTGAGCTGGTGGCGGCCGTGGAAGCGCGGCGCCGTCGGCTGCTTCTCGAAGGGGTACTGCTCCGTGACGACCTTCTTGAACATCGTCCGGAACGTGACCCCGAACCCGGCGACCGGGTCCCAGAACTGTTCCCTCAACGTGGGCATGTCAGTGGTCCTCCCCGGCAGGGACGGTCGAGCTGGAGGTGAAGCTGAGGGGCTGGGCGGCGCCCCGGACCGGCCCGCCGGCGGGCATGGGCGGCACGGGGAACGAGCCCGGTGCCTGGTCGGCCGGCCGCGGCGACGCGGCGGCGGTGGCCGCGTCGTCCTCCTCGTCGCCGGTGAAGAAGAAGGCGAGCAGGAAGAGCGCCGCGGCGACCCCGATGCCGATCAGCAGGTAGCGCCGGTCGATGCCGCCGTCCATGGAGACGGTGCGGATCGTGGCCACGGCCACGGTCCACAGCAGCGCGATCGGGATCAGCCGCTTCCAGCCGAACGCCATGAACTGGTCGTAGCGCAGCCGCGGCAGCGACCCGCGCAGCCAGATGAAGAAGAAGATGAACGCGAGGACCTTGCCGAAGAACCACAGCACCGGCCAGTAGCCCTCGTTGAACCCGGCGTAGAGCTCGTCGATCCAGAACGGCGCGTGCCAGCCGCCGAGGAACAGCGTGGTCGCGAGCGCCGAGACGGTCGCCATGTTGATGTACTCGGCGAGGAAGAACAGGGCGAACTTCAGCGAGGAGTACTCGGTGTGGAAGCCGCCGACCAGCTCGCCCTCGGCCTCGGGGAGGTCGAAGGGCGCGCGGTTGGTCTCCCCCACCATCGCGATGATGTAGATGACGAACGACGGCGCCAGGATCAGCGCGAACCACAGGTCGTCCTGGGCGGAGACGATCTCCGAGGTCGACATCGACCCGGCGTAGAGGAAGACCGCCACGAGCGCGAGGCCCATCGCGACCTCGTAGGAGATCATCTGGGCGCTCGAGCGCAGCCCGCCGAGGAGCGAGTACGTCGAGCCGCTCGACCAGCCGCCGAGCACGATGCCGTAGATGCCGACCGAGGCGATCGCCATCACGAAGAGCACGGCGACCGGCATGTCGGTCAGCTGCAGCGGCGTGACCCGGTCGGTGAACGGCACGTCGACGACGGGGCCGAACGGGATCACCGCGAAGGTCACGAACGCCGGGACCACCGCGAGCACCGGGGCGACGAGGAAGACGACCTTGTCGGCCGCCTTCGGGATCAGGTCCTCCTTCAGCGCCAGCTTCACGCCGTCGGCGAGCGACTGCAGCAGGCCGAAGGGACCGTTGACGTTGGGGCCGATCCGGTGCTGCATGCGGGCCACGACCCGGCGCTCCCACCAGATGTTGAACAGGGTCAGCAGCACCAGGATGACGAAGATCAGCACGGCCTTGATGAGGATCAGCCACCACGGGTCGTGGCCGAAGTCCTGGAGGCCGACGTCGTCGACGAGTGGGACGATCACTGGGACGCTCCCTTCACGGTGACCGGCGAGCCGGGCGACGCGAG
Source organism: Nocardioides dongkuii (assembly GCF_014127485.1). Classification (NCBI taxonomy): domain Bacteria; kingdom Bacillati; phylum Actinomycetota; class Actinomycetes; order Propionibacteriales; family Nocardioidaceae; genus Nocardioides; species Nocardioides dongkuii. The sequence goes on along the minus strand of NZ_CP059903.1, from coordinate 666,262 downwards.
GTCGGCCAGCACGCCGTTGCCGAACGAGTTCGCCGGCACCCAGACCACGCCCTCGGGCAGGTCGTGGGCGATCACCGCCGGCAACGTGACCGCGCCGCGGTCGCCGCTGATGCGGACCGTGGGCCCGACCGCGTCGTAGAGGGCGGTGCTGATGCGGGCGACGGGCATCCGGGCGGTGGCGCGGAGGTGCTCCTCGCCGTCCTGCAGGGACCCCTGGTCGATCATCTGCTTCCAGGTGGCCAGCCGCACGGTGATGCCGTCCCCGGCGACCCCCGCCGCGGGCACGGACGGGTACGCGGGGGCGGGCGCGCGCCCGCCGTCCCAGGCACCCATCTCGGTCATCCGGGACCGGGCCTCGGCGACGGTGCGGAAGCCCAGCGGGCGGCCGAGCTCCTCGGCGATGCCGGCGAGGATCCGCAGGTCGGGCAGGGACGCGGGGTTGGTGAAGACCGCCTCGAAGGGGCGCGGGCGTCCCTCCCAGGTGACGAACGTGCCGGCCTTGTCGCTGACCGGAGCCACCGGGAAGACCACGTCGGCGGCCCGGGTCACCGCGGTCTCGCGGATCTCGAGCGCGACCACGAACGACGCGGCCTCGACCGCGGCGCGGGTGGCGGCCGGGTCGGCGGTGTCGTCGGGGTCGACGCCGCCGATGACGAGCCCACCGAGCTCGCCGCCGAGGAGCGCGGCGACGATCGCGTCGGCGTCGCGGCCGGGACGGTCGGGCAGGGTGTCGACGCCCCAGCTCGCGGCGGCGTCGACGCGGGCGGCGGCGTCGGCGACCGGGCGGCCGCCGGGCAGCAGGGTCGGCAGGCAGCCGGCCTCGACCGCGCCGCGGTCACCGGCGCGGCGCGGCACCCAGGCCAGCCGGGCACCGGTGCGGCGCGCCAGTGCGGCCGCGGCGGAGAGCGCGCCCGGCGAGGTCGCCAGCCGCTCGCCCAGCAGGATGATCGAGCTCGCGTCGATGCCGTGCTCGCTCTGCTCGGCGAGCGCCTCGAGCGCGGCGGCCTCCTCGCCGGGCACGGTCGGGATGACCCGGCCGTTCATCTTCCGCAGGCCGCGGCTGCTGAACGGGGCGATCGAGAGGACGCGGGTGCCGGTGCTGGAGGCCTTGCGCAGCCGCAGGAAGACCACGCCCGCCTCGTCCTCGGGCTCGAGCCCGGCGAGGACGACGGTGCGCGCGGCCTCGAGGTCGGCGTACGTCGGGGCGCCGGCCCACGGGCCGGTCAGCACGACGTCGGAGGCGAGGAACTCCGCCTCCTCCGCCGAGAGGGGCCGGGCGCGGAAGTCGATGTCGTTCGTGCCGAGCGCGACCCGGGCGAAGGTGCTGTAGGCGAACGCGTCCTCGGCGGTCACCCGGCCGCCCGTCAGGACACCGGTGGCGCCGGCGGCGCGGAGACCGCGCGCCGCGACCGCGAACGCCTCGGGCCAGGAGGCCGGGCGCAGCGAGCCGTCGGTGTCGCGCACCTGCGGGTAGGTCAGCCGGTCGGGCTGCTGGGCGTAGGTGAACGCGAAGCGGTCCTTGTCGGTGATCCACTCCTCGTTGACCTCGGGGTCGTTGCCGGCGAGGCGGCGCATCACCTTGCCGCGCCGGTGGTCGACGCGGATCGCGGAGCCGCAGGCGTCGTGCTCGGCGACCGAGGCCGTGGAGACCAGGTCGAAGGGGCGCGAGCGGAAGCGGTACTCGGCCGACGTCAGGGCGCCGACGGGGCAGATCTGGATCGTGTTGCCGGAGAAGTAGCTCTGCAGCGGCTCCTTCTCGTAGATGCCGACCTGCTGGAGCGCGCCGCGCTCGACCAGCGCGATGAACGGGTCGCCGGCGATCTGCTCGGAGAAGCGGGTGCAGCGCGCGCAGAGCACGCAGCGCTCCCGGTCGAGCAGCACCTGCGCGGAGAGGTTGATCGGCTTGGGGTAGGTGCGCTTGACGCCCTCGAACCGCGACTCGCCGCGGCCGTTGGACATCGCCTGGTTCTGCAGCGGGCACTCGCCGCCCTTGTCGCACACCGGGCAGTCGAGCGGGTGGTTGACCAGCAGGAACTCCATGATCCCCTGCTGCGCCTTGTCGGCGGCGGGGCTGGTGGCCTGGGTGCTCACCACCATGCCGTCGGCGACCGGGAGCGTGCAGGAGGCCTGCGGCTTGGGGAAGCCCCGGCCGTTGCCGGCGTCGGGGACCTCGACGAGGCACTGGCGGCAGGCGCCGACGGGCGCCAGCAGCGGGTGGTCGCAGAAGCGCGGGATCTGGACGCCGACCTGCTCGGCGGCGCGGATCACCAGGGTGTCCTTGGGGACGGTGACCTCGACGCCGTCGATGGTCAGCGTGACCGTCTCCACGGCGGTGCCGGTCTTCTCGGGGGTGGTGGTCATCAGGCGTGCGCTCCGGCAGTCGCGAAGGCGGTGGAGGCGGCCGGGTCGAACGGGCAGCCACCGTGGGTCAGGTGGGCGAGGTACTCGTCGCGGAAGTGCTGGATCGAGCTCGTGATCGGGCTGGTCGCGCCGTCGCCGAGCGCGCAGAACGCCCGCCCCAGGATGTTGTCGCACTGGTCGAGCAGCAGCTCGAGGTCGGCCTCGGTGCCCTGCCCCTTCTCCAGCGCGGCCAGGGTCTGCACCAGCCACCAGGTGCCCTCGCGGCACGGGGTGCACTTGCCGCACGACTCGTGCTTGTAGAACTCCGTCCAGCGCAGCACCGCGCGGACCACGCAGGTGGTCTCGTCGAAGAGCTGGATCGCGCGGGTGCCGAGCATGGTGCCGACCCCGGCCATCCCCTCGAAGTCCAGCGGGACGTCGAGGTGCTCGGCGGTCAGCAGCGGCGTGCTCGAGCCGCCGGGGGTCCAGAACTTCAGCTGGTGCCCCTCGCGGATCCCGCCGGCGAGGTCGAGCAGCTGGCGCAGCGTGATGCCGAGCGGCGCCTCGTACTGGCCCGGCCGGGTGACGTGGCCGGACAGCGAGAAGATGCCGTACCCCTTGGACTTCTCCGAGCCCATGCTGGCGAACCACTCCGGGCCGTTGCCGACGATGCTGGGCACCGAGGCGATCGACTCGACGTTGTTGATGACCGTCGGGCTGGCGTAGAGACCGGCGACGGCCGGGAACGGCGGGCGCAGCCGCGGCTGCCCGCGGCGGCCCTCGAGGCCCTCGAGCAGCGCGGTCTCCTCGCCGCAGATGTACGCGCCGGCGCCGGCGTGCACGACGACGTCGAGGTCGAAGCCGGACCCGTGGATGTCCTTGCCGAGGTGGCCGGCGGCGTACGCCTCGGCGACCGCCGCCTGGACGCGGCGGATGACGTGCAGGACCTCGCCGCGGATGTAGATGAACGCGGTGTTCGCGCGGATCGCGAACGAGCTGATGATCACGCCCTCGACGAGGGTGTGCGGGCTCGCCATCATCAGCGGGATGTCCTTGCAGGTGCCCGGCTCGGACTCGTCGGCGTTGACGACGAGGTACTTCGGCTTCGGGTTGTCCTGCGGGATGAAGGACCACTTCATCCCGGTCGGGAAGCCCGCCCCGCCGCGGCCGCGCAGGCCGGAGTCCTTGACCGCGGCGATGATGTCGTCGGGCGCCATGCCCAGCGCCGTGCGGAGCGCGCCGTACCCGCCGCGCTGCTCGTAGGAAGCGAGGGTCCAGGCGCGGTCGGCGTCCCAGTTGTCGGTGAGGACAGGGGTCAGGGTCCCGGTGGTCACTGCGCCTCCTTCTTGTCCGCGGCGGCCACGTTGGTCGGCGCCTGCTCCTCGGCGGTGGCCTGCTTCGCGGTGGAGTCGCCCCCCTCGGCGATGGCCTGGCTCTTCTCGGCGGGCTCGGTCGGCACGGCCGGCGCCGGGTCGGCGCCGCTCTCGTCGCCGGAGTCGCGGAACTGCTCGGCGTCCGGCGCGGTCCAGCCGCGCTCGCGGGCGATGCCCAGGCCGACCAGCGACGCCGGTCCGGCCGCGGGGCCCTCGTCGACGCGGCCGTCGGGGAAGCCGGCGAGCACGCGCTCGGCCTCGCGCCAGGTGCAGATGCGCGGGCCCCGGGTGGAGCGGACCTCGCGCCCCTCGCGCAGGTCGTCGACCAGCTGGGTCGCCGACTGCGGGGTCTGGTTGTCCATGAACTCCCAGTTGACCATCACCACCGGGGCGTAGTCGCAGGCCGCGTTGCACTCGACGTGCTCGAGGGTGACCTTGCCGTCGGCGGTGGTCTCGTCGTTGCCGACGTCGAGGTGCTCCTTGAGCCGCTCGAAGATCAGGTCGCCGCCCATCACCGCGCACAGCGTGTTGGTGCAGACGCCGACGTGGTAGTCGCCGACCGGACGGCGCTTGTACATCGTGTAGAAGGTCGCCACGCCGCTGACGTCGGCGGCGGAGATGCCGAGGATGTCGGCGCACGCCTCGATGCCCTCGGGTGTGACCCGGCCCTGGGCGGCCTGCACCAGGTGCAGCATCGGCAGCAGGCCCGAGCGCGGCTGCGGGTAGCGGGCCGCGATCTCCTGCAGCTCGGCGTACGTGGTCTCGCTCAGCTCGGTGGACTGCTGGGTCATCGGGGTCCCCTCGAGGTCGTGAGGCGGAGGAGCGCAGCGGAGGAGGCGAGCGACGTCGTGGGGTGAGTCATCGGTCGACGCCTCCCATGACGGGATCGATGGATGCGATCGCGACGATGACGTCAGCGACCATGCCGCCCTCGCTCATCACGCTCGTGGCCTGCAGGTTGGTGAACGACGGGTCGCGGAAGTGCGCCCGGAACGGGCGGGTGCCGCCGTCGGAGACGAGGTGGGCGCCGAGCTCGCCGCGCGGCGACTCGACCGGCACGTACGCCTGCCCGGCCGGCACGCGGAAGCCCTCGGTCACCAGCTTGAAGTGGTGGATCAGCGCCTCCATCGACTCGCCCATGATGTGGCGGATGTGGTCGAGGGAGTTGCCCATCCCGTCGGAGCCGATCGCGAGCTGGCTGGGCCAGGCGATCTTCTTGTCCCCGATCATCACGGGGGCGCCCTCGAGCCCGGCGAGCCGCTCGGCCGCCTGCTCGATGATCTTCAGCGACTCGTCCATCTCGTTGAGGCGGATCCGGAACCGGCCGTAGGCGTCGGCGGTGTCCCAGGTCTGGACCTCGAAGTCATAGGTCTCGTAGCCGCAGTAGGGCTCGCTCTTGCGCAGGTCCCAGGGGTAGCCGGTGCTGCGCAGGACCGGGCCGGTGAGACCGAGCGCGAGGCAGCCCTCGAGGTCGAGGTGGCCGACGCCCTCGAGCCGGGCCCGGAAGATCGGGTTGGCGTTGCAGAGCGCGGCGTACTCGGGGAGACGCTTCTTCATCAGGGCCACGAACGCCCGGATCTCCTCCAGGGCGCCCGGGGGCAGGTCCTGGGCGACGCCGCCGGGCCGGATGAACGCGTGGTTCATCCGCAGGCCGGTGATCAGCTCGAACAGGTCGAGGACCAGCTCGCGCTCGCGGAAGCCCATCGTCATCACGGTCAGCGCGCCGATCTCCATGCCGCCGGTCGCGATCGCGACCAGGTGGGAGGAGATCCGGTTGAGCTCCATGAGGAGCACCCGCATGACCGAGGCCTTCTCGGGGATCTGGTCCTCGATGTCGAGCAGCCGCTCCACCCCGAGGCAGTAGGTCGCCTCGTTGTAGAACGGGGAGAGGTAGTCCATCCGGGTGCAGAAGGTGACGCCCTGCACCCAGGAGCGGTACTCCATGTTCTTCTCGATGCCGGTGTGCAGGTAGCCGATGCCGCAGCGGGCCTCGGTCACCGTCTCGCCCTCGAGCTCGAGGATCAGCCGGAGCACGCCGTGGGTCGAGGGGTGCTGGGGACCCATGTTGACGACGACGCGCTCGTCGGCGTCCTCGGCGATGCCGGCGACGACCTCGTCCCAGTCCTGGCCGGTGACCGTGAAGACCCGGCCCTCGGAGGTCTCGCTGCTGCCTGCGTAGACGTCGTGGGTTGCCATCAGTTGTAGGACCTCCGCTGGTCGGGAGGCGGGACGGAGCCGCCCTTGTACTCCACAGGGATGCCGCCGAACGGGCAGAGCGTCCTTGCGCCGCGCGAGGACCGCGAGCGGAGCGAGCGAGCGACGTTCATCGAGGTAGCCATCAGTTGTAGGACCTCCGCTGGTCGGGAGGCGGGACGGAGCCGCCCTTGTACTCCACAGGGATGCCGCCCAGCGGGTAGTCCTTGCGCTGGGGGTGGCCCGGCCAGTCGTCGGGCATGAGGATGCGCGTCAGTGCGGGGTGGCCGTCGAAGACCAGCCCGAACATGTCGTAGGTCTCCCGCTCGTGCCAGTCGATGGTCGGGTAGACCGTGACGATGGACGGGACGTGCGGGTGGGCGTCCGGGACCGCGACCTCGAGCCGGATCCGGCGGTTGTGGCTCATCGAGAGCAGGTGGTAGACGGCGTGCAGCTCGCGGCCGGCGTCGGCCGGGTAGTGCACCCCGCTGACGCCGGAGCAGAACTCGAAGCGCAGCGCCGGGTCGTCGCGCAGCAGCTGCGCCACGGCGGGGAGGTCCTCGGCGCGCAGGTGGAAGGTGATCTCGCCGCGGTGCACGACCACGCTCTCGAGCGCGTGGTCGAGGCCGCCGCCGGCGAGCGCGGTGTCGAGCGCGCTCGCGACCTCCTCGTGCCAGCCGTCGAACGGACGCCGGCTGGCCGCCGGGAAGACCACCGGCTGCACCAGCCCGCCGTACCCGCTGGTGTCGCCGCTGTCGCTGGCGCCGAACATGCCGGTGCGCACGCCGACCGGGCGCACCTCCGGGTCGGTGGTCGCGGGGGCGTTGACGGGCGACTGGTCGACCGCGGCCTGCTCCGGCGCGTCGTTCTCGATGGGCTTGTCCGTCACCGGAGGAGGCCCTTCATCTCGGACGTCGGGAGCGCGCGGAGCGCGTCGTTCTCGCGCTGCTCGATCTCGGCGAGGCGGTTGGCGCCCAGCTTGGTCTGCTGGACCTGGTCGTGCAGCTTGAGGATCGCGTCGATGAGCATCTCGGGCCGCGGCGGGCAGCCGGGGAGGTACATGTCGACGGGGACGATGTGGTCGACGCCCTGCACGATCGCGTAGTTGTTGAACATGCCGCCGGAGCTGGCGCAGACGCCCATCGCGAGCACCCACTTGGGCTCCGCCATCTGGTCGTAGATCTGGCGCAGGACCGGGGCCATCTTCTGGCTCACCCGGCCGGCGACGATCATCAGGTCGGCCTGGCGCGGGCTGGCGCGGAAGACCTCCATGCCGAAGCGGGCCAGGTCGTACTTCGGGCCGCCGCTGGTCATCATCTCGATGGCGCAGCAGGCCAGGCCGAAGGTGGCCGGCCAGAACGACGCCTTGCGCATGTAGCCCGCGACGCCCTCGACGGTCGTCAGCAGGACGCCGCTGGGGAGCTTCTCCTCGATACCCATGTGTCCGTCCCTGTCCTTCCGGTCAGTCCCACTCGAGTCCGCCGCGGCGCCAGACATAGGCGTACGCAACGAACACGGTGGCGATGAAGACGACCATCTCGACCAGGCCGAAGAGCTCCATCGCGTCGAAGTGGACGGCCCACGGGTAGAGGAAGATGATCTCGATGTCGAAGATGATGAAGAGCATCGCGGTGATGTAGTACTTCACCGGGAAGCGCCCGCCGCCGACGGGCTGCGGGGTCGGCTCGATGCCGCACTCGTAGGAGTCGAGCCGCGCGCGGTTGTAGCGCTTGGGCCCGACGACCGCGCTCATCGCGACCGAGCCCACGGCGAACAGCGCCGCGAGGAGGGCCAGGGCCAACACCGGTGTGTAGAGCTCCATGCCGTCCAACTCCCCTCTGGCCACCCTCGAGCTGGATCCGGTTTGTGACTTTGTGAACCGAATCACGAAGTGGCGCGGGGCACAGTCTGCCACTCCTGACGGCCTCCCGCGACCGGGGGGTGGGTCCGCGGAAGCGGCCTCTGACCTGCGGATTTAGCGCACGGGGGCGTGCGTTAATTCCAGACCGCGCGTGACCTGCGAGAACGCCGTCAGGTGGCCGATCTCACGCGGTGGCAGGAGGCGGGTCAGCGGGTGGCGCGGTGCAGGGCGACGATGCCGCCGGAGAGGTTGTGCCACTGCGGGCGCTGCCAGCCGGCGTCCTCGAGCATGCCGGCGAGGCCCGGCTGGTCGGGCCAGGCGCGGATCGACTCGGCGAGGTAGACGTAGGCGTCGGGCGAGGACGAGACCGCCCGGGAGATCGCCGGGAGCGCCTTCATCAGGTACTCCAGGTAGACGGTCCGGAACGGCGCCCAGGTCGGGTGGCTGAACTCGCAGACGACGAGCCGGCCGCCGGGCCGGGTCACCCGGCGCAGCTCGGCGAGGCCGGCGCGCGGGTCGACGATGTTGCGCAGCCCGAAGGAGATCGTGACGGCGTCGAAGGTGCCGTCGGCGAACGGGAGCCGGGTGCCGTCACCGGCCGTGAACGGCAGGTGCGGGCGGGCCCGCTTGCCGACGGTGAGCATCCCCAGCGAGAAGTCGCAGGGCACGACGCTGGCGCCCCGGTCGGCGAACGGCTGGCTCGAGGTGCCCGTGCCCGCGGCGAGGTCGAGCACCCGCTCCCCCGGCTGCGGGTCGACCGCGTCGATCACGGCCCGGCGCCACTGCCGGTCCTGGCCGAGCGAGAGCACGTCGTTGGTCAGGTCGTACCGCTGCGCGACCGCGTCGAACATCCGGCGTACGTCGGTCGGCTGCTTGTCCAGGTCTGCGCGGGCCACGGACACAGGCTAGGGCCGGGGCCGAGGAACCCGCGCGGCGGATGCAACCAAGCACCCCGGGCGGGCGTCTCCCTCGTGTCACCTCCCACCACCGGACGAAGGAACCCGTCATGTCGCTCGTACGCCGACTGGTGCTCGTCGTCACGATCTCGGTCCTGCTCTCGACCGCGGCGTACGGCGCCGGCTGGGCGAGCAGGCACGACGACCGCGCCGTCCCCGTCGTGGCCGAACGCGCCGACCGTCCCCCGGCACCCACCCGGGTCCCGGCACCGCCCGCGGAGCCGCGGCCGGAGCCGCGGCCGGGTCCGCGGCTGCTGGGACCCGGCGACCAGAGCCCGGAGGTGCGCGGGCTGCAGGCCCGGCTGGCGCAGATCGACTGGTTCGAGGGCGACCCGACCGGGTTCTACGGCGACCTGACCGCGGCCGCCGTACGCGGCTTCCAGGCCAAGCGGGGGATCCCGGTGACCGGCGAGGTCGACCGTCGCACGCTGGGCCGGCTGCACGCGATGACCACCGAGCCGACCCGCGCCGAGCTGCTCGGCACGGCCGAGGCTGCCAACGCGCCCGGCGCGCTCGACGAGCGGTGCCGGACCGGCCGTGTGCTCTGCATCGACAAGACCACGAGCACGCTGCGCTGGGTCGTCGACGGCGAGGTGCTGCAGACCCTGGACACGCGGTTCGGCGCCACCGGCACCCCGACCCGCGAGGGCGTCTTCAGCGTCTACCGCAAGAGCCGGGACCACGTCTCGAGCCTCTACGGCTCCGCGATGCCGTACGCGATGTTCTTCGACGGCGGCCAGGCCGTGCACTACAGCCCGGACTTCGCCGCGGTCGGGTACGCCGGCGCCTCCCACGGCTGCGTCAACATCCGCGACCACGACGGCATCGCCTGGCTCTACGAGCAGGTGCAGGTCGGCGACACAGTGGTCGTCTCCTGGTCCTGACCCCCCGCAGCTGTGGAGAACCTCGCCGAGTCGGCGCACCTGTGCGCCGACTCGGCGGAGTTCTCCACAGGCAGGGTCAGGCGAGCTCGGTCGAGATCTCGTCGAGGAGGGTGAAGGTGTCGTCGACGGAGACGCCCTGGGTGGTGAGCTGGACGGTGCGGGACCCGGAGGGCTGCTGGCAGGTGATGGTCTGCGGCTCGCCGCTGTCCTCGCCGGCGGCCACGGCCTGGTAGCTCACGGCGCAGAGCGCGTCGCCCTCGCGCACCAGCTCGACGGGGGCCCGCTCGAGCCCGGCGACCTCGGGGTCGACGAGCCCCTGGGGCGGGGCGAACGAGCCGGGGCCGGTCTCGAAGACGGTGACCAGCGCGACCTGCCGGAGCTCCTCGTCGGTGTACACGCGGAACGCCGGCGCCTCGTCGTACACCTCGGCGTAGGTGTCCTCGACGTACTTGCGCTGGTCGACCTGGCGCTCCACCAGCTCCTCGGCGTCCGCGCCGGCGGCCTCCGGGACGTCGTCGGGGTCGAGCGCGTCGGCGGCGGTCCAGCCGACGGGGAGGGTCTCGGGGAGGTCGGCCGAGCCGGTGTCGCCCTGTGCCTTGGGCAGCACGACGGCGAGGACGACGAGCAGTCCGAGGACGATGGCGCCGAGGGTGAGGCCGACGATGCGCTGGGCGGTGGGGGTCTTCTGCACGCCCGTGACGTTACCCACGACCGCCGAGGAGCGCGCACGGGGTGCTCCTCTCGCTGGGTACGCTCGGCCCGTGACGTCGAGGATCAGCTCCGGGGGACAGCCGCCGGCCGACCCGCCCGCTGCCGGGATCGTCGCCCGGACCGTGCCGCTCGACCCGGCCGTCGCCGACTCGCTCCTCGACCTGCTGCCCGCCGACCGGCCGGTGACCTGGCTGCGCCGCGGCGAGGGCCTGGTCGGGTGGGGCGTGGCCACCGAGGTCCGCACCAGCGGACCGACCCGGTTCGCCGACGCCGCGAAGTGGTGGAGCGAGACCGTCGCCCGCGCCGACGTCCGCGACGAGGTGCAGGAGCCCGGCACCGGGCTGGTCTCGTTCGGCTCCTTCGCCTTCGCCGACGAGCCCGGCGACTCCGTGCTGGTGGTGCCCTCGATCGTCGTCGGGCGCCGCGGCGGCACCGCCTGGCTGACCACCGTCGGCACCGACGCGCTCGACCCCGCACCCGACCTGGCCCTGCAGGAGCCGGCGCCCGCCCCGGTCGGCATCCGGTTCGCCGACGGGGCGGTCAACGGCGAGGAGTGGATGAGTGTCGTCGCCGACGCCGTCGCCCGCATCGAGGCCGGCGACCTCGAGAAGGTCGTGCTGGCCCGCGACCTGATCGCCACCGCCTCGGCGCCGATCGACGTCCGGTGGCCGCTGCGCCGGCTCACCGAGACCTACCCGATGTGCTGGACCTTCCACGTCGACGGGATGTTCGGCGCGACGCCGGAGATGCTGGTCCGCCGCGAGCGCGGCCTGGTCACCTCCCGGGTGCTGGCCGGCACCATCCGCCGTACCGGCGACGACGAGCGCGACCTGGCCCTCGCCGCGACCCTCGCCCGGTCCTCCAAGGACCTCGAGGAGCACGAGTACGCCGTCCGCTCGGTCGCCGACTCCCTCGAGCCGCACTGCTCGTCGATGAACGTCCCCGAGGCGCCGTTCGTGCTGCACCTCCCGAACGTCATGCACCTCGCCACCGACGTGAACGGCGTCGTCCACGACGCCGCGACCGTCTCCTCGCTGCAGCTGGCCGAGGCGCTGCACCCCTCGGCGGCCGTCGGCGGCACCCCGACCCCGGTCGCGGTCGCGCTGATCGAGGAGATCGAGGGCATGGACCGCGGCCGGTACGCCGGCCCGGTCGGCTGGATGGACGCCTCCGGCGACGGCGAGTGGGGCATCGCGCTGCGCTCGGCGGCCATCGAGGACGCCACCGTCCGCCTGTACGCCGGCTGCGGGATCGTCGCCGACTCCGACCCCGAGGCCGAGCTGGCCGAGGCGCAGGCGAAGTTCGTCCCGGTCCGCGACGCGCTCGCGCCGTAGCCGCGCGGCTGGCCGCTCCGCGCCGCGCGCACTTGTCACGCGGTGTCCACGACTGTTCCGCGGTGCTGCAGCACCGCAGGACAGCGGCGAACACCGCGTTACAGCTGGGCGGGCGGTGGCTCAGCCCAGGTCGAGCACGTCGAGCCAGCGACCGCGGACGATCTGCCAGCCGACCACGCGGCGCTCGGCGATGACGCCGGCGGCGTGGAACGGGTCCTGGTCGAGGACACCCTCGACCTCGGCCGCGGAGCCGCCCTCCCAGACCAGCACCGCGCCGCCGTCGTCGGTGGGGCCGCTGGCCAGCAGGGCGGGCTGCTCGGCGAGCCAGTCGCGGTGGGCGGGACGGACCGCGTCGAGGGTCTCGGTGGCCGCGGGGTCGTAGGCGTAGGTGGCGCAGAAGATCGGCATCTCAGAGGTCCTCCCCGTCCGCGATCCGGACGTACTCGAGGCCCTGCGGGGCCAGGAACCGGCTGAGGTGGCCGTCGACGATCCCGAGCCCGGCCTCGGAGTGGACCCGGTCGTGGATGGCGAGGTTGCGGCGGGCGCCGACCTCGCGCGCGAAGTCGATGGTCTCCGAGACCTTCAGCCACGGCCCGGAGACCGGGAGCAGCAGCACGTCGACGTCCTCGCCGGGCGCGGTCAGCGCGTCGCCGGGGTGGTAGACCCTGGCGTCCCCCGCGGTGAGGACGTACCCGCTGTTGTGGAAGCGCGGCAGCTCGGGGTGGATCACCGCGTGCAGCTCGCCCACGACCCGCACCGGGAGGCCGAGGTCGAGCTCCTCGCCGGGCGCGACCACCGTCGTCCGCTCGGCGACGGCGGGGGCGTCCTCGCGGATCCGCTGCGCGACGGCGTCGATGGTGAAGACGGGGACGTCGACGGCGAGCAGGTGGTCGGGCAGGTAGTGGTCGGGGTGCTCGTGGGTGATCAGCACCGCGTCGGCGCCGTCCAGCGCCTCCCGGTCGGTGAACATCCCCGGGTCGAGGACGATCGTGGTCCCGGCGTGCTCCAGGCGCACGCAGGCGTGTCCGAACTTGGTGATCCGCATGCACTCACCGTAATCCGCGGGCGGAGCGGGCCTCCTACGATGCTCGGGTGACCGCACCCCGCGATGGCCTCCCCGAGGACCTAGTGGTCCGTGCCGCGACGCCCGAGGACGCCGAGGCGCTGGCGCACCTCCACCTCGACGTGTGGGACGACGCCTACACGGGGCTGATGCCGCAGCAGATCCTCGACGACCGGCGCGACCGGGTCCAGGAGCGGGTGGAACGGTGGCGCGAGCTGCTCGCCGACCCCGAGGTCACCACCCTGCTGGCAACCGCGGCCGACGAGCTCGTCGGGCTCGCCTCCGCTGGGCCGGGGCTCGACAACGACCTGGTGCTGTCCGGCGACGTGGTGCTGGAGCTCAAGGCGCTCTACGTCCGCGCGTCCTGGTGGGGCAGGGGGATCGGCTCCACGCTGTTCCGCGCGGCCGTCGGCGACCGGGCGGCGTACCTGTGGGTGCTCGCCGGCAACGACCGGGCCATCTCGTTCTACGAGCACCACGGGTTCCGCCTCGACGGGACCGAGGACGAGCTCGACGAGGGCCTGCACGTGCGGATGGTGCGGGCCGGCACCCCGTGACCACCCGCTTCGACCTCTCCGACCCCGCCTTCGACGTCACCTCCCCCGCGGTGCACGCGGCCCGCGCGGAGTCCTGGTACGTCGAGACGACCTGGGGCTGGGCCGTGCTCCGGTACGCCGAGGCGTCGGCGCTGCTGCGCGACCGCCGGTTCCGGCAGGGCAACGCGCGCTGGCCCGCGCAGAACGGCATCCACTCCGGGCTGTTCAGCGACTGGTGGGCCGAGACGCTGCTCAGCCTGGAGGGCGACGACCACGCGCGGATCCGCCGGCTGATGGTCCCGGCGTTCCGCAGCCGCACGATCGCGGCGATGCGGCCGCGCTTCCAGGCGCTCGCCGACGAGCTCGTCGACGCGTTCGCGGAGCGCGGGTCGGTGGAGCTGATCGAGGAGTTCGCCGAGCCGTACGCCGCCCGGGTCATCTGCGTGCTCCTCGGCCTCGACGAGGACCACTGGCGCCAGGTGGCGCGCTGGGCCGACGACCTCGGCGCGTCGTTCTCGATCGACGTCGCCCACCAGGTGCCGCGCATCGAGGCGGCGATCGCCGGGCTGCACGCGTACGTCGACGGGGTCGTCGCGGACCGGCTCGCCCACCCGCGCGACGACCTGGTCACCACGCTCGTGCGGGCCTCGGTCGACGGCGAGCAGCTGACCCGTCGCGAGCTCGGCGTGGCGCTGGTGTTCCTCGCCTTCGCCGGCATGGAGACCACCCGCAACCAGCTCGGGCTCGCGGTGCAGACGCTGCTGCGGCACCCCGACCAGTGGCGGCTGCTCGCCGAGCGGCCCGAGCTCGGCGCGAACGCCGTCGAGGAGGTGATGCGGGTCAACCCCACCGTCACCTGGGTGACCCGCGAGGCGGTCGAGGACGTCGACCTGCACGGGCTGCGGATCCCGCGGGGCGGGATCGTGCAGGTGCTCTCGCACGCCGCCGGCACCGACCCGGCCGCGATGCCCGACCCGTCGTTCGACATCACCCGGCAGCGGCCCCCGCACCACGGCTTCGGCGCCGGCGTCCACCACTGCCTCGGGCACTTCGTGGCGCGCACCGACATGGCCGTCGCGCTGCCGCTGCTCGCGCGCCGGATGCCGGACGCCGTCCCGGACGGCCCCGGGCGCTGGCTGCCGGTCAGCGGCAACACCGGCGCGCTGGCGTTCCCGATCCGGTTCCGACCCTCCTAGCCCGTGGTGTGGTGCACGTAGCACCACCGCCAGTCCTCGCCGGGCTCGGCGGACTGCATCACCGGGTGGCTGGTCTCGTGGAAGTGCGCGGTGGCGTGCCGGCCCGGTGAGGAGTCGCAGCAGCCGATCCGCCCGCAGGCCAGGCACTGGCGCAGCGCCACCCAGTGCGTGCCCTCCTCCAGGCAGCTCTGGCACTCGGGGTCCTCCGGGGTCTCCACCGCGGGGTACTGCTCGAGGTCGGCGCAGGTGAGCCCGGTACGCCGCGTCCCGGCCGACGCTCGCAGCTCGCGGCGCTCCTCGGCGGCGACGTCCAGCATCGACTCCTCGACGTCGAGCATGGCCAGCACGTCGGCGACCACGTCCGCGGGCACCGATCCCGACGAGCGGATCTCGAGCACCCGGCGGCGCTCGGCGGCGAGCGTCGCCAGCCGCACCCGCGCGTACAGGTCGCTGGGCGACTCCTGGCCCTCGACGGTCGCGAGCCGCTCCCAGGCGGCGAAGTTCCGCTGGTCCAGGCGCTGCCGGATCAGGTCCACGGCGCCGTGCCGGTCGTCGTACTCCAGCTGGTCGAGCTCGTGCAGCGCGGCCTTGGACGCCTGCTGGAGCAGCGTGGCGCGGGCGAGCGCGTCCTCGGCGGGATCCGGCGACGGCACCTGGAGCCGGCGGGCGAGCCACGGCAGCGTGGTGCCCTGCAGGAACAGCGTGCCGGCGACGACGGTGAGCGCCGCCAGCAGCAGCACCTCGCGGTACTCGGTGTCCTCGGGGAGCACGAACGCCGCCGCGAGCGTGACCACCCCGCGCATCCCCGCCCAGCCGAGCAGGAAGGTGTAGGTCCACGGCGGCACCGATCCCGTGTCGGGGTCGGCGCCGGGCCGCACGATCAGGTAGCGCGCCGGGAAGACCCACATCATCCGGAGCACCACCACCGCGGCGAGGACCGCCGCGCAGACCGCCGCGATCCGGCCGGCGCCGAGGTCGCTCTCCGCGGCGCCCTCGACGATCCACCAGGCCTGCAGGCCGATCAGCAGGAACACGGCGTTCTCGAGGACGAAGGCGACGGTGCGCCAGTTCAGCCGCTCGGCGATCCGTGACTGGGCGGTCTGCAGCACCGGCGCCCGGTGACCGAGCAGCAGGCCGGCGACCACGACGGCCAGGACGCCGGACGCGTGCACCTCCTCGGCCGCGAGGTACGCCGCGAACGGCACGACCAGCGACAGCGCGCTCTCGAGCACCGGGTCGCCCAGCATCCGCCGCACCCAGGCGACCACGACGTAGAACAGCACCCCGACCAGGACGCCGCCGCCCGCGGCGACCACGAAGTCCAGCGAGACGCCCCAGGCGTCCAGGCCGGTGCCGGCGGCAGCCGCGAGCGCCGTGCGAAGCAGCACGAGCGCGGTGGCGTCGTTGAGCAGCGACTCGCCCTCGAGGATCGTCACGATCCGCCGGGGCAGCCCGATCCGCCGGCCGATCGCGGTCGCGGCGACGGCGTCGGGCGGGGCCACCACGGCGCCGAGCGCGAGCGCCACGGCCCACGAGACACCGGGCAGCAGCCAGTGCACCACGACCGCGACCCCGACCGCGGTGAAGATCACCAGGCCGATCGACAGCAGCAGGATCGGCCGCCGGTTGGTGTTGAAGTCGACCAGCGAGGTCTGCTGCGCCGCGGCGTACAGGAGCGGGGGCAGCAGGCCGAGCAGCACCACGTCGTGGTCGAGGTAGACCTGCGGGACCTGCGGGGCGTACGACGCCGCGACGCCGACGGCGATCAGCAGGAACGGCGCGGGCACGTCGATCCGTTCGGCGACCGCGGTGACCACCAGGACCCCGACGGCCAGTCCGCACAGCAGGAGGGCGACGTCCACGGCGCCATCCTTCCAGGCGGGCGGAGGCGGCTCAGCCCAGCGAGCCGACCCCCGAGAGGTAGTCGGTGCGGTAGGTCAGCGCGAGCGCCCCGCCGGGAGGCAGCAGCGCGGTTGCGGCCTGGCCGAGGTGGGCGCCCTCGACGTGCACGCTCAGGTGCACCGCGCGGTCGGCCGGCACCTCGAAGGACACCGACCCCCAGTAGACGACGTACTGCCTGCCGTCGATGCTCACCACCGGCGGCACCTTGCTGGTGAGCATCCCGTTGCCCGAGGTGAGGTGCACGGTCAGCACCCGGCGCTCCCCGGTGTGGAACTCGACGTACGGGATCACGCCCGGGGGCGCCTGCTGCTCGCTCATGCCCGCACCCTGCCAGCCCCGGCCGGTCCATGGGGGCGTCAGGGGCGCAGGGCGCGGATCCGGGCGTCGAGGTCTCGGCGGTCGTGGCGGCGGACGACGGCCTCGACGACCTCGATCCCGCCGTGCGGGGAGGCGAGGGCGTGCTCGAGCTCGGGGAGGGAGTCGACGCGCCAGTGCGGGGTGCGGGTGGCGGCGCAGAGGGCGGCGAGGTCGACGCCGTGCGGGGTGCCGAAGAGTCGCTCGAAGGACCCGGCGTGCTCCTCGGCGCCCTGCTCGAGCATCGAGAAGATCGAGCCGCCGTCGTCGTTGACCACCACGATCGTGAGGTTGGGGCGCGGCTCGTCGGGCCCGAGCACCAGGCCGTTGCTGTCGTGCAGGAACGTCACGTCGCCCATCAGCGCGATGCTGCGGGTCGAGCGCGGGCGGCCCAGCGCGGCGCCGATCGCGCTGGACACGACGCCGTCGATGCCGGACAGCCCGCGGTTGGCGACCAGCTTGCGGCGGTCGCCGACGGCGTACCCGCGCAGCATCAGGTCCAGGTCGCGGATCGGGCTGGAGGCGCCGACGAACAGCAGCCCGCCGGACGGTACGGCGCGGCCCACCGCCCCGGCGACCTCGTACGGCGTGAGGCCCCGCTCGGCCGCCAGGAGCGCGTCGAGCTGTCGCGACACCGACCGGTCGGCGTCCTGCCACGCGGCCAGCCACGCGGGGTCGTCGGCCCCCTCGGGTCGGGTGTGGGCGTCGACCGCGCCGTCGACGGGGAACGGCCGGTCGGCCCAGACCCCGCGGCCGGGGGCGGCGAGCACCTCGACGTCCGGACGGGCCAGCAGCCGGCTGACCGGCCGGGACAGCGTCGGCCGGCCGAAGACGACGACCCGCTCGACCTGCGCGCCGAGCTCGCCGTCGAGGAGCAGCCGGTAGCAGCGCAGCGCGTGGGTGCCGGTGCGCGACCCGCTGGTCGGCTCGGCGAGCAGCGGCCAGTCGGCGTCCTGCGCGAGCACCCGCGGCGGCGGCCCGGCGTCGTCCCCGGCCACCACCACGGTGCGCGGCCCGAGCGGGATCACCGGGAGCGCCGGCGCACTCACGGCAGCCACCGGTCGGTCGGGACGAGCGGGTCGTCGAGCCGGACGTTGAGGTGCGTGGGGCCCTCGTCGGCGAGCGGCACCGGCCCGGGCGCGTCCAGGTCCAAGGTGGCGACGAGCGGCCCGAAGACGCCCACCTGCTCGGTCGTCTGGTTGGCGCTGGTGCCGTGCAGCCGCGTCGGGCGGTCGGCGGTGACCACGACGAGCGGGACGCCGGCATGGGCGGCCTCGAGCACCGCCGGGTGCAGGTTGGCGACCGCGGTGCCCGAGGTGCACACGACCGCGGCGCGCGCCCCGACCTTGCTCAGCCCGAGCGCGAGGAACCCCGCGGACCGCTCGTCGACCCGGGTGTGCAGCCGCACCAGCCCGGCCGCCTCGGCGTCGTGGACGGCGAAGGACAGCGGGGCGTTGCGCGACCCCGGGGAGACCACGACCTCGCTCACCCCCCCGTCGAGCAGCGCCCGGACGACGCTGCGCGCCAGCGCGGTGCTGGGCGAGGCGCTGGGGGAAGGCTCGGTCACGGACGACGATCCTGCCGGACGGCGCGGACGGCGGCGAGCCGGGACTCCCAGTGCGCGACCCGGTCGGCGGGCGCGGCCAGCCGATCGAGCGCCTCGGGGTCGACCCGCGCCGCCCCGACCGGCAGCGAGCCCTCGACCGGCAGCAGCGGCCGGACCGCCACGTCGTCGGTGAGCAGCTGCACCGTGGCCAGCCCGCACGCGTGCGGCAGCTCGGGCAGCGCCGCGGCCAGCGCGATGCCGGCGGCGATCCCGACGCTGGTCTCGAGCGCGGACGACACCACCACCGGCAGCCCGATGTCCTCGGCGATCCGCAGGCAGGCGCGCACGCCGCCCAGCGGCTGCACCTTGAGCACCGCGATGTCCGCGGCCTCGAGGTCGCGGACCCGGTAGGGGTCGGCGGCGCGGCGGATCGACTCGTCCGCCGCCACCGGCACGCCGACCCGGCGGCGTACGGCGGCCAGCTCCTCGACGCTCGCGCACGGCTGCTCGACGTACTCCAGGCCGCCCGCGGCGCGGTCCAGCGCGGCGACCGCCCGGACCGCGGTGTCGACGTCCCAGGCGCCGTTCGCGTCCACCCGCACCCGCCCGGTCGGGCCGAGCGCGTCGCGCACGGCCTCGACACGGGCCTCGTCGTCGGCGAGCGTCTGGCCGGGCTCGGCGACCTTGACCTTGGCGGTGCCGCACCCGCCGCGGCGCACGACCGCGTGCGCCGCCTCGGGCCCGACCGCGGGGACCGTCACGTTGACCGGCACCTGGCTGCGGACCGGCGCCGGCCAGTCCCCCGCCGCCGCCTCCTCCGCGCAGCGCAGCCACGGCTCGGCCACCTGCGGGTCGTACTCGAGGAACGGGCTCCACTCGCCCCAGCCGGCGTCCCCGCGGAGCAGCACCCCCTCGCGGACGGTGATGCCGCGGAAGCGCGTGCGCATCGGCACCGAGAAGACCCTCATGCCATCCCCCGCAGCCGCACCCGGTCCGGCTTGCCGTTCGGCAGCAGCGGGACGTCGTCGAGCAGCACCAGCTGGCGCGGCGCCCACGATCGCGGGTGCGCCTGCGCCACCCACTCCCGGAGCGTCTCCAGGTCGAGGTCGGCGCCCGCGGCGGCGACCGCGAAGACCACCAGCCGGTTGCCCCACTCCTCGTCGGGGACGCCGAGCACCTCGGCCGCCGCGACACCGGGGTGCTCGCGCACCCGGGCGGCGACCGCGGGCGCGGGCACGTTCACGCCGCCGCTGACCACCACGTCGTCGAGCCGGCCGAGCACCTGCAGCCGCCCGTCCTCGTCGAACCGGCCGGCGTCGGAGGTGCGGAACCACCCGTCGGTCAGCACCTCGGCCGTCAGCGCCGGGTCGCCGTCGTACCCCGCGAAGAGGGTCGGCCCGCCGATCCGCACCCGCCCGTCGCGCTCCAGCGCGACCGCGACGCCGTCCAGCGGCAGGCCGTCGTACACGCAGCCGCCCGCGGTCTCGGCGGAGCCGTACGTCGCGACGACGCGCACCCCCGCCTCCGCGGCCCGCCGCCGCAGCGCGGGGTCGACCGGCCCGCCGCCGAGCAGCACCGCGCGGAAGCCCCGGAGCGCCTCGCCGTCGGTCTCGAGCAGCCGGTGCAGCTGGGTCGGCACCAGCGAGACGAACCGCTCCTCCGCCGTCATCGCCGCGGCCGCCTCGGCGAAGGACCCGTGGTCCTCCAGCAGCACCGGTGGGTGCCCGGCGACCAGCGAGCGGCAGACCACCTGCAGGCCGGCGACGTACGTCGCGGGCAGCGCCAGCAGCCACTGCCCGGAGGTCCCCAGCCGGCGCGCGGACGCGGTCACCGACGCCAGGACGGCGTGCCGCGGCAGCAGCACCCGCTTGGGCCGGCCGGTCGACCCGGACGTCTCCACCACCCACGGCTCCGGCTCGCCGTCCGCGGCCAGCCAGCGGGCCAGCGCGGTGACCGTCGCACCAGCAGGGATTCCCATGTGCCAGAACCTAACCGGCCGTGATGGGATGCCGCGGTGCCGTCCCTCCTCGCCCGCGCGAAGCCCCCCTCCCCCCTCGCCGGCCGCCTCTCCGCACAGTCGATGCTCTTCGCCCTCGGCGAGGGCACGTTCATGGCCGGATCGGCGGTCTTCTTCACCCAGGTCGTCGGCCTGAGCGCGGCCCAGGTCGGCCTCGGACTCACCCTCGCCGGCGTCGCGGCGTTCATCACGGCCTACCCCCTGGGCCGGCTGGTGGACCGGATCGGCCCGAAGCGGGCGTGGGCGATCAGCGCGGTGGGACAGGCCTCGATGTTCGCGGTCTGGCCGTTCATCGAGAGCTTCGCCGGGTACGTCGCGATGGCCGTGGTGATGGAGGTCCTCGGTGCGCTGGGCGGCACCGCGCACGGCGCCTACACGATCGACGTGCTGCCGCCCCGGGAGCGGGTGACCTCCCGGGCCTACATGTACTCCGCGCTCAACGTCGGCTTCACCCTCGGCTCGCTCGTCGGCGGCATCGCGCTGGCGTTCGAGTCCCTGACGCTGATCCAGGTGGTGCCGCTGTTCACCGCCGCGGCCTTCCTCGTCAACGCCCTCTTCATCACCCGCCTGCCGAAGGCCCCGCACGACCTCCGGACCGCCGAGGAGCGCGCGGTCAAGGTCCCCGGCCCCGGGCCGATGCGCAACGCCGGCTGGCTGCTGTCGATGTTCTTCGCCGGCGTGCTCTGGACCAACCAGGTGATCCTCAACGTGGTCATCCCGCTGTGGCTGGTGGAGAAGACCGACTCCCCGTGGTCGGTGCTGGCGCTGCTCTTCGGCACCAACACCGTCATGTGCATCTTCCTGCCGATGCTCGCCGCCCGGGGCGTCAAGGACCGGAGCACCGCCCTGCGCGCGATCCGCGTCTCCACGGTCTTCTTCATCGTCTCCTGCGTCGTCACGCTCTCCACCCACGAGGCGGTCGGCTGGCTGACGATCGCGCTGTTCTTCCTCGGCCACGTCACCCTGACCGGCGCCGAGCTCTTCCTCTCCGCCGCCAGCTGGACCTTCGAGGCCGAGCTGATGGACCCGCGGCGGCGCGGCGAGTACCAGGGCGCCGCGGAGCTGAGCAGCACCCTGGGCCGGGTCTGGGCCCCCGCGGTGTACACGTTCCTGGCGATGAGCTGGGGCTCGGCCGGCTGGCTGGTCATCGCCGGCATCATCACCGTCGCCGCGGCCGGGCTGCACCCCGCGACCGCGATGGCGCGACGGTTCCTGGAGCGCCACGTGCCGGCTGACGTCCTCGCGGACGCCGCCGCGGGCGAGGACCCCGCGGACCAGGTCGCCCCGGTCGGGCCGCCCATCGTCACCCAGCCCGCCGAGCCGGGCGGGGTCGCACCGGGAGGCGTCACCCGGGTCCCCTGACCGGCCTGAGAGGATCCGCGGGTGACAGCTGCACGCGACTGGGTCGCCGGCGCCCGACCCCGCACCCTCCCCGCGGCGGTCTCGCCGGTCCTCGCCGGCACCGGCGTCGCGGCGTACGCCGGGGCCTGGGACGACGCCTCGGACGTGTGGTGGCGGGCGCTGCTCGCGCTCGTCGTCAGCCTGGCCCTGCAGGTCGGGGTGAACTACGCCAACGACTACTCCGACGGCGTCCGCGGCACCGACGACGCGCGGGTGGGCCCGATGCGGCTGGTCGGCTCCGGTGCGGCCACGCCGGGCGCGGTGAAGCGCGCCGCGTTCCTCGCCTTCGGCGTCGCGGCGGTCGCCGGGCTGGTCCTGGCCGCCACCACGGCGTGGTGGCTGCTCGCCGTCGGGGCGGTCTCGGTACTGGCGGCCTGGTACTACACCGGCGGCTCGCGCCCCTACGGCTACCTCGGCCTCGGCGAGGTCATGGTGTTCGTCTTCTTCGGGCTGGTCGCGGTCCTCGGCACGACGTACGTGCAGACCCAGACCTGGGAGCCCGCCGCGCTGTGGGCGGCGATCGGCGTCGGCGCGCTCGCCTGCGCGATCCTCGTGGTCAACAACCTGCGCGACATCCCCACCGACACCGCGGTCGGCAAGCGCACCCTCGCGGTCGTGCTGGGCGACCGCTCCACCCGGCTGCTGTACGCCGCGCTGGTCGCGACCGCCGCGGTGGCCGTCGTGGGCGTCGCGGCGGTGACGACCTGGTGCGTGCTGGTCGGGCTGCTCTTCCTCGTGCTCGCCGCGCCGGGCCTGCGCACGGTGCTGGGCGGCGCGACCGGCCCCGGGCTGATCCCGGTGCTGCAGCACACCGGCACCGCCGAGCTGGCCTGGGCCGCCCTGGTCGCGGGCGCGCTGGTCGTCTGCGGCTGACCCTCGACCGACCGGGGGCGGGTCAGTCCACGTCCTCCCTGGCCCGCTTCTCCTCGAAGCGGGCGGAGGCCCGCGCCGCCCGCTCCTCGACCCGCACGGCGAACGCGCGCCGCGGCCGCTCGAGCAGGAAGTAGGAGCCGACGCCGCTGACCAGGAACGCCACGATCACGCAGATCAGGATGTTCGCCTCGCCGGCGATCAGCAGCCAGGCCGAGAACACGATCGCGAACGCGCCGGCGAACAGCGCGAGGCGCAAGAGGGTGTAGATCCAGAACTCCTTCACCCGTCCAGGGTAGGTCGTCACCAGCGTGCCCCTACATTGGGAGGGTGCTGAAGTTCCTGCTGGTGATGGCGCTCTTCGCGCTCGTGACGTACCTCCTGGTGCGCGCGATCCAGCGCCGCGGGGTCCTGCCGGCGCCGCGACGACAGGCGCCGCGACCCCAGCCCCGGATCGTCGCCCCCGACGACGACGAGGAGTTCCTGCGCGACCTCGAGCGCAAGCGCCGCCACCCCGAGGACCCCGAGACCTCCTAGGCCGGCCGAGGTGACGTACGGCGTGGTCCTGGTCGCCGCGGCGGACCTCCCGGACCCCGACGCCCTCGACGCCGGGGTCGGCCCCGCCGTGGAGCGGGCCCGGGCGCGGCCCCCGGAGGCCCCAGGACGCCGCGCGGCTAGCTCCTCAGAGCCGGGTCGACTCCACGTGCGTCACGCCCGCGCCCTCGGCGTACGAGTGCTGGCTGGTCGAGGAGAAGAAGTTGATCCCGACGAAGTTGAACCACAAGGTGGCGAGACCGACGAGCGCCAGGATCGCGGCGTTGCGGCCCTTCCAGCCCGCGGTCGCGCGGGCGTGCAGGTAGCCGGCGTACACGACCCAGGTGATGAACGCCCAGACCTCCTTGGGGTCCCAGTTCCAGTACGACGCCCACGCCTGGTGCGCCCAGATCGGGCCGGTGATGAGGACCGCGAAGGTCCACACCGGGAACGCGAAGGCGTGCATCCGGTAGGAGACCCGGTCGAGGACGGCCGGTGCGGGGACGCGGGCCAGGTAGCCGCCGGAGGTGCCGCGGCGCTCGGCGCGCTCCTTGAGCAGGTAGAGCACCGAGCCGATGCCGCCGAGGGTGAACGCGCCGGTCGCGATGACGGCGGAGACGACGTGGATGACCAGCCAGGGCGAGTTCAGCGCCTCGGTGAGGGGCGCGACCTCCTCGTGCAGCCAGATCACGTCGACCATCAGCAGCACCAGGACCAGGCCGGTGACGATCGGGGCCATCCAGGCCAGCGAGAACCGGCGGTACAGCGCGAGGTAGAACGCCGCGAGGAAGAACGTCCCGGAGAGCGTGAACTCGTACATGTTGCCCCAGGGCACCCGGTTCGGGTCGGCGGCCATCCCGCGACCGACCAGCGCGACCAGGTGCACCGCGACGGCGATGATCGTCAGCAGCAGGCCCAGCCGGCCGAAGAGGTTCGTACGCCGCTCGGCGTCCTCGTCGATGTCGCCCTCGGCGTCGGGCCCGCGCTCGGCCACCGCGACGCCGCCGGCGCCACCGGCTCCGGAGCGCGCCGGGGCGGTGATCGAGCCGACCGAGACCGGCAGCTTGCGGAGCGCGGACCACTCCACCAGGTGGCTGAGCAGGGCCAGGAAGTAGACGACCCCGCAGACCGCCACGGCCTGGTTGCTCAGGGTCTCCCACGACGCGTCGCTCACGTGCTCTCCTCGTCTCGTGTGCTGCTCGAGGTGTCACCGCGCAGCGCGGCGACCACCTCGTCGATCTCGGTGGTGACGTCGCCGCCGCCGGAGCGGTCCAGCGCGGCCACCTCCACCAGTGTCCCCCCGTCGACCCGCCGGGCACGAACCCAGACCCGTCGCGGCCGGATGAACAGCGAGCCGAGCAGCCCGATGAGCGCGAGCACGACGCCGGCCAGCGCGACCAGCTTCCCGGGCGTGCGGCTGATCTGCAGCCGGTTCCACTCCTCGACGCCCTCGAAGGTGACGCTCCCGAGCCCGTCGGGCAGCTCGGCCGTCTCGCCCTCCTGGAGGTCCAGGCGCAGCGGCTTCCCGTCGGAGGTCATCACCTGCTCGGCGTTGTCCTTGTCCAGGACGTAGACCGACTGGGCGCCGCCGTCGAGGCCGAGGTCGCCGGCGTACACCAGCAGCGAGAGCAGCGGGTTGTTCAGCTCGCCCATCAGGTTGGCGGGGTCGCCCTCGACGTTGACGAACGTCGGGTAGAAGACGCCCTCGAGCCCGACCTGCACCGGGCGCGCGCCGGTCGCCTTGACCACGCCGAAGGAGAACAGGGTCTGGTCCTGCGGCAGGAACACCGTCGGGCCGGTGTAGGCGACCTCGCCCTCGCCGTCGCGGACGGTGATCACCGGCGCGTAGCCGTGGCCGATGAGGAACACCTCGGTGTCGCCGATGGCCAGCGGGTGGTTGACCCGCAGGTCGTAGCGCTGCTCCTCGGTCGCGTCGGCGCCGGTGCAGTCCTCCTGGTAGCGGGTGTCGGCGCTGAAGCCCTGGGACATCCCGGCGCGCGGCCCGTCCTTGAGCCACTCGACGTCGAAGTCGTCGACGGTGAAGCAGAACGGCTCCATGTCCTCGCCGGTGAACAGGTCGCCGGGGACGAAGTCGTCGTACTGGGTCAGGGTGTTCGAGAACGGCGTGCCGACGGGCAGGATGACGCCGCCCTTGTAGCCGAACAGGCCGCCGACGGCGAAGCCGACCAGCACCACGATCACCGAGAGGTGGAAGACCAGGTTGCCGACCTCGCGCAGGTAGCCGCGCTCGCTGCTGACCGCCGCGTCGCCGTCGTCGGGCGGGCGCACCCGGTAGCGCCGACCGCGCAGCACCTCGCGGGCGCGCGCCAGGACGGCGTCGGCGTCCTCGTCGGTGCGGTACGACGCGTGGTCCGGGAGCCGGGTCAGGTTGCGGGGGGCCCGGGGCGGCGGGGCCTTGATGGCGCGGAGGTAGACCAGGGTCCGCGGGATGATGCAGCCGATGAGGGAGATCATCAGCAGCACGTAGATCGCGGCGAACCACGGGGTGTCGTAGACGTCGAAGAGGCCGAGCCGCTCGTAGACCGGCGTCAGGTCGGGGTGCCGCTCCTGCCACTGGGTGGTCTTCAGCGCGTCGACCCCCTGCTGCGGGATCACCGACCCGGGCACGGCGGCGAGCGCCAGCACGAGCAGCAGGATCAGCGCGGTGCGCATCGAGGTCAGCTGGCGCCAGGTCCAGCGCAGCAGCTCGCCGACCGTGAGCTCGCCCCCCTGCCGGGACTCCTGCCGGGACTCCTGCTGGGGCTCCTGCTGGGGCTCCTGCGGGGACAGATCGGTGCTCACACGCCCACCTCGAAGTCGCTGACCAGGTGCAGCTGCAGCCAGGTGACGGCATGGTCCCACCAGCCGGTGACCAGCAGCACGCCGACGATCACCAGCATCAGGCCGCCGGCGCGGGTGACCCACTGCTGGTGGCGGCGGACGAACCCGAGCGCGCCGAGGGCCCGCTGCCAGAAGAGCCCAGCCAGGATGAAGGGCAGGCCCAGCCCGAGGGCGTAGAAGGCCATCAGCAGCCCGCCCCGCGCGGCGGTGCCCTCGGCGTACGCCAGCGTGGTGATCACCCCCAGCGTGGGGCCGATGCACGGCTGCCAGCCGAGCCCGAACAGGAACCCGAGCACCGGGGCCGCCGCGAGCCCGACCGCCGGGACCCGGTGGAAGCGCAGGTCGCGCTGGAGCAGCGGGACCAGGCCGATGAAGACCAGGCCCATGACGATCGCCAGGACGCCGAGCACGACGTTCAGGGTCTGGGTGTTGACCACCAGCCAGGTGGCCAGCGACCCGCTCGCGACGCCCAGCAGCACGAACACCACGCCGAAGCCGAGGACGAACAGCACCGAGCCGGCGACCATCCGGCCGCGCTTGACCTCGCCGGTGGCCAGGTCGGCGCCGGAGAGGCCGGTGGCGTAGGAGAAGTACGCCGGGAGCAGCGGGATCACGCACGGCGAGAAGAACGAGACGAGGCCCGCGAGCAGGGCCACGGGGATCGCGAGCACCAGCGAGCCCGAGCCGGCCGTCTGGCCGAACCAGTCACCCATCGCTCACGCGTCCTCGGCGAGGACGTCCTCGACCACCTGGACCAGCGTGAGCGTCGAGGGGACCGGCCCGTTCACCACGGCCGCCACCCGGCCGTCCTGGTCGAGCACGACGGTGGTGGGGGTCGCCTTGGGGCTGAAGACGCCGGTGAAGGCGAGCAGCACGGCGGGGTCCGACGAAGCGTCCACCGACGGGTACTCCACGTCGTAGCGCCGCTCGAAGGACCGCGCCGCCTCCCGGCTGGGGTCGCGGGTGTTGATGCCGAGGAACCTCGCCCGGTCGCCGAGCTCCTCGGCCGCCCCGACCAGGTCGGGCATCTCGCCGTGGCAGGCCCCGCACCAGGCGCCCCAGGTGTTCATCACGACGACCTCGCCGCGCAGGTCCGCGAGGTCGACCGGCTCGCCGTCCAGGGTCTCCCCCGTCAGCTCGATCGGGTCGGCCCGGTCGCCGGGGTCGATCTGGGTGACCCGCCCGTCGCCCTCGATGTAGCCGCCGTCGCCCGTGCCCTCCAGGGAGGAGCAGGCCGCGGTGGCCGTGAGCAGGGCACCGGTGAGCAGGGCGCCGGCGACGGCGCGGAGGCGGGTCATCTCAGGGACGCTCCTCCTCGGGAGCCCCGCCGGCCGAGAACGGCGCACGCTTGTCGCCCGCGGGGATCAGGTCGCCCGCCGGCTCGGAGTAGGACACCTGGGCCAGCCGGTCGCCGACGAAGTGCAGGGAGGTCAGCGAGCACAGGGTGCACTGGCGGCTGCGGGGGTCGTGCAGGAACGAGCGGCCCTCGACGTGCAGCCGGGTCGTCCAGATCGGCAGCTGGTGGGAGACCACCACCGCCTCGTGGCCGACGGCGGCGGCGCGGGCGTCCTCCACGGCGGCCATCATCCGGGCCACGATCTGCTTGTACGGCTCGCCCCACGACGGGCCGAGCGGGTTGCGCAGGTGCCACCACAGCCGGGGCCGCTTGACCAGCGTCATCGCGCCCTCGCCGAAGCTCATCCCCTCGAAGACCGTGGTCGACTCGATGACCCGCTCGTCGGTGACGATCTCGAGCCCGCGCCGCGCGGCCAGCGGCCGGCCGGTCTCCTGCGCGCGCTCGAGCGGCGAGGAGACGATGTGGGTGATGTCGCGGTCCCCGATCGTCGCAGCGACCCGCTCGGCCATCTGGTTGCCCAGCTTGGAGAGGTGGAAGCCGTCCCGGCGGCCGTAGAGCACGCCGCCGGGGTTGTACACCTCCCCGTGGCGCAGCAGGTGGACGATCGTGTCGGGGGTGGCGCTCATCGCGGCTCCTCGGGGCTGTCCAGGACGGCCGCCGCGGCCAGCGCGGCGGTGGGCAGGGCGTCCAGCACGGTCGAGACCGCGCGGTCGTCGTGGGCGCTGGAGAGGAACCACGCCTCGTACGCCGACGGCGGCAGGTAGACCCCCGCGTCGAGCATGGCGTGGAAGAACGCGGCGTACGCCGGGCTGCTCGTGCGCGAGGCGTCCTCGAAGTCGCGGACCGGCCCCTCGGTGAGGAACACCGAGAACATCGTGCCCGTGGACTGCACCACGTGCGGGACGCCGGCGGCGGTGAGCGCCTCGGCGGCAGCGGCCTTGATCGTCTCGGCGGCGCCGCCGATGTGCTCGTACACCTCGTCGGTGGCCAGGCGCAGCGTGGCGAGGCCGGCGGTGGTCGCAACCGGGTTCCCCGAGAGCGTGCCGGCCTGGTAGACCGGCCCCTCCGGGGAGAGGTGCGCCATCACGTCGGCGCGCCCGCCGAACGCGGCAGCCGGGAAGCCGCCGCCCATCACCTTGCCGAAGGTGACCAGGTCGGGCCGCCAGCCCTCGACGGCGCCGTCGAGGCCCCACTGGCCCTGCTTCGAGGCGCGGAAGCCGGTCATCACCTCGTCGCTGACGAACAGCGCGCCGTGCCGGGCGCAGGTCTCGGCGAGGAAGCCGTTGAACCCGGGCTCCGGCGGCACCACACCCATGTTGCCGGGGGCGGCCTCGGTGATCAGGCAGGCGATCCGGTCGCCGTGCTCGGCGAACACCTTCTCGACGGCCGCCCGGTCGTTGTAGGGCAGCACCAGCGTGAGCTCGGTCGACGAGACGGGGACGCCGGGCGTGCCGGGCACCGCGAACGTCGCGAGCCCGGAGCCGGCCGAGGCCAGCAGCGCGTCGACGTGGCCGTGGTAGCAACCGGCGAACTTCACGACCACGTCGCGGCCGGTGAAGCCGCGGGCGAGCCGGATCGCCGACATCGTCGCCTCGGTGCCGGAGGAGACGAACCGCACCCGCTCGACCGAGGTCCGCGCCACGATCTCCTCGGCCAGCTCGACCTCGGGCACGGTCGGGGTGCCGTACGACGTGCCGCGGGCGACCGCGGCCTGCACGGCCGCCTGGACCTCGGGGTGCGCGTGACCGAGCAGCATCGGGCCCCACGAGCAGATGAGGTCGACGTACTCGTGGCCGTCGACGTCGGTGAGCCACGCCCCCGCCGCCGAGCGGATGAAGCGCGGCGTGCCGCCGACCGCGTTGAAGGCGCGCACGGGTGAGTTCACACCGCCCGGGGTGACCGCTCGGGCGCGTGCGAACAGGTCCTGCGAGGCAGGCGTGGGACGGGGGCTCGCGTCAGGCATCGCCTCATTCTCGCCCAGCCCCCCAACCCGCTGCAGCCCAGGGCGACGCCTCTCCCCTCCGGGAGTGGCCCGGCCCACGTCGGATCCCCCTGTTTCGCCCCAGGTGTCATGGGGCACCATGGGTGACGTCGATCACCCGGAGCATCTCGGGAGCCGGTCCGATCGGCCGAATCGTTTTCCTGCGTAACCTCGCCGTGACACGATTCGTTAAGAACGTCACACGTGCCGCGGGAGGGCACGGACGTATTCGTTGCGAAGCCGGGAGAGAACCGAATGTCCAAGCGACTCGGACGCGCACAGCGCGCGACGGCCCTGGTGCCCCTCGCCCTGCTGTCCGCTGCCTGGACCGCCAACCTGGCCGGCGTGGGCGCCGGCTCGGCGACCGCCACCGGCAGCAACGCGCCGTCCTCGGTGACCAGCCTGCCCGACGGGACCACGGTCCCGACCGAGGCGATCGACGCCCCGGCCAGCGTGTCCTCGCCCGACGGCGTCGCCCCCGGCATCGGGTCCGGCGGCGCGGCCCAGGCGGTGTCCACGGCCTCCACCGCCGCCATCCCCTCGGCCGCGCTCGCGGCCTACCAGCGCGCCGAGACCGTCATCAACGCGGCCGACAAGTCCTGCAACGTCTCCTGGCAGCTCGTCGCCGCCGTCGGCCGCGTCGAGTCCGACCACGGCCGCTACGCCGGCAACACCCTCGACGACCAGGGCGTCGCGACCCCCGGGATCTACGGCATCGCCCTCGACGGCAGCCGCAACACCCAGGCCATCCGCGACACCGACGCCGGCCAGTTCGACAACGACGTGAAGTGGGACCGCGCGGTCGGCCCGATGCAGTTCATCCCCTCGACCTGGTCGGTCGTCGGCGTGGACGCCGACGGCGACGACGCCCGCAACCCCCAGGACATCGACGACGCGGCGCTCGCCTCGGCGGTCTACCTCTGCTCCGGCGACGACGACCTCTCGACCGTCGCCGGCCAGCGCGCCGCGGTCTACCGCTACAACCACAGCCAGTCCTACGTCGACCTGGTGCTCTCGATCATGAACGCCTACCTCGACGGCGAGTACACCTCGGTGCCCAACGGCACCACCGCCGCCGGCTACATCGTCCCCGACCCCGGCTACACTCCGCCGCCGTCGAGCACCAAGCCCCCGCAGGGCACCGGCAACCAGGGCACCATCGCGCCGACGCCGTCCACCCCGTCCTCGCCCCAGGAGCCGACCACCCCGACCCAGCCGGGAGCCACGCAGCCGCCCGCGCCGGGCACGCCCGGCACGCCGGGTGGTGAGGGCGGCAACGGCGGCACCAAGCCGCCGAAGCTGCCCGACGTGAAGCTGCCGCCGCTGCCCGAGCCGGTCGAGCAGACCCTCACCTACGCCCAGGCCGTCACCCAGTGCGCGCTCGACTACGGCCTCAAGCTCGACCTCAGCGGCGCGCTCGACGTGGTCGTCAAGCTGATCACCAACCTGATCGGCGCGTCGGCGCTGAACGCCTGCGTCGACAAGTACATGAACCCCTGAGTCAGCGGGCGAGCAGCCGGGCCACCTCGGTGGCCCAGTAGGTCAGCACCACGTCGGCGCCGGCGCGCCGGATCGAGGTGAGCGACTCCAGGATCGCCGGCTCGCGGTCGATCCAGCCGTTCGCGGCGGCGGCCTCGAGCATCGCGTACTCGCCGGAGACCTGGTACGCCGCGACCGGGACGTCGACCGCGTCGCGGACCCGGCGGACGACGTCGAGGTAGGCCATCGCCGGCTTGACCATCACCAGGTCGGCGCCCTCCGCGACGTCGAGGAGCGCCTCGCGGACGCCCTCGCGGGCGTTGGCCGCGTCCTGCTGGTAGGTGCGGCGGTCCCCCTGGAGCGAGGAGCCGACCGCCTCGCGGAACGGGCCGAAGAAGGCGGAGGCGTACTTCGCGGAGTACGCCAGCACCGAGACGTCCTGGTACTCGGCCGCGTCCAGCGCCGCGCGGACCACGGCGACCTGGCCGTCCATCATCCCGCTGGGGCCGACCATGTCGACACCGGCGTGGGCCTGGGCGCGCGCCATCGCGGCGTACGCCGCGAGCGTGCGGTCGTTGTCGACCTGCCCGTCGGGGGTCAGCACGCCGCAGTGCCCGTGGTCGGTGAACTCGTCGAGGCACAGGTCGCTCATCACCGTCAGCGCGTCGCCGACCTCGGCGACCACGTCGGTGATCGCGAGGTTGAGGATGCCCTGCGGGTCGATCGCCCCGGAGCCCTCGGCGTCCTTGGTGGCCGGGACGCCGAAGAGCATCACGCCGCCCAGGCCGAGCTCGGCGGCCTCGGTGACCGCGGCCCGCAGGCTGGAGCGGGTGTGCTGGAGGACGCCGGGCATCGAGGAGATCGCGACCGGCTCGCTGATGTCCTCGCGGACGAACAGCGGCAGCACCAGCTGGCGCGCCTCGACCGACGTCTCCGCCACCATCCGGCGCAGCGCCGGCGTCGTGCGCAGCCGCCGCGGCCGGATCGTCGGGCCGGTCACCTCGGGGTTGGTCTCCACGTCGTCCTGCCTCTCCTCGTGCCCTCGTTGGTCGAGTGCTCTCGGTGGTCGAGCGGCCCCCCTCGTTGGTCGAGTAGCGAGCGCTAGCGAGCGTATCGAGACCCCCCGACTCGTCGAGACCCTCGAGACCTCGCCCGCTTCTACCCCGGACCGAAACCTCGGCTCTTCCCTACGCTTCTGCCTTCACCCAGGTCTCGATACGCGCCCTCGTTCCTCGGGCGCTACTCGACCTCCTCGCCTTCGTTCGGAGCGCGCTGCGCGCGCTCCTCACTCGGCTCGGACCTTCCTCGACCTGGTGGAGGGCTTGCGCTCCGACGGGCGGGTGACCGGCGTGCCGGCCTCGACCATCGCGGCGCGGCGGCTGGCGCCGAAGTCCGCCAGGGCGTCGACGAGCTGCTCGACGTCCGGCGCGGGGGCCAGGACGTCGACCCGCAGGCCGTGCTCCTCGGCGGTCTTCGCGGTCGCGGGGCCGATCACGGCGATCACCGTCGACGGGTGCGGCTTGCCGGCGATGCCGACCAGGTTGCGCACCGTCGAGGACGAGGTGAACACGACCGCGTCGAACTTGCCCGACTTGATCGCGTCGCGGGTGGGCGCGGGCGGCGGGGTGGCGCGCACGGTGCGGTACGCCGTGACGTCGTCGCACTCCCAGCCGAGGTCGACCAGGCCGGCGACCAGGTTCTCGGTGGCGATGTCGGCGCGCGGGAGGAAGACCCGGTTGATCGGGTCGAGCACCTCGTCGTACTCCGGCCAGTCCTCCAGGAGCCCGGCGGCGGACTGCTCGCCCGAGGGCACCAGGTCCGCGCGCAGGCCCCAGGCGGCGATGGCCTGGGCGGTCTTGTCGCCCACCGCGGCGATCTTGAGCCCGGAGAACGCCCGCGCGTCGAGGCCGTACTCCTCGAACTTCTCGCGCACGGCGCGGACGGCGTTCACCGAGGTGAAGGCGATCCACTCGTAGCGGCCCTCGACGAGGCCGCGGACGGCCTTGTCCATCTGCTGGGGGTTGCGGGGCGGCTCGACGGAGATGGTCGGCACCTCCTCGGGCACGGCGCCGTAGCCGCGCAGCCGGGTGACGACCGGGCCGGCCTGGTCCTTGGTGCGGGGCACCAGGACCCGCCAGCCGAACAGCGGCTTGGTCTCGAACCAGGAGAGCGTCTCGCGCAGGTCGACGACCTTGCCCACGACGGTGACCGCCGGGGGCGTCATCCGCGCGGCGCGCGCGTCGGCGGCGATGTGCTCGAGGGTGGAGGTGACCGTGCTCTGCATCGTGGTCGTGCCGACCCGCGTCATCGCGACGGGGGTCTGGGCCGAGCGGCCGGCGGCGACGAGCGCCTGCGCGACGTCGGCGATCTGGCCGACGGCCGAGAGCAGCACCAGGGTGCGGTCGTCGGCGTACTGGCTCCAGTCGACCTTCTCGCCGCAGGTCACGACGGCGACCTCGCGGTGGTCCTTGGTGGTGAGCGGGATGCCGGCGTACGCCGGGACCGCGCTGACCGAGGAGACGCCGGGGACGATCTCGAAGCCGATGTCGGCCTTGACGCAGGCCTGGGCCTCCTCGGGACCGGACGCGTAGAGGAACGGGTCGCCGGTCATCAGCCGGACGACGCGCAGCCCGCGCTTCGCCTGCTTGACGACGACCTTCGCGCGGGCCGCGTGGGTCAGCGGCTGGCCGTCCTCGCCGAACCCGCCGTCCACGAGCTCGGGGCCGGGCACGGGGGCGTCCTCGGGGAGGTCGGCGGGGTCGGGCAGCCCGAGCACCGTGCGCACGAGCGCGCCGTGCTCCGGTGCCTCGGTGACGACGACGTCCGCCTGCTCGAGCAGCTCGACGGCGCGGACCGTGAGCAGGTCCGGGTCGCCGGGTCCGCTGCCCACGAAGGACACCCACCCGTGGTTCGGGGTGGCGGTGGTGATCTTGCCTCGGGTCATGCGTTGCGCACCTGTTCTGAATCGTCGTGCTGCTGGGAGTCCAGTTGTCCGGCGCCGTCGGCGAGCATCTCGCCGGCCAGCCGGGTGCCGACGCCGGCGGCGTCGGCGGGGTCCCCGGATGCGGACTTCCGCACCGAGAGGGCCCCGTCGAGTGAGAGCGCCACGGCTCGCACCCAGAGCTCGTCGCCGTCCTCGCCCTCGACGACCTCCGCGAGGGCGCCGATCGGGGCGGAGCAGCCGCCCTCGAGGGTGGCGAGCACGGCGCGCTCGGCCTCGACCGCGGCACGGGCCCGCGGGTCGTCGAGCGTGGCCAGCGCGGTGACGAGCTCGTCGTCCTCGCGGCACTCCACGCCCAGGGCGCCCTGGCCGGGAGCGGGGAGGACCTGGATCGGGTCGAGCACCTCGGTCGCCTCCTCCAGCCGGTCGAGCCGGGCCAACCCGGCACGAGCCAGTACGACGGCGTCGTACTCGCCCGAGCGGACCTTGCCGATCCGGGTGTCGACGTTGCCACGGACGCCGACCACGTCCAAACCGAGGCCGAGGGCGTGCAGCTGTGCGGCCCGCCGCGGCGAGCCGGTGCCGACCCGGGAGCCGACCGGCAGCTCGCCGAGGGTGAGGCCGTCGCGGGCGACGACCACGTCGCGCGGGTCCTCGCGTCCGGGCACCGCCACGAGGCGGATCCCGGGGGCGGGGTAGGTGGGGAGGTCCTTGAGGGAGTGCACCGCGACGTCGACGTCGCCGCGCAGCAGGGCGTCGCGCAGCGCGCCGACGAAGACCCCGGTGCCGCCGTACGTCGCCAGCGGGACGCCGGAGGCCTGGGTGCGGTCGCCGTCGGTCGCGATCTCGACCAGGACGGCGTCGCGGCCGAGGCGCTCGCGGATCATGGCCGCGACGGTGCCGGACTGGGTGGTGGCGAGCAGCGAGGCGCGGGTGCCGACCCGCACCGGCCCGCGGACGGCGGCGCTCACTCGAGCCCCTCCGCCCGGGTCACGGCGTCCACGGCCTCGGGGTCGAGCGCGAACAGCTCGGCGAGCGCGGCGGCGTAGGAGATCGCACCGGTCTCGTTGGCGAGCTCCTTGACGCGCACCGTCGGCTCGTGGAGCAGCTTGTCGGCCACCCGGCGCACGGTGTGCAGGACCTCGGCGCGCGCGGCGTCGTCGAGCCCGGGCAGCCGGTGGTCGAGCCGCTCCATCTCGGCGTCGACGACGGAGGTGGCCATCGAGCGCAGCGCCACCACGGTCGGCGTCACGCTGGCCTGGCGGCGGGCGTTGAGGAACGCGCTGACCTCCTGGCCGACGATCCGGCGGACCTGGGCGACCTCGTCGCCGACGGCGCCGTCGGAGTCGGCGTGCAGCTCCTCGGCCAGCGCCGCGAGACCCACCAGGAACACGCCCGGCAGGTCGCCCACGGCGGGCTCGACGTCGTGCGGCAGGGCGAGGTCGATGACGGCCAGCGGCCGGCCGTCGCCCCGGGCGTCCTGCACCATCTCGCGGGTGACCAGCACGCCGGTGGACCCGGTGCAGCTGATCACGAGGTCGGCGCGGCCGAGCTCGGCCTGCAGGTCGGAGAGCGGCACCGGGCGGGCGGCG